>NZ_SMKU01000006.1 GCF_004349215.1 Actinomadura rubrisoli | reverse complement strand
CGGGCCTTATCGTCGGCAGCGTGAGGTGTGTATAAGAGACATGGCCGAGCAGTGCGACCGCCCCGAAATCCGCCCGCCGTGACAGCAACCCGCCCGCAACGTCGGCGACCCCGTAAGCCACCGCCGACCCCAACGCCAGCCACGCCCCCATCACGCGGCACCACCCGCCTCTGCCGCATCGCGGGCTTGTGCGTCGCGTTCGGCCTGGCCTACGGGGCAGACGGCGCCGGTCGTGCAGCAGTGCCGGTCGCACAGGCGGCACATGAGGTCCGCGTCCTGGATCTCCTCGTACAGGCGGGCCAGGAGCTTGGCGAGGAGGTCGGTGAGCGTGTCGCGCTCGGCTTCGTCCAGGGCGCTGAGGGCGTCGGTCAGTGGTGCGTCGCGGGCGGTGAGCATTCGCCTTACCGTCTCCTCGCCCCGCGGCGTCAGGCGGACGCGGACGGTGCGGCCGCCGCCCGGACGGCGTTCGGCGAGGGACGCGGCCTCCAGGCCGTCCACCATCCGCGCCGCCGCGGACTGCGTCAGGCCCACGCGGCGGCCCAGCTCGGTGATGCCGAGGTCCGGGGCGGCCGACAGGACGACCAGCGCGGTGGCCGCGTTGGGGTTCGTCCCCGCGGCCCGGGTCGCGCCGGCCAGGACGAGGTCCGTCACCGCTAGGGACGCGGCGCCGAGCAGGTTCGCCAGCCGGTCATGCATGACTCATGCATAACAAGGGCTAGCCGGATCCCGCAAGCCCCGCGGGCCGTCCCCGGACGGCGGGGCCGCGCGTGCCATGCTGGCGTTGGTCGAGGACATCGGAGGTCGCCGATGGAGCAGGAGGACGCGCGGCGGCGGATCGCCCGGACGGACGTGCTGATGGCCGACCCGCGCCTGGCCGAGGCGGCGGGACGGCTCGGGCGCGGCCTGGTGAAGGCGGCGGTCGTCGCGGCGCAGGGGCGGGCGCGGGCGGGTGAGATCCCGCCCGGCGCGGTGGCCGACGCGGCGGTCGGGGCGCTGCCGGACACCGCGTCCGGGCTGCGGCCCGTGGTCAACGCGACCGGCGTGCTGCTGCACACCAACCTCGGGCGGGCGCCGCTGTCCGCCGCCGCGCGCGAGGCCGTGCGGGTGGCCTCGGGCGCGACCGACGTCGAGCTGGACCTGGAGTCGGGCGCCCGCGCGCGGCGCGGGCGGTCGGTGCTGGCGGCCCTGCTGGAGCGGGTGCCGGACGCGGAGGCGGCGCACGTGGTCAACAACGGCGCGGCGGCGCTCGTGCTGGCCGCGACCGCCCTCGCCGCCGGGTGGGAGATCGTCGTCAGCCGGGGCGAGCTGGTGGAGATCGGGGACGGGTTCCGCATCCCCGAGCTGCTGGCCGCGACCGGCGCGCGGCTCCGCGAGGTCGGCACCACCAACCGGACCACGCCCGGCGACTACGCGGCCGCGATCGGGCCGCAGACGGCCTTCGTGCTCAAGGTCCACCCGTCCAACTTCGTGATGACGGGCTTCACGCGGCAGGCGGGCGTCGACGAGCTGGCGGGCGCCGGGCTGGGCGTGCCGGTCGTCGTCGACATCGGCTCCGGTCTGCTCGCCCCCGAGCCGCTGCTGCCGGACGAGCCGGACGCGGCGACGAGCCTCGCGGCGGGCGCCGACCTCGTCACGGCCAGCGGCGACAAGCTCCTCGGCGGCCCGCAGTGCGGGATCGTCCTCGGGCGGGAGGAACTGGTGCGGTCGCTCGCCCGGCACCCGCTGGCGCGCGCGCTGCGCGTCGACAAGATGACGCTCGCCGCGCTGGAGGCGACCGTGCGGGGGCCGCGCACCCCGACCGGTGACGCCCTGCACGCCGACGTCGCGGTCCTGCGCGAGCGCGCGGAGCTCCTCGCCGCCCGCCTGCGGGAGGACGGCGTGGACGCGCGGGCGGTCGCCAGCGACGCCGCGGTCGGGGGAGGCGGCGCGCCGGGCGTCGTCCTGCCCAGCGCGGCCGTGTCGCTGCCCGAGCCGTACGCGGCGCGGCTGCGGCTGGGCGCCCCCGCGGTGATGGGCCGGATCGAGGACGGGCGGTGCCTGCTCGACCTGCGGGCCGTCCCGGACGGGCAGGACGCCGTCATCGCCGGGGCGGTGCGCGCGGCGGGGGGACGCTGATGCACGTCGTCGCCACCGCCGGGCACGTGGACCACGGCAAGTCCACCCTCGTCCGGGCCCTGACGGGGATGGAGCCCGACCGGCTGGAGGAGGAGCGGCGCCGCGGGCTGACGATCGAGCTGGGCTTCGCCTGGACCGACGCCGACGCCGACGCCGACGCCGACGCCGACGCCGGCGCCAACGCCGGCGCCGAGCCGATCGCGTTCGTGGACGTCCCCGGGCACGAGCGGCTCGTCGGCACCATGCTGGCCGGGGTGGGGCCCGTGCCCGCCGTCATGTTCGTGGTCGCGGCCGACCAGGGCTGGCAGCGGCAGTCGCAGGAGCATCTGGCGGTGCTGGACGCGCTCGGCGTCCGGCACGCGCTGCTGGTGGTGTCGCGCGCCGACCTCGCGGGCGCCGAAGCCGCCGCCCGCGTCAGGGACGACGCGCTGGCCCGCATCGCGGGCACCTCGCTCGGCGCGGTCGACGCGGTGACGGTCAGCGGCGCCACCGGGCAGGGCATGGACGGTCTGCGCGCCGCGCTGGAACGGCTGGCCGGTGCGCTGCCGCCGCCCGACCTGGACGCCGACGTGCGGCTCTGGGTGGACCGGGTGTTCACCGTCCAGGGGCGCGGCACCGTCGTCACCGGCACGCTCGGCGCGGGGACGATCAAGGTCGGCGACCGGCTGGAACCGGCCGCGGGCGGCGATCCCGTCCGGGTGCGGGGGCTGCAGAGCCTCAAGCGGGACCGGGACGAGGCCGGGGCGGTCGCCCGCGTCGCCGTCAACCTGCACGGCGGCTCCGGGGAGATCCGGCGGGGCGAGGCGATGCTGGCCCCGGGCCGCTGGCTCGCCGCCGACGTGATCGACGTCCGGCTGCGCGGCGACCCGGCGCGCGACCTGCCGAAGCGGCTGATGCTGCACGCGGGCACGGCCGCCGTGCCGGTGCACGTCCGGCCGCTCGGCGACGACACGGCGCGGCTGTCGCTGACGCGGGCGCTGCCCCTGCGCGTCGGCGACGTCGCGCTGCTGCGCGACCCCGGGCGGCACCACATCCCGGCCGGGGTCACCGTGCTGGACGTCCGCCCGGAGCGGTTCGCCCGGCGGGGCGCGGCGGTGGCGCGGGCCCGCGAGCTGGCCGCGATGACCGGCCGTCCGGACGGCGCGGACGAACTGCGCCGCCGCGGCCTGGTCCGGCGGGCCGACCTGGTCGCGATGGGCGTGCCCGTCCCGTCCGCGCCGGTGGCCGGGGACTGGCTCGCCGACCCGGGCCACTGGGCCGGGCTGCGCGACCGGCTCGCCGCGATCGTCGAGGAGCACGCCGCGCGCCACCCGACCGACCCCGGGCTGCCCGCCGAAGCGGCCCGCCGCGCGCTCGGCCTGCCGGACCGTGCCCTGGTGGAGGCGCTGGCGTCCGGGCTGCGGCGCCGCGACGGCAGGCTGTACGGGAGCGCCACGGCACCGGCGCTGCCCCCGCCCGTCCAGGCGGCGGTCGACGCCGTCCGGCGCGAGCTGGCCGAGGCGCCCTTCCGCGCCCCCGAGGCGGGACGGCTGGCCGAGCTGGGCCTGACGCCGAAGCTGCTCGCCGCCGCCGCGGCGGCCGGTGCGCTCCTGCGGCTGCCCGGGGAGATCGTCCTGCTGCCGGGCGACGACGCCCGCGCGGCCGACGTCCTCGCCGGGCTCGGCGGCACGTTCACCCTGAGCGACGCTCGCCGCGCGCTGGGCACCACTCGTCGCGTCGCCGTCCCCCTGCTGGAGCACCTCGACGCCCGCGGGTACACCGTAAGGGTGGACGACCTCCGGCGGCGCTGCCGCGTGCACACCGAAGGGACATCATGACGACGATCCAGGGACAGCGGCTGACCCAGTACGCGCACGGCGGGGGATGCGCCTGCAAGATCCCGCCCGGGGAGCTGGAGGAGGTCGTCGCGGGCCTCGTCCCCGGCCCCGATGCGCCCGGCTCGCCCAACGAGCTGCTGATCGGCCTCGACACCGGCGACGACGCGGCCGTGGTCCGGCTCACCGGCCCCGCGCACGGTACGGCCGTCGTCGCCACCGCCGACTTCTTCACCCCCGTCGTGGACGACCCGTACGACTGGGGCCGCATCGCCGCCGCGAACGCCCTGTCGGACGTGTACGCGGTCGGCGGCCGCCCGCTGGTCGCGGTGAACCTGCTGGCCTGGCCGCGCGACGTCCTGCCGTTCGAGCTGGCGAGGGAGGTGCTGCGCGGCGGCCTGGACGTCGCCGCGCAGGCGGGCTGCCACGTCGGCGGCGGCCACAGCGTGGACGACCCGGAGCCCAAGTACGGGATGGCCGTGACCGGCGTCGCGGATCCGGACCTGCTGCTCCGCAACGACACCGGCCGGCCGGGCATGCCGCTGTCGCTGACGAAGCCGCTCGGCCTCGGCGTCCTGAACAACCGGCACAAGGCGACCGGGGAGGTGTTCGGGCACGCGGTCGAGGTGATGGCCGCGCTCAACCGGGACGCCTCCGCCGCCGCGCTCGACGCGGGCGCCGTCTGCGCCACCGACGTGACGGGCTTCGGCCTGCTCGGGCACCTTTACAAGCTGGCCCGCGCGTCCGGCGTCGGCGCGGTGGTCGACGCCGCCGCCGTCCCGTATCTGGACGGCGCGCGGCAGGCCGTGCGGGACGGCTTCGTCAGCGGCGGCACCCGCCGCAACTTGGAGTGGGTCGCCCCGCACACCGACTTCGGCTCGGCGGACGAGGAGACGCGGCTGCTCCTGGCCGACGCGCAGACCTCGGGCGGCCTGCTGGTCGCCGGTGAGATCCCGGGCGCCCCCGTCATCGGCGAGCTCGTCCCCGCCGGGGAGCACACCCTCCTCGTCCGCTGACGCCGCGCGCCTCGGACGCCGCGCGTCAGACGTCCATGCCCGTCAAACGTCCATGCCCGTCTCGTCGGAGATCCCTGCCCGCTCCCGGTACCCGCGGACGAGCGCCAGGGCGGCGGGCCCCCGGGGGCGGCGGCCGGGGCGGATGTCGCAGTCCAGCGCCTTGGCCTCCTGGATGTGGGTGTTCGGGTCGAGCGCCATGTGCAGCAGCTCGTTCGCAGCGTCGCCCCGGGCGTAGCCGTTCGGGCCCCAGTGGTAGGGCAGGCCGATCTGGTGCAGCGGCCTGCCGTCCACGACGAGGGGCGCCATGCGCTCGGTGACCATGACGCGGGCCTCGACGACGCCCCGCGCGCTGACGATCGTCGCCCAGCCGGAGTGCTCCAGGCCCCGCAGGGCCGCCAGCTCGGGCGACACCTCGCAGAAGAACTCGGGCTGCAACTCGGCCAGGTACGGCTGCCACCGTGACATGCCGCCCGCCGTGTGGTGCTCGGTCAGCCGGTACGTCGTCGCCACGAAGGGGAACACACCCGCGCCCGGCGCGTCGCCGCTCGGCTCGTACCGGTTGTCCGGGTGCGGCGGCAGCAGGTGCCGGACGGGGTTGCGCTGCTGCCCGTACAGCGGGTTCGTGAACGGCGACTCCTGCGGCTCGTAGTGCGCCGGGAGCGGCCCGTCCATCAGGCCCGTGGGGACGTACAGCCACGCCTTGCCGTCCGCCTGCATGATGAACGGGTCGTTGCCCGCCAGCGCGTCAGGGCCCTCGGCGCCTCTGGGCGGCTCGTAGTCGGGCGCCTTGTCCGGGACGAAGTCGGGGACGTCGTGCCCCGTCCACTTCCCGTTCTCGGCGTCCCACCACACGAGGGCCTTCCGCTCGCTCCACGGCCTGCCCTCCGGGTCGGCGGAGGCGCGGTTGTAGAGGATCCGCCGGTTCGCGGGCCACGCCCAGCCCCACTCGGCCGCGATCCAGTCCTGCTCGGTGCCCGGCTTGCGGCGGGCCGGCTGGTTGACGCCGTCCGCGTACACCCCGGCGTAGATCCAGCAGCCGCACGAGGTGGACCCGTCCGGCTTCAGCTCAGTGTAGGCGGAGATCGGCGCGCCGTCCGGGCCGCGTCCGTTGATCTCGGCCAGCACGGCCTCCGCGTCGGGCTCGTCCAGGCGCCCCTTGGTCGGGTAGTCCCAGGTCAGCTCGCGCACCGGACGGTCCATCTCGTCGTCCGACTCGGCCAGCCGCTCCTTGATGATGCGGCCCAGGTGGTACATGAACCACAGGTCGCTGCGGGCGTCCCCGGCGGGCTCCACGGCCTGGTGGTGCCACTGGAGCATCCGCTGGGTGTTGGTGAAACTGCCGTCCTTCTCGGTGTGGGCGGCGGCGGGCAGGAAGAACACCTCGGTGCCGATGTCCTCGGTGCGCATCTCGCCGGTCTCGACCTCCGGCCCGTCCTTCCACCACGTCGCGGACTCGATCAGCGAGAAGTCACGGACGACCAGCCAGTCCAGGTTCGCCATCCCGAGCCGCTGGATCTTGGCGTTGGCCGACCCGACCGCCGGGTTCTCGCCCATCAGGAAGTAGCCCTTGCATGTCCCGTCGATCTGCGCCATCGCCGTCTCGTAGGTGCTGTGCGAGCCGGTGAGCCGGGGGAGGTAATCGAAGCAGAACTCGTTGTCCTCGGTCGCCGCGTCGCCCCAGTACGCCTTCAGCAGGCTGACGAGGTAGGAGCGCATGTTGCCCCAGAATCCCTTGCGCGCCGCCTCCGCCTGGACGAACGCGTCCAGGCCCTCCTTGGCGTGCGCGTGCGGCATCGGGATGTAGCCTGGCAGCAGGTTGAACAGCGTCGGGATGTCGGTCGAGCCCTGGATGGACGCGTGCCCGCGCAGCGCCAGGATGCCGCCGCCGGGGCGCCCGATGTTGCCGAGCAGGCTCTGCAGGATCGCCGCGCCCCGGATGTACTGGACGCCGACCGTGTGCTGCGTCCAGCCGACCGCGTAGGCGAACGCGGTGGTGCGGTCGCGTCCGGAGTTCTCGGTGATCAGCTCGCACACCTCAAGGAACCGGTCCTGCGGCACCCCGCAGATCCGCTCCACCATCTCCGGCGTGTAGCGGGCGTAGTGCCGCTTGAGCACCTGGAACACGCACCGCGGGTGCTCCAGCGTCGGGTCCCGCTGCGGGTCGCCCTCGCCGAGCGCGGCGCCGCCGGACCCGTGCGCCTCCCCGCGCCCGGTCTCCGAGACGGACTCGACGCGGTCCTCGTACTCCTCGTCCCGCTCCCCGGCGGCCGCCTGGACCTCCAGCCCCGCGTACCGCCAGCTGCGCGGGTCGTAGCTCCGCGTCTCGGGGTTCAGGCCGGAGAACACGCCGTCCAGGTCCTCGGTGTCGCGGAAGTCCTCGTCGAGGATCACCGACGCGTTCGTGTAGGACAGCACGTAGTCGCGGAAGTACTTCTCCTTCTCCAGGACATGGTTGATGATCCCGCCGAGGAACGCGATGTCACTGCCCGCGCGCAGCGGGACGTGCGCGTCCGCGAGCGCGCTCGTCCGCGTGAACCTCGGGTCGACGTGGACGAGCTTCGCCCCGCGCGCCTTCGCCTCCATCACCCATTGGAACCCGACCGGATGGCACTCGGCCATGTTCGAGCCCTGCACGACGATGCAGTCGGCGTTCTGCAGGTCCTGCTGGAAGGTGGTCGCGCCGCCGCGTCCGAACGAGGTTCCCAGACCGGGAACGGTGGAGGAGTGTCAAACGCGGGCCTGATTCTCGATCTGCACCGCCCCGAGCGCGGTGAACAGCTTCTTGATCAGGTAGTTCTCCTCGTTGTCGAGCGTGGCGCCGCCCAGGCTCGCGATGCCGAGCGTGCGCCGCACCCGCTTGCCGTCGTGCTCCCACTGCCAGCCGTGCCGCCGGGCCGCGATCACCCGGTCGGCGATCATCCGCATGGCGGTGTCGAGGTCGAGCCGCTCCCAGTCCGTCCCGTGCGGGCGCCGGTAGAGCACCCCGTACTCGCGGGCCGACCCGGTGGTCAGCTGAAGGCTCGCCGAGCCCTTCGGGCACAACCGCCCCCGGCTCACCGGGGAGTCCGGGTCGCCCTCGATCTGGGTGACCCGCCCGTCCTGGACGTACACGTCCTGCCCGCAGCCGACCGCGCAATACGGGCAGACGGACTTGACGACCTGGTCGGCGGTGCTCACCCTCGCGGTCAGCCGCGCGGTGCCCGCGCTCTTGGCGGCCGCTCCGCGGCCCAGCGGGTCGTCACCGGTGGCCTGGCGGTAGACGGGCCATGATCCGATCCAGTCGCGAACGCCCATGCCACCGCCTTCCCCCTGGACACTCCCGTTGGCGGCGACGTACTACCCGCATCCCGTCCCGCAAAACGTCCCGCGGGACGTTCAGCCGAGCATGGGGGAACAGGCCCCGCCCACCAGGTGACCGGGAGGTCACTGCCTGCCGGACCACCCCCTGGAGGCGCCCACCGGCCGGGCCGGGTGCTCGGCGTTGGCCTTCTGCTGCATCTTCTCGAAGCGCCGGTGGGCCTCGTGGACGTGGCCGGTGCCCAGGGTGGTGTAGTCGATCTGGGTGGCGAGCAGCTCGCGCACGAGCCGTTTGTTGGGCTCGAAGGCGACCGGCTCGGGGAGCGCGGACGGCAGGACGCTCTCGGGGTCGCGGCCGTCGTGGCGGCGCATCAGGTCGCAGGCCAGCCGCAGGTGCTCCAACTCCATGCCGAGATGCGTTTCCCAGATCGCCTTTACACGCGGATCGCTCTCGGTCTGCATGAACGCGTAGTACAGGTAGCACTCGTTGTACTCGTGGTGGACCAGGCGCTCCCACCACGTCTCGCCCGGGTCGACCAGGGACTCGTAATGGGTGACGTGCTCCACCTCCACCAGGCCGATCTCCTGGTAGAGCTGCCGCGCGATCGGCTCCATGTACATGGGACCGACGTTCATGTAGAAGTTCATCGTCTGCCGCTCGGCCGACATGATCGTCAGTGCGTGCAGCCGGGACAGCGGCACGGTCGCCTCGCGCTCCCACCGGCGGCGGGCGGTGCCGGCCGTGCCGCGGCACAGATGGTCGAGGCGGCCCGGCGTCACCTCGGTCACCTGGTCGACGATCCGCTCGGCCCCGCGGTGCTCGATCGCCTCGTAGAGGTCGGCGTACCGGTACAGGTGGTCGAAGTCCTCCAGCAATCCGAACTCATAGGCCCGCTTGAGGCGCGGGTCGGGTTCCATCCGGGCGACCCATCCGGTGAGGTCGACGGCGACCTGCTCGTAGGCGATGGTCGTCTCCAGCACCGAAGCCTGGCCGGGCAGCAGCCAATTTAGGGTCTTCTGTTGCCGCTGCTCGATGTGGCGGACGTGCCTGAGCCGCTCCTGGACCTTCGCGTCGGGGCAGGTGCCCGCGAGGTGGTGGCTGAACATCACCGCCTCGACCTCGATGCCGTTCAACGTGATGATGCGGCAGCGCGTGTAGGGGTCCAGGTCGTCCGGGTCGACGGGGACGCCGGGCGGGCTCCAGTCGCGGAGCTGGTCGTCGAGCGGGATGCCGCGGTGTTCGAGAGGGTTGAACGCCACCAGACTCTCCCTTTCCTCTGGGATCTAAGCCGATCGGCGATTCCGCCCTTACCCGAGCAAACCGGTTCAGCACATGGGGTCGAGGCCCCGCGCGCCGGATCGGGGCCATGACCTCGGCGATCACTCCCTAGGACCCGCTCCAGTCGAAGCAGACGACCACGGCGTCGTCGGCGAGGTCGGCTCCCTCGTGGTGCTCGATCAGCTCGTCGATGACGGTGAGGGGCACCTCGGACGAGTCCTGGAGGCGGCTGCGCCGGGTGGCCTGCTCCAGCGCCTTCGTCCCGAACTCGCCGCGGGTGGACCGCGCGGAGAAGACGCCGTCGCTGACGATGACCAGCCGGTCGCCGGGTTCGAGCCGGAACCGCTGCGGGCGGTACTCGGTGTCGGGGAACATGCCGAGCGGGAGCTGCTGCTCCAGCGGGATGCCGGTGACCTCGGCGCCGCGCATCCGCAGGATCCGCGGGGAGCCGGCGTCGATCACGTGGACGAGCCCGCTCGCGAGGTCGATGCGCATGACGAGCGTCTCGGTGAACTCCCGGCCGCCGTAGCGGACGTGGACCATGTCGTTGGCCAGGCTCGCCTGCTCGCCCAGGTCGGCGCCCGACCGGCGGGCGTTGCGCAGCGCGCCGACCGTCAGGGACGTCAGCAGGGCCGCCTGGATGCCGGTCCCCGAGCCGTTGGTGACGGTCAGGGCGAGGTGGTCGTGCTCGGCGGACCAGTCGAAGTTGTCGCCGCCGATCGAGTACGCCGGTTCCAGGTGCCCGGCGAGGCTGAACCCGTCGCCCGCGCAGGCGTGCCCCGGGAGCAGCTGCCACTGGAGCTCGGCGGCCAGCGTCAGGCGCTGCCGCCGCCGGGCCCGCTCGTAGCGGTCGGTGTGGTTCCAGGCGACCTTCAGGGCCGTGCCCACGACCTCGCCGATCTCCTCCAGTTCGTCCAGCACCGCGTCGTCCCACGCGCCGCCCGAGACCAACTCCAGGATGCCGAGCCGCTCGCCCCGCGAGACGACCGGCACGAAGGCGGTGACCGGTCCGTCGTCCTGCCCGCCGTCGCCGGGGGGAGGGTCCAGGACGCGGCGCCGGGACACGAAGGCCCGGCCCGCGGTGGAACCCTGGATCCTGATCGGCTCCAGGGCCGGATCGTCGGCCGGGTCGACGGGCGGCTTCACCCCGACGTCCGCGCCGGGGGCCGCGACCGCCTTGAGCGGCTCGACCGGCAGCAGGAACCGCGAGTGGTAGTCGTTCACCAGCACCCGGACCGAGGCCACCCGCGGGTACGCGCGTCCGAGTGTGGCGGCCAGCGTCTCGGGGACCGAGTACGCGGGCGCGGCGCGCAGCGCCCGTTCGACCATGGCCGGGCGGCCGTGCGTGCTCATTGCGACCCCATCTCGTTGAACTTGACCGGCCGCCCGCCCGCGGGCGTCGTGCTTCCCCAGCAGGTCCGTCCCGCTTCGGACGGAGGACCGCAGGGGAAGACTGTCAAAGAGTTTGCCCTATGGCAAATACTTGATATCGAGCGTGGGAGCCCGCCTTTCCTCGGCCTCCGCCGGACCGGGAGAAACCGGTATGGCCCGGTGAAAACGCTCAGGCGGACCGGAAATCCACCGCGCTCGACGGCCCCGGCTGCCGCCGCTCGCACGCCATCCCGAATTCGGTGAGCGCGTCGATCAGCCGTCCCCGGGACGCGGGGGACATCAGCGCCAGCACCTCGCCCACGGCCGCGCGCCGCCGCCGCGTCAGCTCGGCCTGGAGCCGCTCGCCCTGGTCGCTGAGCCGGACGATGATCTCCCGCCGGTCCGCCTGGGCGCTCTCGCGCACGATCAGGCCGGCGGCCTCCAGCCGGTCGCACAGCCGGCTCGTCGAGGACGGGATCGCCCCGAGCTCCTCGGCGAGCCCGCCGAGGTTCAGCCGCCCGAAGCGCGAGATCGCCTCCACGGCGCGCAGCTGGATCGGCGACACCGCGGGCTCCAAGCCCTGGTCGGCGCGGCTCCACAGCAGCGCGGCGGTGCTCAGCACCCGTTCGACGGCGGTCGTGACGTCGCCCGGGACGTCGCCCGCCGGACCGCCGCCGGCCGGCTCCTCCGCTGAGAGCCGCGGTCGTCGCTGTGTCACACCCCTGCCCTTCGCATGGAGTCCCTTGGCCTCCCCGCCCTCGGCACCGTCCCCGCGCCTCCCGCCGCGCTGGGACGGGACGGACGCGGCGCGGCCGGTAGTCCAAGATAGACGACCGGCTCCGCTCGCCCTGGCCAATGCGATCACATGGGAAGGGCCGGAAGGAAGGGCAGACGCTGACAAGGCCGGACCGGACGGGCGGACGGGGTGCTCGCCGCCGCGCCCGCGGCCGTCGGCCCTAATTGCTAAATATTGGCATTTGTATTGTCTTGTTCCCGCCGCCCCTCAGGGGGCCGCTGATCGTCGCAAGAATGGTGATCTTGTAGAGTGCCGAATCGTCGCCGTTCACGGACCGGGGGAGAACCGTGGCGAACATCCTGGTGGTCGGGGCGGGCGTGGTGGGCACGGCCACCGGCCGCGGGTTCGACCGGCATGACCACAAGGTCGCCTTTGTTGATATCGATGCCGAGGCCCGCCGCCGGGTGGGCGCGCTCGGCTTCACGGCCACCGGGCCGGGCGAGGCCGATCTGGCCGGCACGGACGCGGTGTTCGTGACGGTGTCCACCCCGACCTGCGAGAACGGCATCGATCTCACGGGCGTGCTGGAGGCGTCCCGGACCCTCGGCGCGGCCCTGGCGCACACGGCGCCGGACACGTTCCCCGTGATCGTCTACCGGTCCACCATGCCGCCGGGGACGACGCGAAGGCTGGTCGGCGTCCTCGAAACGGCCGCGGGCGCGAGGGCGGGAACCGATTTCGGCGTCGCCTACAGCCCCGAATACCTGCGGGCGGAGACGGCCCTGGAGGACTTTCTCGACCCGCCGCTGGTGACCGTCGCCGTGGCCGGGGACGACGGCCGCACCGCCGGGATCCTCCGCGACCTCTACCGCTCGTTCGGCCGCCCCATGGAGTTCGTGGGGGTCGAGGCGGCGGAGTTCCAGAAATACGTGCACAACCTTTTCAACGCGGTGAAGATCTCGTTCTTCAACGAGATGCGGGACGTCGCCGCGCGGCTGGGCATCTCCGATGCCGAGAAGGTCTTCAGGATCACGGCGGCCACCGCCGAGGGCCTGCGGGACCCGCGCTACGGGACCGCCTGCCGCGGGCCCTACGCCGGTGCCTGCCTGCCGAAGGACACCGCCGCGTGGCTCATCGAGATGGAACGGCTCGGCATCGACGCGTCCCTGGTGACGGCCGCGAGGACGGTCAACGTCCGGCTCGGGGGCCGCTGATGGGGGCCCCGGGGTGGACGCACTACCTCCAGTGGGCGTGCCTGCCGTTCTTCCTGATCCCGCTCGTCGAGTTCTACCTGATGGGCGTCGGCCACCTGTACGCGCGCCAGTGCTACGAGATGGCGCCGGACAAGTTCCGGCACCTGGTCATCCAGATCACCACGGTGGGACGGGAGCCGGACCTGGTGCGCGAGACCATCGCCGCCATCCGCGGCTACGCCCTCGCCGCCCCGCATGAGATCTGGGTCGTCCTGGAACCCGGGCACGACGATCGCTATCCCCTCGCGGACCGCGTCATCACGGTGCCCGAGGACTTCACGTGCAAGGCCATCGACAAGGCCAGGGCGCTGGAATTCGCCCGCCTCGAACGGGCCGCGTGCGGGCTGAACTCCTATGACACGAAAATACTCCTCATCGACGACGACACCCTGCCCACCAAGGCGTACATCTGCGCCGCCTACGCCGGTGACTACGACCTGTGCCAGGGCGTGACGGTGGTGAACCGGCACTATGCCTCCCGCCCGTGGAAGCATTTCCTGCTCTCGCATCTCGACAACATCCGCACCCGGAACTGCCTGATCTATTGCAGCTGCACCCAGGGCATCACTGGAAAGCCCCTCTTCGTCCACGGCGAGGGGCTGTGCGTCACCGGGCTGGTCGAGGACAAGATCACATGGGACCACCCGATCGTCGCGTCCGACGACCTGGTCTTCGGGACGAACGCCGCCTACGCCGGATTCAGCTGGGGCTATTTCCACGAGCACATCCAGCTCGTCTCGCCGTGGGGCTTCAAGGACGCCTGGAGGCAGCGCAAGCGCTGGACGTGGGGCAACTTCACCGCCATCCGGCGACGCGACATCCTGCCGCTGTCGGTGGCGGTCCCCAAGGCCGCCAAGTACGCGATGGGCCTCGTCTCGGTCTTCGCGTCCGGGGCGGGAGCCCTTTGCGTGGCCCTGGGAATCACCAAGGTCCCTCCGCAGGTGCACGCCGTCTTCTGGACGTCGCTGGTCGCCTGGTTCGCCTCCTACGGCCTGATGGGATGGATCAATTCCGGGGGCGATGCCAACAGAAGGCGCTTCGCCCGTCCCGCCGGGAAGCGACCGGACGCCCGCTTCAACGCCTTCCGCGCCCTCCAGGTCGTCGTGGCGATGCTGTTATGCGTTCCCACCGCCGTGATACCGGCGTTCGTCATCATCGGCAGCGTGCTGACGGGAAAGCCCAAACGCTTCGTCACCATCGCCAAGACCCAGCCGGGTGCCTGAGCCGAAGTCAGAGAGAGGTGGTTCGATGCCCGTTTCGACCGATCCAGACCAGCTGCGCGTCCCGCTGTGGCGCCGGTCGCTGGGCGGGATCTTCGTGCTGTTCCTCCTGCTGGCGTCGGTGGGCTTCGTCGTCTCCGCCGCGCACCCGCCCCACCTGTGGATCGTCCTGGCGGCGGTCTTCGTCGTCGGCTCGGCGGGCATCGTCGCCGCCTCCCGCCGCCTCCGGAAGGCCGTCAGCCGCCGTGCGGGCGACCGCACCTGACCGCCGCCCGGGAGGACCATGCTCATCCATCTGTGCGCGGCGGCGGTGACCGCCGCGGCCGCCGCGGCCGTCCCCGGCGCCGCCTCGGCGGCCACCGACGCGGGCTGCCCGGCGCCGACCGTCACCGCCGCGACCCCGGCCCGGCTCGCCACGGCGCTCGCGGACGCGCGGCCCGGCGACGTCATCGAGATCGCGGACGGCACCTACAACGGGGACTGGACCGCGACCGCCCCGGGCACGCCCACCGCTCCGATCTGGCTGTGCGGCGGCCCCGGCGCGGTCCTGACCAACGACGGCTACGACGGCGCGTACGGGCTGCACCTGGACGGCGCCTCCTGGTGGCACCCGTACGGCTTCACGGTGGCGCAGGCGAAGAAGGGCGTCGTGGTCGACTCCGCCGAGCATGTCACCCTGGAGCGCCTGCACATCCACGACGTGGGGGACGAGGGCGTCCACCTGCGCAGGAACACGACGAACTCCCTCATCACCGGCAACCGGGTCCACGACACCGGCCTCGCGCACGACGCGTGGGGCGAGGGCGTCTACATCGGGTCCGCGAACGTCAACTGGCCCGTCTACACCGGCGGCCTGCCGGACCGCAGCGACGGCAACACCGTGGCGGGCAACATGATCTACGCCACCACCGCCGAGCCCGTCGACGTCAAGGAGGGCACCACCGGCGGGCTCGTCTCCGGCAACTCCCTCGACGCCGGGGCGCTCACCGAGGACGGCGGCGACAGCTGCGGCGACGTCAAGGGCAACGACTGGGTGATCTCGGGCAACACCTGCACCGGCAGCCCGGCCGACGGGTGGCAGACGCACCGCAAGCAGGGCTCCGGCGACTGGGGCCTGCGCGCGGACTTCACCGCCAACACCGTCGACCTCGCCGGGCGGCCCGGCGACGGCGGCCTCGGCTTCAAGATCGACGATCCCGCGCGCTCCCTGGCGACCGTCCGCTGCGACAACGCGGTGACCGGCGGCGCCTTCGCCAACGTCCCCTGCACCGCCCCGAACAGCTGACCGGATTACCGTAAAAGCCGCGAAACGCCGCTAAACCCACTTGTATGCGGCATTCAGCCACTACGATCACCTCGGTATGGGCCTTTCCCGTGGCAGTCAGCCCTCTCCCGAGGGGCACCGGTGACCGACCAGAGCCTTCCGTCCTTCGAGCCTGACATCAGCGTCCCCAACGCGGCGCGGATGTACGACTACTACCTGGGCGGGAAGGACAACTACCAGGTCGACCGCGACGCCGCCGAGAAGATCATGGCGCTGGGGCCGAGCCGGGACATCTGCCTCGCCAACCGGGGGTTCCTCGGACGCGCCGTCCGGCTCGCGGCCGAGCGGGGCCTGCGGCAGTTCCTCGACCTGGGCACGGGCCTGCCGACCCAGGAGAACGTGCACGAGGTCGCCCAGCGGGTGCGGCCCGACGCGCACGTCGTCTATGTCGACTACGACCCGGTCGTGCTGGCGCACGCCCGCGCGCTCCGGGCCATCGACGACACGACGGCCGTCGTCCAGGAGGACATCCGGCGGCCCGGCGAGGTCCTGGACCATGCCGAGGTGCGGCGGCTGATCGACTTCTCCGAGCCCGTGGCGGTGCTGTTCGTGGCGATCCTGCACTGCCTGACCGACGAGGAGGACCCCTGGGACGTGGTCCGGCGCTACACCGAGCGGCTCGTCCCGGGCAGCCTCCTGATCGTCTCGCACCTGACCGACGACGCCCACCCCGAGGAGGGCGCGGCGGCCAGGGAGGTCTACGAGGACGCCAACGCGCCGCTGGTCCACCGGAGCCACGCGGCGATCACCCGGTTCTTCGACGGGTTCGAGGTGCTCGACCCCGGGGTCACGCAGGTCAACGAGTGGCGTCCGGACAACGAGGACGAGCGCGGGCGCCCCGGCGGCGAATGGTTCTACGTGGGAGTGGGGCACAAGGCATGAGACGGCGGTGGGTGGCGGCCGCGGCGGGATTAGTCCTCCTGGCAGCGTGCGCCGATCCCGACGACGGCGCGTCCGGGACCGGGGTCGCCAAGGGCAATGCCAAGAGCATCGCGTTCTTCGGGTTCGCGAAGGCCAACTCGTTCTCGACGGCGACGTTCGAGGGAGTGCGGGAGCAGGCGGGCAAGGAGGGCGGCAAGGCGGAGTTCTTCGACTCCGGCTTCGACGCCCAGACGCAGGTCCGCCAGCTCCAGGACGCGATCACCGCCAAGCGCTTCGGGGTGTTCGTCGTCCAGGCCGTCGACGGCACCGCCGTCGTCCCGGCCCTGCGCAACGCCGCGCAGACCGGGATCGCCGTCGTGGTGCAGTTCACGCCCGTCGGCGTCCGGTACGACACCGCCGAGCCGCAGGTCCCCGGGACGATCTCGCTGGTCGACGTGCCGACGGAGAACGGCAAGCGCCTCGGACGGCTCGGCGCCGCCGCCTGCCAGAGCAAGAAGCTCCGGCCCTGCGAGGTCGCCTACCTGGAGGGACTGAAGACGCTGCCGCTGGACAACGCGCGCACGAAGGCGGTCGTCCAGACCCTGAAGGGCGCACCCGGCGTGAAGCTCGTGGCGCAGGTCGAAGGCGGGTACACCCGCGACTCCGGCCGCAAGGCGATGCAGGACCTCCTGCAAGCCCACCCCAACGTGCGCGTGGTCATCGGGTCGTCGCAGGCCCTCTTCGGCGCCGAGGCCGTGGCGAAGGGCAAGGACATCCTGTACGTCGGCAACGGCGCGTCGCGGCAGGCCGTGGCCGCCGTGCGCGAGGGCCGCTGGTTCGGCATCCCCTACCTGCCGGTCAAGACCGCCGGGGCCAAGGCCGCCGAACTGGGGCTGGCCAAGGCGCGCGGCCAGTACGTCGCCCCCGCGACGGACCTGTCCACCCTCGCCCCGAACGGCGGGGAGGTCACCAAGAGCCTGATCGCCTCCTCCGGCATCACCGGCGAGTACGCCGAGTAGCCGGAGCATGGACGTCGCGCTCGAACGGATCCGCAAGAGCTACGGCGGGACGGCCGTCCTGCACGAGGTGTCCGTCACCCTGCGCGGCGGGCGGGTCCACGGCCTCGTCGGCGAGAACGGCGCGGGCAAGAGCACCCTGGCCCGGATCCTGTGCGGAGCCGTCCCGGCCGACTCGGGGCACGTCGCCGTGGACGGCGCGCGGGTCTCCCTACGCTCCCCGCGCGACGCCCTCCGGCGGGGGATAGCGCTCGTCACCCAGGAGGGCGCGATCGTGCCCGCCCTCAGCGTCGCCGACAACGTGCTCCTCGGCGTCCCGTCCGGCCGCCGCCCGCGCGGGCTGCGCGACCCGGCGGGGGACCGCCGCCGCCTCGCCGGACTCGCCCGCCGCACGGGGTTCGACCTCGACCCCTCGGCCCGCGCCGGGGACCTGTCCTCCGCCCACCGCCAGCAGGTCGAGATCCTGCGCGCCCTCGCCCGGGGCGCGCGGCTGATCGCGCTGGACGAGCCGACCGCCCTGCTGCCCCGGTCCGCGGCGGCGGACCTGCTGCGCCTGCTCCGCGAGCTGGCCGGACGCGAGGGCATCGGGATCGCGCTGATCTCGCACCGGCTCGACGAGGTCCTGGAGACCTGCGACGTCGTCACCGTCCTGCGCGACGGGCGGCACGTCCGCACCGCGCCCGCCGCCGGGTTGACGCGCGACGGCCTGCTGCGCGACATGGTCGGCCGTCCCGTCGAGGTGCTGTACCCCGAGCCCGAGCCCGTACCGGACGGCGCGCCCGTGATGCTCGCCGCGCGCGGGCTGTCCCGGGGCCGCGCGGTGCGCGGAGTCAGCCTGGACGTGCGGGCGGGGGAGATCGTCGGCCTGGCCGGGCTGGTCGGCAGCGGACGGACGGAGACGCTCCGGCTCATCTTCGGCGCCGACCGGCCGGACCGCGGCGAGGTGACGATCGCGGGCCGCCCGGCCACCGGCGGGGGCCCGTCCCGCGCGATGGCCCTGGGCGCGGCCCTGGTGCCGGAGTCGCGCGCCGCCCAGGGACTGGTCCTGGTCAGGCCCACCACCGAGAACCTCGCGCTGGCCGGCCTGCCGGACCGCCGCCGCCTCGGCCTCGTGCGGCGGCGCGCGGAGCGGCGGGCCGTCCGGGAGACGGCGGACGCGCTCGGCATCCGCGGCGCCGGGCTCGACCGCCCCGCCTGGACGCTGTCCGGCGGCAACCAGCAGAAGTCGGTGTTCGGCAAGTGGCTCGTCCGCGCGCCCCGCGTCCTGCTGGCGGACGAGCCGACGCGCGGGGTCGACCTGGCCGCCAAGGCCCGGATCCACCGGCTGATCGTCGGGATGGCCGCCCAGGGCGTGGCGGTGCTCCTGGCGTCCTCGGAGGTCGAGGAGGTCCTCGGCCTCGCCCACCGCGTCATCGTCATGCGGGACGGGCGGCCGGCAGGGGAGTTTCCCCGCGGCGCGGCAGGCGCTGAAGAGGTCCTCGCCGTGGCGGGCCTGCGGTGAGGTCCGCCGCGGTGCGCGACCACGGCATCGTCGTGGCCCTGGCCGGTCTCGTGGCGGCCCTGTCCCTGTCGACCGACACCTTCCTCACCAAGGGAAACCTGGTCAACCTCCTCGATCAGGCCGTCGTCGTCGGCCTGCTGGCCTGCGGCATGACGCTGTGCATCGTCTGCGGCGTGTTCGACCTGTCGGTCAGCGCCGTCCTGGCCGTCAGCGCGGTCGTGTCCGTCCTGGTCACCAAGTCCGCCGGGGTGCCCGCGGGCTACGCGGCCGGCATCGCGACCGGCGCGCTCATGGGCACGGCCACCGGGCTCGTCGTCGCGGCGTCCCGCGTGCACTCGTTCATCGCGACGCTGGCGCTGAGCATCGTCTACCGGGGACTGGCGGTCGTCATCACCGGCGGCGCCATCGTCTACCCGCACGCCGCCCAGCTCGACGCGTTCCAGTCGCTGAGCCTGCCGACGGTGCTCGGCGGGATCACCGCGCCGTCCCTGGTCCTCGCGGCCGTCGCCGCCGCGTGCTGGCTCCTGCTCGCGGCGACCACGCTCGGCCGCTGCGTCTACGCCGTCGGCGGCAACCCGGAGGCGGCCCGCCTGTCGGGCGTCCGGACCGGCCCGGTGCGGGTCACCGTGTTCGCGATCAGCGGCGCCTGCGCCGGGACGGCCGGCCTGGTGATGGCCGCGCGCGGCGGCTCCGCCCAGGCCGGGCTCGGCACGCTCCTGGAGCTCACCGCCATCGCCGCGGTCGTCATCGGCGGGACGAGCATCCTCGGCGGCGAGGGCACCGTCTGGCGGGCCCTGATCGGCGTGCTGATCCTGACCCTGATCTCCAACGGCTTCAACCTGCTGGGCTGGGACCCGACCTACAAGCAGGTCATCGAGGGCCTGCTGATCCTGGGCGCGGTCACCCTCGACCGGCTCCTGCGCCGCCGCCCGCTGGACGAGTGACTCCTGTCGATGCCCGGGCTCGCGAGCTAGAAGTGCTTTCCTCCGCAACCGCAGCCGCGGGCCGCCGCCACGGTCTTCGCCGGGGCCTCATCGGCCTTGGCGGCCTCTTCCACCTTTTTCAAAAGGCGCTCCCGCTCGTCCTGGGCGATCAGGCGGCCGTTGACGACGAGGGCGTGTATGCGCCGCGTGTTGCGGATATCGGCGAGCGGATCGGCGTCCAGGACGACGAGGTCGGCGAGCTTGCCCTTCTCCACCGTGCCCACCTTGTCGGCGATGCCGAACACCCGCGCGGGCCGGCTGGTCGCGGACCGCAAGGTCTCCATCGCTGTCAGGCCCGCTCCGGCGAACAGCCCCAGCTCGTCGTGCAGCGCGAAACCCGGAACCACATAGGGATCGCCCGTGTCGGTGCCCGCGAGAACGCGCACCCCGGCCTCCCGCATGCTCCGGACGAGGCGCACCTTGTGCTCGAAGATCTCGCGAATCCGCCGCGTCTCCTCCGGCGTCCGCCCGCCGGTCATCACCTCGGCGACCTCGCGCCACCAGCCCGTCATCGACGCCGAGAGGTACTTCCACTCGTCGGTCTCGCGGTTGTTCTCGGGGACCTCCAGGACCCGGTGCACGGTAAGCGTGGGCACCACTCCGCACCGGTCGGCGGCCAGGCTTTCGAACAGTGCGCGCGCCTTCCGCGGATCGAAGCCGAGAACGGCTTTGTACTCCAGCGGATGCACCGCCTTGTACCAGTCGCGGTAACGGTGGAAACTGTCCTGCGAGCCGTCAACTCTGATCGCCGCCAGCCCCCGCCGGATCTCCTCCTCGTGGGCCGACGTCGCCAGCATCAGAGCGTCCATGTGCTCGAAGGTCTGGTGCCGGGTCCTGACGGCCTCGGGAATGGTGACCGTGTCCGGGCAATGGCCCGCGAACCGAATCCCCTGCCGCCGCGACTCGTCCGCTATCGCGAAGTACGACTCGCGGTTCAGCCGCGAATAGACCTTCACGAAATCGGCCCCGTCCCGCTTCGTCCGCCGGACGGCCTCGCGCGCCTCCCGGGCGTTCCCGACCTCGATGAGGGAACCGGTGTCGTGGGTGTGCAGCGACGGGCGCCCGTCGACGATGGGCCCGCCGATGATCCACCGCGGGCCGAGCAGCCGTCCGCCCTGGATCTCCTCCCGCCACCGGTGGTGGAGGGCGTCCCCGCGCATCTCCCGCACCGTCGTCACACCGGCCAGCGCATAGAGCGGCGGCACGACCCCGTCCGGCCCGGCGCTGTGGACGTGCGACTCGATCAAGCCCGGAATGACGTACTTGCCGGGCAGGTCCACCACCCGCGCGCCCGCTGGAGGCGTGACCGCGCCGGTCTTCCCGACGGCGGCGATCCGCGTCCCGTCCACCACCACGGTCATGTCGCGCATGGGCGGCGCGCCCGTCGCGTCGATCACCGTGACGTGCGTCAGCGCGTAGACCTTCTCGCCCTCGCCCTCGCCTCGTCTCGGCCCCGCCGCCCGCGCGGGTGCCGCGACCGAGGCGGCCAGCGCGGCACCGGCCAGCGCGGCCGCCCCGCCGAGCACCTCCCGACGCGAGTTTATTGCAGCGCCCTCGGCGTCAGGCGTTGCACGCCTTCCTTCAACGGGCGCTGCGGCGATCGCTGCATCGCTTCGTCTCGCCTGGCGGCTCGCTGCGCGATCAGGTTCTTGCTTCGCTCGAACCTGGCTTCGCACGCGATCGCAACGTTGGGGTTGTTGGGTGCGTCTCAACATGCGTACAACGTATCGACCGTACTAGGGCCATCGCCACGGAAACGACATGACCTCGGCGTACATTCTCAGTGCAGATCCAGGACCGTACTAGTACGATGTCGCCGTTCCATTCTTCTGGAACGCAGTGAACTAGAACGCTTGGAGGCCGCCTTCATGGCCGACTCGCCCGCGCCCTACCTCCGCATCGCGGCCGCCATCCGGCAGCGGATCGTGTCGGGCGAGCTGGCGGCCGGGGCGCGGGTGCCGTCCACCCGGCAGATCGTCCGGGAGCACGGAGTGGCCATGGCCACCGCCGCCAAGGCGCTGGGCGTGCTCCGCGATCAGGGATGGGTCCGCACCGTGCCCGGCGGCGGCACCATCGTCCTCGAACGCCTCCACCGCGAGGACGGGGCCGCGGGCGCCGGGCCCGTTCCGCCCGACAAGGTCGAGCCGGGATCGACCCGGGACACGGTGATCCGGGCGGCGATCCTCCTCGCCGACCGCGACGGGCTCACCTCCCTCACAATGCGCCGCCTCGCCGCGCACCTGAACGTCGCCCCGATGGCCCTGTACCGGTACATCCCGGACAAGGACGAGCTGCTGCGCCAGATGGCCGACGTGGCGTTCGGCGAGGAGGAACTGCCCGATCCCGGCCCGTCCGGCTGGCGCGCGAAGCTCGAACTGTCGGCGCGGCTCCAGTGGCGCGCGTACCGCCGGCACCCGTGGCTGCCCACGATCATGCACAACTCGCTCGTCCGGCCGCCCGCCGTCCCCAGCGGGATCCGCATGGTCGACTGGGAGCTGAACGCGCTGGAGGGCCTCGGCCTGAACCGGCACGACATGCTCCACACCGTGCTCGCGCTCGACGGCTACGTCGGCGGCATCGCGGCGAGCAACGCGCTGGAGGTGCAGGCCGAGCACGACACCGGCATCACGGGACGGGAGCGGATCGCCGCCGACCGCCCCCTGCACGCGAAGCTGTTCGGCTCCGGCCGGTTCCGTGCCCTCTCGGCGTCCGTCCCACCCGGCGCGACGACCCTGACCGACCTCGACGAGCTCTTCGAGTTCGGCCTGCGCCACCAACTCGACGGCATCGCCGTCATGCTGTCCCGAGCCCCCTGTCCGAGCGGTGCCATCCCTGACGCGGGGGACACCGGCGGCGGGGGTTTGGCTCGGCAGGGGGACGCCTCGCGCGGACGATCTCCGTAGCGTTCCGGTGCATGAAGACGAACCCCTGTTCCCTCGGCGTTGGCGCACTCATGATCGCGGTCGCCGTGACCGCGTGCGGAGGCCATGGCGAGGACGGTCCCTCGGCCACTCTCCAGCGCGCTGACCGTCAGATCCCGAAGGCGGCTCACGAGCCCACCGACCCGTCCGTCCAGGGCTTCCTCGACGCCGCCCTGCCGAAGGGCCCCGGCGGCACGGCCGTCGCGGCCCGTGACGGCAGGCTCCTGCACTGCAAGGGCTTCGGTCTCGCCGACCGCGAGAAGGCCGTCCCGGCGCGATGCGACACCGCCTACGACATCATGTCGATCACCAAGCAGTTCACCGCCGCCGCCATCATGAAGCTGGAGATGATGGGCGAGCTGCGGGTGAGCGACCCGATCGGCGACCACGTCGGCCCGGTGCCACCCGACAAGCGCGGCATAACGCTGCACCACTTGCTGACGCACACGGCGGGGCTGGACGACGGGGCCGGCGGCGACGACTACGATCCCGTCTCGCGCGACGGCATGCTCGGCATCGTCCTGAAGTCCCGGCTCCAGTCCGCTCCGGGCGCGGAGTTTCACTATTCCAACCTCGGCTACAGCGTCCTCGCGGCGATCATCGAGAAGGTCTCGGGCCTGCCCTATGAACGCTTTCTCGCCACCCACCTGTTCGCGCCGTCGGGAATGAGGCGAACCGGGTACGTGCTGCCGCGATGGCGCCCGGACCAGATCGCGGTGGAGTACGACGAGCACGGCAAGCCGCAGGGCAGGCCGAACGAGCACCCCTGGGCCGCCGACGGCCCTCACTGGTTCCTCCGCGGCAACGGCGGCGTCCTGTCCACGCCGCGCGACATGTTCCGCTGGCACCGCGCGCTGGAGGGGAACGCGGTCCTCTCCGCCGGCGCCAAGCGCAAGATGTTCAAACCGCGTGTGTACATCGGTGCACGCCAGGGCTTCAAGCTCCACTACGGCTACGGCTGGGCCGTCACGCGCGGCGACGGCAGCCGGATCGTCCTGCACGACGGCGGGAACGACTGGGGCTACGGCGACTTCGCCCGCTACCTGGACCACCGCGTGATGGTCTTCTGGATCAGCAACTACGCCCACCAGGACGGCGAATGGAACCTGGAGGACCACGCCACCGAGCTGACCCGAGGCATCGCGCGCCACGCCCGCACCTGAACGACAAGCAGTGCCGCAGGCCGCGTGCGTAAGGCAACGTGCGGGCGGCCGTTCGCGGCGGTAGGGCCATCGGATGACGGTGGAATCGCCCTGAAGCGCGACAAGTCCTCAAAGCGCGACAACTTCGCGACCGCGGAGTCTTGCCGGTCGGGGGGACGATGAGTGCAACTGGTAGATGAGGACTGATGTGGGAGGGCCTGCCTCCGCGCGTTTCCCCTGAATGAGGTGACTTATACGTGACGTTCGCCAGGATTGAGGCTCTCGCCACATGCCTGCCATCAGCCTCCGTTGCCAGCGACGAGCTTGGCGCCGCCCTTCGAACGGTCCCTGACTCGGCGTTGCGCTTAATGACCGGGATAAGCAGTCGGCGATGGTGCGATCGAAACGCCGGTGAGGATTCTTTTGCGTTGGCGAACCGGGCGGCTCTGGCGTGCCTGGAAAAGTCACGGTACGGCCCGGCCGACCTGGATGTGATCATCTCTGCGCCGATCATGCGGATCAGAGATCGCCGCTTCTACTTCGAGCCCCCCTTCGCCGCGATGATCGCGGACCGGATCGGGGCTCGCGAGGCACTGTGCTTCGACGTCTCCAACGCCTGCGCCGGCGTGGCCACGGCAATCCTGATCATCGATCGGATGATCAAAGCCGGGTATGCGCGGCGAGGCTTGGTGGTGAGCGGCGAGCAGGTCACGATCGTCACCGAGACGGCGATGAATGAGGTCGACCGGGTTCGCCATCCGCAGTTCGCCTCGCTGACACCGGGCGACTCTGGCCTGGCGCTCCTCATTGATGGCGAGGAAGGTGTGGGAAGCCCCATTCACGGCGTGGATTTGATGACATTCGCCAAGGGGGCGTACTGGTGCGTGGCCAAGCCCAGTGCCCGTACAGCCGGATACGCGATGTACACCGACGTTGCCCGGCAGCTCAATGACGATGTCTATTCGGTGTGGCCGGTCTTCGTTGCGGACATGCTGGCCGAGACCGGCAGGACCTTCGCCTCCGAGGGTTTCGACAGCCTCATTTTTCATCAGGTTACCGGCCCCGTCATCGAGCGGGCCCTGAGGCACGGGCGGCAGGCGTTCGATTCCCCCCTTCCGCCATCGCCGAAGGTCGTCGGAGATCTCGGCAATACGACAACGAACTCGATCTTTATGGCCTTGCATCGGCAGCTCTCCGACGGCGATCTGGGAGAGGGGGACAAAGTGCTGTTCGTGCCCTCGGGCTCCGGGATCGTCATGGGTATGGCGTCCATGACTCTTTCGGCGTTGGCGGTATGACATGGCGGTCTCGATCCTGGCGTCCGGCGTGAGCCTGGACCCCGCGGTCACCGGCTCGGTCGCCCACGCCACCCGCGCCGCACGCGCCTGCCTCGGCCGGGCCCCGCGCGAGGTGGACGCCATCGACCTGCTCGTTGACGTCGGCGTCTACCGCGACGAGAACATCGTCGAGCCCGCCATGGCCGCGATGATCCAGCATGAGCTCGGCATCCACCTCGACTACCGGGGCTCGCAGGGCGGCAGGCCGACGCTGTCCTTCGATCTGATGAACGGCGCATGCGGTCTGCTCACGGCGGTACACGTGCTCTCCGCCATTCTCGTCACCGGCAAGGCCCGCTATGCCCTTGTCATCTCCTGCGACGCTCACCCCTCAGGTCGCCCCGATGCTCGATTCCCTTACGCCTCGTGTGGTGCGGCTCTCCTGCTGGGGCACCACGAAGGACCGGGAGGGTTCGGCCCGGTGCACTTTGCGTCCGGCCTTGGACAATCACCTGTTCACGGTTACCTGGACCTCGCCGGCATGGGCGTGGAAGGCGCAAAGACGATCACCGTTGAGGGAGGTCCGACCACGTTCGGGCGCCTGCCCGACCGGGCGGCCTCCATTGTCCGCACCTGTCTTTCCGCCGAAGCAGCGGATCTGGAGCACACGATGATAGTGACTTCCCGCCCCCAGCCGGGTTTCGCCGACCAGCTCGCCGGTCGCCTCGGTATCTCGCGCGACCGAGTGGTGTCGAGCCGGGGCACCGTTTCGGACCCCCACACCTCGGCTCTCAGCATCGCCTTTCACCAGATAGCCACCGAATCCGCCGATGCTCGCCATGATGGTCCCTTGCTCTTCCTGGCCCTTGGACCCGGTGATGCGGCCGCTTGTGCCGCTTACCGGCCGGTTTCGTCGGCTTCCGGAACCAATCCGGGGCGGAGGTGACTGGGGATGACCACGGATTCGGACTCTGCCCTGGCCGCCCGCCAGACGACCATCGACGCGCTTGAGACCGCGCTGGCCGGGCCAAGACTCCCGCATGACTCGGCTCATCTGGCTCGCATTCTCACCGCGGACATCTACCGGGATGATGACCGCTCCGATTCGTACCGTCGCACCTACGCGCAGCTCACCGAGTTGGTGCGCGCACTTCCCCCGGCTACGGAATTGTTCACCCGGCGGGCCGGGCTGCTGTCGGTGAGCGAATGGACCGCGGTGGCCGATCCGTCGTTGTGCCTGGCAGTGCTCATCCACTACGGCCTGTGCCTGGGAACGCTGCTGGAGTTCGAGAACGAAGACCCCGCTGTCGTCGCCCACCGAAAGGCCATGGAGTCGGGTGACAAGTTCGGCGCTTTCATGGTCACGGAGATCGGGTACGGCAACAGTTCGCTCGCGGTGCGCACTCAGGCGGTGTACGACCCTGAGACTCGGGAATTCGTCCTGCACACTCCTGACGTTGATGCCGTGAAGTTCACCAACGCGGCGGGCAGCGACCTGCCGAAGCTGGGCGTGCTGTTCGCGCGGCTGATGGTCGGCGGTACCGACCGAGGGGTGTTCCCCTTCGTCTTCGACCTCAGCGACGCGGCCGGGCCGCGCCCTGGTGTGCGGCTGTCCGCCCCGGCCGAGATACCCCTTGTCTCGTTCGACTACGGTCTGGTCTCCCTGAACGACGTGCGCGTGCCGAACTCGGCATGGCTTCGGGACACGGCATCGATCGACGACTCCGGCATGTTCCATGACCCCTTCGGTGATCGGGACCGGCGGCTCCAGCGCACGCTCGCCCCTGTCCAGAATGTCTGGGCCATGGTCTCCACCTCCCTGGCGGCGGTGGCCCGTGCGAGCGTCGCCCATGCGCTGGCCTTCGCCGCCCACCGGCCCATGATGTCGCGGCTCACCCCGGGGGAGCCGCTGCTGCGCTACCGGCTTCTTCGCCGCTCGCTGATGGCCGCGCTGGCGACCTCCTGGGTGTCCACTTGCGCGGCCAACGCGGCGGGACGGGCATGGACGCAGAGCCCCGCCGTCCCGGTCCCGACGGGAACTGAACCAGGCGCCAAGACCTGGGGGCCCTGGGGTGCGAGCAGTCAGATGTTCGGTGCCATCAAGGCAATGACGACCTGGGCCGCCGAGGAGGTCACCGCTACGAGCCGGTTGCGTTGCGGGGTGGCGGGCTGCCTGACCCGGAACCGGTTCCTTCACCACCAAGGACTGGGGCTTGTGTGCAACGCCGCAGCCGGCGACAACCTGCTGATCGTCCTGGACGCCGCTCGGGCACTTGTCGCCGATGCCGAGCAGGAGTCCCCACGCCCACAAGATCGGTCCGGCGCGGCTTTCGCCCTGGAGGACCCTCGGCTGTGGCTCGAACTCGCCGGGATACGCCAGAACCGCCTCGCCGCCTCGATCTCCAATGACGCCACCGGCCGATTACTCCAAGGCAGGGATGCGTTCGACACCTGGGACCCGCTGGCGGGCAGGCTCCGCGAACTGGGCGTCGCGTACGGGCTCCACCTCGCCATCGACAGCACCGTCGCGGTCCTGGACGCCGTGCACGACGCACAAGCCGCGACCATTCTGCGGAATCTGACCGCCGTCTACGCCCTCGATCAAATAGATCGGCACGCCGCATGGCTGATCAGCGAAGACCTGCTCGACGTCGATGACTACCGGCGCATCGAATCATCCATCATGCACCTTTGCGATGCCCTGGCCGAACACTGCGACGTCCTGACCGAAGCCTTCGGTTATCCCGGTGGCGTGACCCGCGCACCGATCGGCAGAACCCCCTACGCACCCGCACTGGCCTCATCACTGGCTTGGACATGTGGCGACGACCCGAGGTCCTCGTCATCAGCGTCGGTTCAATGACGCCATACCGATCCAATGTCAGCTGGGCGGCCCTCGAAGTGAAAGAATCCTGATGACCAAAGCAGATCTTGAACGCCTTCTCAATGAATCGCTCCTTGAGGAGGATGCACCGCGTGATCCGGTACGCCTGACCGACGAGAACCTCGACACCGAATTCGGCGATCTGGGCGTGGACTCGGTAGCGGTCGCGGAGGTGCTGATCGTCCTGAGTGACACGTACCAGATCGCCATCAGCGACGAGCAGGCGGAGTCTCTCACCACGCCCCGCGCCTTGATCGACCTTGTCGCCTCCCTCACTGCCGGCGGTCAGGGGTGAACGGAAACGCCGCCCGCGCCAGTCGTGTGCTGACGGTGGGCTCTTACCGGCCTGAAATGCTCGACAGCGCCGAGGCCGCCGCCAAGCTCGGCGTGACCCGGGACTGGATCGTCTCCCGCACGGGGGTGGAAAGCCTCTGCGTGGCCGGTCCCGAGGAGTCGGTGGTCGCCATGGCGGTCGCCGCCGCCAGACGAACGCTGTCGGCCGCGCGCATGCCCGCGCACGCAGTGGACGCGGTACTGGTGGCAACGATAACCAACCCGCAACCGTGCCCCGCGGTAGCGCCGCAACTCGCCGCCGCCCTGGAGATCGACGCCGCGGCGTTCGACATCAATATCGCGTGCGCCGGCTTCTGCTCCGCGCTCCAGATGGCACGATCACTCATCGCCGCGGGCGACTGCAAGACCGTACTGGTGATCGGGGCAGAGCGCATGCGGGACATCGTGGATACCACCGACCTGGCCACCGCACCGCTCTTCTCCGACGGCGCCGGCGCCATGCTGGTGACCACCACGACCGGCCCCTCGGGAATCGGGCCGGTCGTCTGGGGTTCGGAAGGAGGCCGCGCATCCGCCCTCCAGGTGCAGCCCCCCGTTTTCGGGAGTCCGCAGCCGGAGTCGGCTTCCCCCGCACTGCGACTGGACGGCGGTGCCGTCGCCCGCTGGGCCTTCACGACCATTCCCAACGTCGTCCGGGAAATTCTCACCAGAACCGGCCTTGAATGGGACGACGTCGCCGCGTTCGTTCCGCACCAGGCGAACTGGAACATGATCCGGAGAATCGCCAGGTTGCTTGAGATCCCAGAAAAGGTGGTCATCGCCGACGACATCCAGGAAGCGGGGAACACCAGCTCCGCCTCCATCCCGCTGGCCCTCCACCGGCTCATCGGCACCGGACGGGCCCGTCCCGGCCAATGGGCGGTACTGATCGGCTTCGGCGCCGGACTGGCTTATGCCGGGCAGGCGATACTCATCCCCGAAAAGCCAGCACCTACCTCAACCTCGCCGACTGGCCCGGATTGACGTGACCCGCTGCCGGGTGGTGAATCGCCCCTTCTGCCGGCCGATGCCGCACCGCACGGCGCAGTACCTAGCCCACAGGTCTGACGCCTTGGCAGCCCCGGTCGATTCGGCCTGTGGTGAAGTAGGCCACCACATCGGCGGCGCACTCGGGTACGCGCATGGCCGCCGTGTGCACGTCGTCGTCGATGGTGTAGACCTTGCCGCCGACGGTGGCCTGCATCTGCAGTGTCCACTCATACGCGGTGATCTGCTCATGTCGGTGCCCGGACAGGACGAGCGACCCTCCGCCGCGTTGGAATCGGAGCTGCTGTACGGGCAGCGGCCAGCCCGCGCACACGGCGCCGGGGCCGAAGGCTCGGCCGGTCACCGGGTTGCGCTTGAGGCGCTGCTGGTAGGCGGTCCATGCGCTGGAGAAGCCGACTCGGCTGGCCTCTTCGTTGCACTGGACCACCCGGTGCATCGTCATGCCGAGGGTCTCGGGCGCGCCTGGGATGGGCTTGGGCGGTCCGCCGCCGAACTTCTCGAACATCTCCTTGACCGCGGGCGGCGCTTTGGGACCGGTGGCACGCCGGAGTTCGGCGAGCGCCTTGCCGGCCGGCGGCCACTCGGGTGAGATCTTGGCGGCCAACAAGGCGATGATCATGCCATCGATGGGCGTCTTCAGATCGGTGAACTGTTTGGGGTGCCGGTCGTACTCGCGGGCGAGCTCCAGCACCGTGGCTCGGACCTGTGCGGCGGTGGCGCCGAGCCCGAAAGTGGTGTGACGGCGGGCGAGCCAGGCCGCCATGCGCGCGAAGTCGCGCTCGGCGGCGTCGGCGCCCACGTCAATGCTCTCGTCGAAGCGGGGACGGGTGCGAGGCGGTGCCACGCTGTCCAGAAAGGCGCGTCCCAGCCGGTCAGGGAACATGCCGTGATATATCACCCCGAGCCAGGTGCCGTAGGACACGCCGTACAGGTTGAGCTTCCGCTCATGCAGCGCGGCCCGCACCCGGTCCAGGTCCCTGACCACGTTCATGGTGTTGAGGTGGCGGAAGAAGGCCGGATCGGACCGCCCGCAGGAGCGGTTGTCGGCCACCTGGGCGTCATGGTCCTTCTTGGCCTCCGCCTTGGTCAGCGGTCCCGGCTTCTCCTCGGAGATAGTCGGATTCTCGCAGCGGGTCTTGGTGCTCTTGGTGCTGTAGTTCACCCCGCGCGGGTCGATGCCGATGAGGTCGTATCGGTCATTGAGCCGGGCGCTCTCCCTGTTCGCGAGCGCGACCTTGGTGATGGGCGTCAGGTATCCCGCGCTGCCCGGTCCGCCGGTGAGGTAGGCGATGGAGCCGAGCCGACGCTTCTTGTCCACAGCGCCGAGCCGGGTGATCGCGATGCTGATCTTCCGGCCGTTCGGATGGCGGTAGTCCAGCGGGACGCTGACCGTTCCGCACTCCAGGCGCTTCATCTGAGCGCGGAACTGCGGTATCTGCGCATCGGAGACGCCCTGGCTCCGGATGACCGCATCGGAGTAAGACGGACAGCGTTTCCAGTTGACGGCGGGAGCGGGCTGATCCGCCGCGGTGGACGGACCCGCCGCCAGCCCCGCCGACGCAACGTATCCGGTGGCCGCCACCAGCGCCACAGCGGAGATATACCTCCCGCGAAAAGGTGGCATCGCCCAGGACAGGCCGGTGACGCGCGTTGCTGCCGCACGGTTCACAACCAAGGATCCTTTCCACGGGAGAACGCGCGAGAAGCTCAAGCCGCTCACGGCGCGCCGAGTTTGAGGATCATTGGTACTCCAGCGATGGTTTCCTCGCCGTTTCCGTGGCTTCGCGGGAACCTCGTTGGGCATGGGCGCCGGTTGGTCACCGCGCGTGACTGCTGTGGCGACCGGCCCGTGAGGACGCGGGGGCGCGAGATGATGGCGTGAGGGGAGGAGGGTCTCATGCTGTTCAAGCAGAAGGTGCTGGAGGGGATCGCGGACGGGAGCGTCACGCTGGCCTTCCGCCGGTGGAAACGTTGCGCCGTCCGTCCGGGGAGCCGTTTGCGCACGGCCGTCGGCGTCGTCGAGATCGACGCGGTCACGGAGGTCAGCGATGACACGGTGACATTGGACGACATCCGGCGCGCGGGTTACGCGTCACCGGACGACCTGTGGAAGGAACTGGCCAGGTTCCCCGAGGGGAGCCTTTACCGGATCGGCTTGCATTTGACCGGCTCGGATCCGCGGATCGCGCTCCGCGAGCAGGGCGACCTCGACGCCGACGAGGCGGCCGAGGTCCGCGCGGAACTGGCCCGCATCGACAGCGCCGGCAGGCGGGGGCCTTGGACGGCGAGTCTGCTGCGCCTCATCCAGGAACTGCCCGCCACGCCCGCCGCCGTTCTCGCCGAGCGCCTCGGCCGCGACACACCGGCGCTCAAACGCGACGTCCGCAAGCTCAAGGAACTGGGCCTCACCGAAAGCCTCGGAACCGGCTACCGGCTATCCCCGCGAGGCGACGCCGTCGCAAGAACCCTGAACGCCACCGGCGAATGACCTGAGCACCGTCCGCAGCGGAGCCGAAGTGCCGGGCGCGGCGCTCCCCGGAGCGCTGCGACCTGGCAGGACGGGCGGCCTCCACGGCCCCGCCTCAGGTGGCGTCCTGTGCGGCGAAGGAGTCCTCGATGTCCCGCTGGGTGATCTCGGGGCCGGGAATGCCGATCGGTCCGTCGACGGCCAGGGCGTTCAGGAAGATCGCGATCTGCCGTCCGGCCATCCGGGGCCAGCTCGGGCCGTACGACAGGGGCTGGGTGATGAGCGCGGTGAAGACGATGACGTCGGTGGCGTTGACCTCCGCCCGGATCGTGCCGTCGGACCGTCCGCGGTCAAGGAAGGCGTCCAGGTGGCGGTTGATCGTCTGCCGAGCCCGTACCGCCTCGGCGGTCATCAGCGGCGGCGCCCCGTGCAGGGGCAGGACGAGCTGGTCGCCGACCTCCAGGCAGCGCGTGAGGTACTCGCCGACCGCCTCGCGTCCCGGGCACCCCAGCTCCTCGATCTCCTCCAGGATGTGGACGAGCAGGCCGTAGGCGCGGTGCTCGATCTCGTGCATGAGGGCCTGGCGGTCGGCGTACTTGCGGTAGAGCGTCGCGACGCCCACCCCGGCCTCGGCGGCGATGGTGGCGAGGGGGACGTTGCGGCCCTCGCGGAGCATGGCGGAGATGGCCGCGGCGAGGAGCCTCTCGCGGTTGACCTCGGAGTCACGCCGGGGGCGGCGACGCGTCCGGCGAGGCCCGGGCGACGTGCCCGCCGCCTCGCCGCCGTCGTCCGTGCGCCCGTTCTTCCTGGTCACGTGTCCTCCTCTCCTCCTTTGCGAGGTCCTTGGCGCAACCGCGTACCGCGCCTCACCATGACCATCGCGCCGAGCCGTGGCGGCGGGAGCCGCGAACCGCTAGGCTCCATTAAACCGGATGAAATATTCCGGTAAGTGGCGACGCGCACGTGGTGGAGGGAACGCGCGATGAGCATCCCGTATCTGGCCCAGCCCGACCAGCAGCAGAAACTCGAATGGCTGGACGGCGGCACGTTCGCGGTCCTGCTGGACTCCGCCGCGACCGACGGGCAGCTCACCGTCGGCCGGTTCGACGTCTCCAAGGGCGAGGCGCCGCCGTTCCACATGCACACCCGCGAGGACGAGATCTTCCTGCTGATCAAGGGGACCGCCCTGCTGTGGGTCGGCGACGAGGAGCGGGAGCTGTCCGAGGGCGGCATCGTCTTCCTGCCCCGCAACATCCCGCACGGCTACCGCATCACCTCCGACACCGCCGACCTGCTCATGATCGCCACACCCGGCGGCATCGAGGGCATGTTCCGCCAGGCCGGACGCGACCTCTCCACGCCCAGGCCGCCCGGTTTCGAGATCGGCAAAGAGGCCCTCGGCGCCGCGGCCGACGCCTACGGGCAGGTCGTCGTCGGCCCCCCGCGCTGACTAGAGCACCTGGAAGCGCAGCCGGCATCCCGGCGCGTCCGCCGAGGTCGGCCCTCGTCCAGCCGATCATCCCCAGGGACGTCTTCCGCGGGGTGTCCGCGAGTGCCATCAGGTAGGCGCCGCCCCCGACGTCGACCTTCACCGTGGCGGTCTCGGCGGGGTCCAGCCGTCCGCCGGGCGTCGGCTCCCTCGGCGTGCTCCTCGTCCCTCCGCCCGGGACGGTCGCCGCCCGCGTGCCTCCCTCGCAGTCCGTCGCGACCCGGTCGGACCGCACGACCCGCACCGTGGTCGCGGTCCGCCGCACGTTCACGCGCACCGCCCCCGCCGTCACATGGGTGATGGACGGCCCTCCTTGAGCCCCCCATCGACCGCGAACCGGCCGAGGCGAAGGCGCGATCTACCGGGCTGAACGCTGTTCCATGGCGTGGTCCAGATGCGTGATGACGGCCTGCACGTCATCACTCTCGCTCCTCCGGATCAGCTCCACAGCCGGACGGACGAGCCCACCGGGGCGCGCTATCAAGCGGGCGAGCACGGTGGCACGGACGTCGAGCCGCTCGATGGTCTCCTCGCGTTCCGCGTCGTCCTGACCGGCGAGCAGGACGGCGTTGTACCAGGCTTCCTGCCGGGACTGGCGGATATTGAAGTCCAGGATCCGCTCGTCGGTGCGGCCGCCGACCTGGTCCAGCAGGCGCAGGAACGGCGACACGTCGCCGACCGCGTCCTGCACCGCCAGCACCACCCGCGCCAGGATGTCGTTGATCAGCATGAAGTCGCGCCGCAGCGCGTGGATGGCCTCGCCCGGGCTGGTCCGCGCGGCGGCGATCGCCAGGTCGAGGTTGATGTGCGCGTTCACGCCGAGGACCAGGTGCTGGACGATGATGGTGTCGCCGGCGCGGAGCAGCCCGAACGTCTCGCGCCAGCAGCGCGGTCCGCCCTGGTCGCGCCGCCAGGCGTCGTACGCGTCGAAGTAGCGGTTGCCGAACAGCGTGTCGAACCGGTCCATTCGCGCGCCGTCGTCGAATCGCCCACCGCGAATGGCGTTCCTGACTTCGACGGTGACCTGCCGGTACAGTGCGGCGAAGTACCCGGCCCGGTCGCCGGCGCGGTCGGCGTCCCGCACGATTGCGGCGAGCCCGTCGATGACATCGTCGATGTTCTCCGCGGCCATGCGCGACTCCCAGTGCGCGATGACGTTCGCCGACCAGCCTACGCGCGCCTCCGCGTTGTACTGAAGGCGTGGGCGAAAGTACTTATACGCGTCAGATTCCCCGTCGTCCCCGTCTCCGTAATTTGGTGGTCACAAGGGAGTACGACCACTGAGGAGAGAGACATGAACGAGCTGATCCAGCGCTACCTCGCCGCGTGGAACGAGACCGACGCCGCCGCGCGGCAGGCCGTCCTGGCGGAGGTCTTCGCCGAGGACGCGGTGTACACCGACCCGCTGGTCTCCGTCCAGGGCAGGGACGGCCTGGACGCCACCATCGCGGCGGTCCAGGGGCAGTTCGGAGGGCTGGTCTTCAGCCTGGGCGGCGCCGTGGACGCCCACCACGACATCGCGCGGTTCACCTGGCACCTCGGGCCGGAGGGCGCCGAGCCGGTCGTCATCGGCTTCGACGTCGCGGTGATCGGTGAGGACGGACGGATCGGCAAGGTGCTCGGCTTCCTCGACAAGGTGCCGGCCGGAGTCTGACCACCTCGGGGCGGGCCGTCCGGCCGGTCCGCCCCGGTCGTCCGCGGCACTGTCGTCCGCGGAACCGTCGTCCGCGGAACTACGGAACTGGGAGGAATCATGACGGCCTACGCTATCGCGCATCTTCGTGACCCGGACGAGGTCCATCCGGAGGTGCTGGAGTACATGGAGCGGATCCAGGCGACGCTGGACCCGTTCTCCGGCCGCTTCATCGTCCACGGGGGAGCGGTGGATGTCCGCGAGGGCGACTGGCCCGGGAGCGTCGTGATGATCGAGTTCCCGTCGGGGGAGGACGCGCGGGGCTGGTACGAGTCGGACGCCTACCAGGCGATCCTTCCGCTGCGGGCGGACCACCTGGAGGGCGAGGTCATCCTCGTCGAAGGCGTTGGGCCCGACCATGATTCGGCCGCGATGGCCGCCGAGATCAGGAAGGGGCTCTGACGCACGTCACGCGGTGGCGTCGTAGTTGAAGCCGAAGGCGCGCGCACCGGTCTCCGTACGGGGCCGGTGGCTCGTCTTCGGGCCGAACGCGACGTAGGTGCCCGGGCCGTGGGTGCGGTCGCCCTCGATGATCTCGCCGCTGACGACGAAGTACGCCTCACCGTAGGTCTCGTGGACGTCGAGGTCCGGCCATTCGGCGCCCGGGGCGATGTCGATCACCCACGTCCTGATCCCCGGCATGCCCGGGAGCATCCGGACATGGACGCCGGGACCCAGCTCGATCGGCGGGACGCCATCGACGTCCACGGGGAGTATCTGTCCAGGTAGCACCTGTTCCGGAGTGATCATCGGGTCACGATCTCACAGTCCTTCGCGATCGGCGAGATCCCTGAGCTCGCCCCGGGAGGCGACGCCGAGCTTGGGATAGGACTTGTAGAGGTGGTAGCCGACCGTCCGGTGGCTGAGGAAGAGCCGCGCGGCGATGTCGCGGTTGGACAGGCCCTGCGCGGCGAGCCGGACGATCTGGAGCTCCTGCGGGGTGAGGCCGGCGGCCGCGCCTTCGGCGGACCTGGGCCCCAGGTCCTTGGCGCCGGTCGCGGTGAGCTCGCCGCGGGCGCGTTCGGCCCACGGCCGCATGCCCAGCCGGTCGAAGATCTCCAGGGCGTCCTTCAACGACCCGCGTGCCTCGGCCTTCCGGCGGGCCCTGCGCAGCCATTCGCCGTAGAGCAGCGCGGTCCTGGCGTACTCCAGCGCGCGTCCGTCCTGGTCGTGCAGTTCGAGGGCCGCCGTGTAGGACGTCTCGGCCTGGTCGTCGTCGGCGAGCAGCCCGCGGCAGCGCAGGACGAGCGCGTCCGCCCACGGCTGCTGGACCGACCCGGCCCACCGCTCGAAGCGCGCCAGAGGTCCGGCGGCGCGTTCCGGCGCCCCCACGCGCACGGCCGATTCCACCAGGTCGGGGGTGGAACGGGTGGCGCAGATGTGGTGGCGCATCGGCTCGCGGGTCAGGCGTTCGAAGCGGGCGAGCGCGGCTTCGGCGCGGCCGAGGCCGAGGTCCAGCAGCCCGAGCGACCAGTGCGCCCACGGCGCGCCGGGGGAGATGGCCCCGGCGGTGGCCCCCGCGAGCCCCGCCTCGGCGTTGCGCCGGCAGTCCGCCTCCTCGCCCTCGGCCGCGTCGAGGTAGGCGAGCACGCTGCTGAACTGGCTGACCCACTGCCGCTGGCCGGTGGCGCGGGTGAGCCCCAGGGCCTCGGTCGCGGTGGCGAGCGCGTCCCGGTGCCGTCCGGTGAACACCTCGCCCTCGGCCATGAAGAACAGCACCGTCGGCAGCCGCCCGGCGCCGCCTCGGGCGCGGTGCTCGGCGGCGAGCGCGGTCGCCAGCTCGTAGGCGTCGGCGTCCTGGCCCAGCGCGAGTGCCGCCCCGCAGAGGATCATCAGCACCTGGTCGGGGACCCGGCCCCGCCGCCGCACCGCCGCGAGGGTGTCGCCCAGCGGCGGCGGCCGCTCCGAACGGCCCCGGTCGAGGTGGACGAGGTAGGGTCCCACCGGCGCGAGGGGGTCCGCGTCGTCCAACGGCAGCGCGGCCAGCCGGTCCAGCGTCGCCGCGAGCTGCCGTTCCCCCAGATACCAGGACGTATGGACGGCCTGGACCAGCAGCACGGCGGCCTGGCCCGGATCGGTGTCGCGGACGAGCCCGGCGCCGTCGGTCAGCAGCCGGTGCGCGGCGGGGTAGGCGCCCTGCCAGAAGTCCGCGAGCGCCCGCACCTGGGCGATCCGGGCGTTCACCGCCGGGGCCTCGTCCAGCCGCTGGGCCGCGCGGGCCCCCAGGGCTCTGGCACGCTCCACATCGCCCGCCTCCAGCGCCGCCTCCGCCGCCAGGGCCTCGCGGCGGGCCCTGGCGGCGGGCTCGACGCTCAGGCGGGCGGCCCGCTCGTACGCCGCCGCGGCCGCCTCGTGGCCGCTGCGTTCGCGGGCGCGGGCGGCGGTGCGTTCCAGCGCGGCGGCGGTCTCCTCGTCGGGTCCCGTGGCGGCGGCCGCCAGATGCCAAGCCCGGCGGTCGGCGTGCTCGGGCGAGCCGAGGGCGGCGGCGAGCGCGCGGTGGACGGCGAGGCGCTGGGCGAGCGGCGCCCGCTGGTAGACGGCGGCGCGGATCAGCGGATGGCGGAAGCGGATCGCGGCGGCGTCGGCGTCGCCGCGGAGCACCAGGCCGGCCCGCTCGGCGGGGGACAGGTCCTCGACGGACGCCCCCAGCGCGGCGGCGGCCCGCAGGATCACGGCGAGCTCGCCGGTCTCGTCGGCCGCCGCCACCAGCAGCAGGCTCTGGCACCCCTCCGGCATCCGGCTGACCTGGCCGTGGAAGGCCAGCCGCAGGCGGCCGGTGAGGGGGAGCGCCCCCGGCGAGAACGCGCTGCCTCCCTCGGCGGCCAGGGCGACCGGCAGCTCCAGCAGGGCCAGCGGGTTGCCGCGGGCCTCGGCGAGCAGGCGGTAGCGGACGGCGGGCGCGAGCGGATGCCGGTCGAGAAGGGCCGCGGCCGCCTCCGGAGCCAGCCCGGACAGGCGCGTTTCCGGGAGGCCGGGGGAGGGGAAGGAGCCCTCGCCGTCCCGCGCGGCGAAGATCATGACCACGCCCTCGGCGTGCAGGCGCCGGGCGGCGAACAGCAGCGCGTCCCGCGACGCCCGGTCGAGCCACTGCGCGTCGTCGACGAGGCACACCAGCCCCGTCTCGCCCGCGTGCTCCGCCAGCAGGGAGAGCACCGCCAGCCCCACCAGCATCGGCTCGGAGCCCGCCGCGGGCCCGAGCCCGAACGCCGCCTCCAGGGCCTCGCGCTGCGGGACGGGCAGCGCCGCGAGCGATCCGAGCGCCGGGCGCAGCAGCAACTGGAGCCCCGAGAACGGCAGCTCCGCCTCGAACTCGACCCCCGTACCGCGGATCACCCGCAGGTCCCCGGCCGCCGCGGCGGCATGGTCGAGCAACGCCGTCTTTCCGATACCCGGCTCGCCGCGCAGCACCAGCGACGAACTGGTGCCCGCACGGGCGCCCGCCAGCAGTTCGACGATCGCGTCCTCTTCGGGCTTTCTCCCGTGCAGTTCCCCCGCGCCCATGATCCCATCCTGACATTCGTCCGGGAGTGTCCCGTACGGGCAGGTCAGCACGCGGTGGAGCCGTGAGCCTGGGAGGGGGAGCCTGGGGGGCCGTCCGCATCGGACGGTCATAGGAAAGGGGAGTACCCACTCCTTTCCACTCTCAATCTATAGCGCACCGGGGGGCTTGCGGCAAGACCCGGGTCGTGCCGCACAATCGTCGGACCAAGGCCAGAACCTGCGGTAACGGGGGATACGGAGTGCGTGTGTCGTCGACGATCGGGTCGCGCGGGGGCGCGGTCCGTCCACCCGTATTGGGGAGGACGGGCGTGGGACCGATGAACGCGATCGACGCGCGGCCGCCGCTGTAAGCCGCCAGTACCCGCCAGCACCCGCCAACCCCTGATCTTGCCGTCCCGTGCACCCGGCCGCGCGGCGCTCGGTGCCCGGCGATTGCGCCTTGCCGCGCGCAGGGGTCGCGAGCGACGCCCTCTTCCTCAGTCACAGCAGAGTCCAGCCGCGCTCGTGAGCGCCGAACCGGACCTCACCGTACGTATCTCGGAACGGAGCCGATGACGTGAGTCCCCTGACCGACAGCGCGTTCGACCTTCCCGACCACCTCGCCCCCAAGGCCGACCCGGCGCTGATCGCCGACGATGAGCGGCACTTCGCGGCCATCGCGGAGAGCCTGGAGCACTCGATCGCCGACCTGTCCGACCGCCTCGACGCCGAGCGCAAGGCGCCGGGCGGTCTCGGCCAGAAGGCGCTGGACCGGGACATGGAGATCCACCGGCTGACCGGTCGCCTGCGCGCCCTGCGCCGCTTCGGTCTGGACCTGTGCCTCGGACGGATCGTCGGCGCGGACGATCCCGAGCCCGTGTACATCGGACGGCTCGGCCTCAAGGACGGCGCGGGCCGCCGGCTACTGCTCGACTGGCGTTCCCCCGCGGCCGAACCGTTCTTCGGAGCGACCCACGCCGACCCGATGGGGCTGGCGAGCCGCCGCAGGTACCGCTGGACCGGCGGCCGGATCAACGACTACTGGGACGAGGTGTTCACCTCGGACGGGTTCGAAGGGCACGCCGCGCTGGACGACCAGTCCGCCTTCATCGCCAGCCTGGGCGGTCACCGCTCGTCCCGGATGCGGGACGTGCTCAGCACCATCCAGGCCGACCAGGACGCCATCATCCGCGCGGGTTCCAGCGGCGCTCTGGTCGTCGACGGCGGTCCGGGGACGGGGAAGACCGTCGTCGCCCTGCACCGCTCCGCCTATCTCCTCTACTCCGACCCCCGCCTCGGTCACCGCCGGGGCGGCGTGCTGTTCGTCGGTCCGCACCAGCCCTACCTGGCCTACGTCGCCGACGTCCTCCCAAGCCTCGGAGAGGAGGGCGTGCAGACCTGCACCCTGCGGGACCTCGTCCCCGAGGGAGCCGGAGCACCGGTCGAGACCGATCCGGACGTGGCCCGCCTGAAGTCGTCCGCGAAACTGGTGAAGGCGATCGAGGCGGCCGTCAGGTTCTACGAGAGGCCGCCCGTCCAGGGCATGACGGTCACGACCCACTGGTCCGACGTCTGGCTGAGCGCCGACGACTGGGCCGAGGCGTTCGAGGCACCGGAACCCGGCACCCCGCACAACGAGGCGCGCGACCAGATCTGGGAGGAACTGGTCACGATCCTGATGGACAAGCACGACGACGACGTCTCGTCCGACCTGCTGCGGAAGTCGCTGCTGCAGGACAAGGAGCTGGTCACGGCCCTCAACAGGGCGTGGCCGCTGCTCGAAGCGACCGACCTCGTCGGAGACCTGTGGTCGGTGCCCGCCTACCTGCGGCTGTGCGCTCCCTGGCTCGGCCCGGACGACGCTCAGGCGCTCCAGCGCGCGGACGCCCAGGCGTGGACGGTGTCCGACCTGCCGCTCCTGGACGCGGCGCGGCAGCGGCTCGGCGACCCGGAGGTGTCCCGGCGCAGGCGCCGGCACGAGGCCGCCCTCGCCGCCCAGCGCGAGCGCATGGCACAGGTCGTCGACAACCTCATCGAGGCCGCCGCCGTCTCCGGCGCCGACGGTGACGACGGCGAGGGCCTGGTGATGATGCTGCGAGTCCAGGACGCGCAGAACACCCTGGTCGACGAGACCGCGCTCCCCAGCGCCGACCCGGACCTGCTCGCCGGGCCGTTCGCGCACATCGTCGTGGACGAGGCCCAGGAGCTCACCGACGCGGAGTGGCAGATGCTGCTGCTGCGCTGCCCGTCCCGGAGCTTCACCATCGTCGGGGACCGCGCCCAGGCCAGGCACGGGTTCACCGAGTCGTGGCGGGAACGGCTTGAGCGGATCGGGCTCGACCGGATCAAGCCGGCCTCCCTGAGCACCAACTACCGGACACCGGAGGAGGTCATGGCAGAGGCCGAACCGGTCATCCGGGCCGTGCTCCCGGACGCCAACGTGCCGGCCTCCATCCGCAGTGGCGGCGTCCCCGTCGTCCACGGACCCGTTTCGGATCTGGGCTCGATCCTCGACACCTGGCTCGCCGCGCATGGCGAAGGGACCGCCTGCGTCATCGGCGACCCCGCGTTCCGGGAGACGTCCCGCGTCCGTTCGCTGACGCCGGAGCTGGCGAAGGGACTCGAATTCGACCTGGTCGTCCTCATCGACCCGGAAACGTTCGGCGAGGGCATCGAAGGTGCGGTCGACCGCTATGTCGCGATGACCCGGGCGACCCAGCGGCTCGTCATTCTCACGAGCCCGAGCAGCTCGCCAGATAGCCGGTGAGAATGCTCTTTGGACGACCCGGCGCGCGCCGGGTCGTCCAAAAAGCGGCGTCAGTCCCGGCCGGGCCGGTGCAGGGCGCGGGGCAGGAAGTCGTGGATCAGTGCGGCGATCTCCTCCCGATGGGTTTCGAGCGCGAAGTGGCTCGCGTCGAGCAGGTGGAGTTCGGCGTCCGGAAGGTCGCGGAGAAAGGCGCGGGCGCCGTCGGCTCCGAAGATCTCGTCGTGCCTGCCCCAGGCGATGAGGGTGGGGGGACGGTGGGACCGGAAATAGGCGTGGAAGGCCGGATAGAAATCGAGGTTGTTCTGGTAGTCCCAGAACAGCTGTGCCTGGGCGTCGACGTTCCCAGGACGGTCCATCCTGAGGCGGTCGAGCGCCCGGTTGTCGGGGTTGACGCGGTCAAGCCGCTCGGCCGGGACACCGTGGGTGTAGGTCCAGTGGAAGTCGTCGCTGCTCAGCAGCTCCCGGACGGCGGGCAGGTGCGTCTCGCGGTCCTTCCAGTACGGGCGCAGAGCGTCCCAGAAAGGGGTGATGCCCTCCAGGTAGGCGTTGCCGTTCTGCACGATGAGGGCGGAGACGAGGCCCGGCCGGCGTTCGGCGATCCGCAACCCGATCGGGGCGCCGTAGTCCTGGATGTAGAGCGCGAATCGCTCGGCGCCGAGCTGGTCCAGCAGTTCGGACGTGACCGTCGCGAGATTCTCGAAGGTGTACTTGAATCGGTCCGGGGCCGGTGCGTCGGAGGCGCCGAAGCCGATGTAGTCGGGAGCGAGGACGTGATACGTGCCCGCCAGGTCTTCGATCAGCCCGCTGAACATATGCGAGGCGGTGGGAAAACCATGCAGCAGCACGATGGTGGGCGCGGTTCGCGCACCGGCTTCCCGATAGGCGACTTTGAGACCGCGCACCGTCGCGGTGCGATGGTGCACAGCCGCCGTGGCGTTCGAATGATTGTTGCTGGTCATGCCGGCCTCCGAAGGGAAAGGGACGGGGAACGGTGGTCCACCGCCGTTGCGGGTCGTCCGGCCCGGGGACGGCGCGAGGTCAGGAACTCGTCCAGCGCCCATATCGCCAGCGCCGCCGTGCCGTAGGCGGCCCCGAGCGCGCAGACCGCGCTCCATCCCCAGGCGCCGTAGACGGTCGTCGCGGTGATCGCGCCACCGGCGATGCCGACGGAGTAATAGACCATGTAGCTGCCGATGAGCCTGCTGCCCGCGCCGGGACGGATGTTGATGATCATGTTCTGGTTGGTCACGTGGAGGGCCTGGCCCGCGAAGTCGAGAAGGACGATGCCGGCGCCCAGCGCGATCAGCGAGTGCGGTGCCTGGGCGATCAGCGCCCAGGAGAGGAGGAAGAGGACGAGGGCGGACCCGGTGACACGCCGTCCGAGGCCGCGATCCGCCAGCGTCCCGGCGCGCGCGGCGCCGAGGGCACCGGCGGCGCCCGCGATCCCGAACAGCCCCACCTGGCCGCTCGACAGGTGCCAGGGCTCGGCGGTCAGCGGAAGCACGACCGAGCCCCACAGCGCGCCGAATCCGGCGAACATGAACAGCCCGATCAGGCTCCGGACACGGAAGGTCCGCTCGCGTGCGGTGAGCGTGAAGACCGAGGTGACGAGACGGCCGTACGAGACGTGCTGCCGCGAAACGAGGTCGCGCGGCAGCAAGCGCGAGAGGGTCAGGGCGAGCGTCAGGCTCATCAGCGCCGACACGACGTAGACCGAGCGCCACCCGAACGCCTCGGCGAGCAGACCGGACAGCGTTCTGGCCAGGAGGATGCCGCAGACGACGCCGCTGGTGACCACGCCGACCGTCCGTCCCCTGGACCGGGGATCGCTGAGCACGGCCGCGTACGCGACGATGACCTGGACCACGACCGAGAACAGCCCGACGACGCCGATCGCGATCAGGAACACGACGGGAGCCCGCGCCAGCGACACGGCCACGAGAGCCGCCGCGACGACCGTGCACTGCACGATGATCAGCACGCGCCGGTTCATCAGGTCGCCGAGCGGCACGATCAGCACCAGGCCGAGAAGGTAGCCGGACTGCGTCACGGTGTCGACGATCCCCAGGTCGGCCGGGGCGATCCCGAGGTCGTGGCCGATCCTGTCCAGGACCGGTTCCGCGTAGTAGATATTGGCGACCGACACGCCGCACGCGACGGCCAGCAGGAGCGCGAGGCCGGTGCCGATCCTCGCCTCCTGCGGGCTCTCGCCGGGCGGCGCATTGTCAGGTGTCATCGTTTCCCCAGTTCAGGGCAGGGCGAACCGGCGAGAAGGAGCGTGCCGTCCCCACCGCGTGGTAGTAAACTGAAACCAGTTTGGAGAGTACGGCGATCGGTTTCATTTTGCAACCACGAGAGGGCGGCGCCGTGGGCGAGACATGGACGGACCCGACCTGCCCGGTCGCGCGGACGGCCGACATCGTGGGCGACAAGTGGTCGCTGCTGGTCGTCAGGGACGCCTTCGACGGCGCCCGCCGCTTCGGGGAGTTCCAGCGCAGTCTCGGCGTCGCCAAGAACATCCTCAGCGCACGCCTGCGCAACCTGGTCGACGCGGGCGTGCTCCGTCTCGAACCGGCCTCGGACGGCAGCCGGTACCAGGAGTACGTACTCACCGACCGAGGGCGGGACCTGTTCGACCTGGTGCTCAGCCTGCGTCAGTGGGGCGAACGGCACGCCTTCGAGCCCGGCGAGCCGCACTCGTCCCTGGTCGACCGTGCCACCGGCGAGCGGATCCCCAGGCTCACCTACAGCACACCGCAGGGAGCGGCCGTGTCACCGGCAGAGGTGACAGTACGCAAAGTCGCCGCCCCACCGGAGTAGCGGCGCCCTGCCCCTGCCGTCCATGCCCGCACCGGCCGCCACCTGAAAAGGGGACGGCGGGGAACGAACTATGACAGCGGGGCGACCGTTTCCGGCCATTCCCCGATACGCGTCCTGCCTGCTCACGGCCCCGGCGGCGGCCGCGAAGCGCGATGGAACGATCCTTGTCAAAAGGTCGGTATTGACGCTCGATAACCGATGATCAAGTTGAACGAAGCGCCCTTGCTTGTCAATTGAACGCGGATCGAAATAGGTTGAAAAGCTGTGATTGACAACACTTGACACGAAAGTTACTCTCCGTTGAGATCCTGGATCTACAGTCATTGACTGTATCTGTTCAACCCAGATACCCGGCGCCCGCCCCTTCGGCCGCCGAAGAAAGAACGCGCCCACTCTCCAGCAAAGAGGAATCGCATGCGTAAAGGGATCGCCATTTCCGCCGCTGCCGCCGCGCTCGCCATGACCGCCGCGTCCGTCGCCCCCGCCGCCGCCGCGTCCGAGCAATTGCTCTCCCGCGGCCCCATCGGAGTCACCATCGAGATCGCGACCGTCAACGGCTCCGGATGCCCGCCCAAGAGTGCCGCGGTCGCCCTGTCGAAGGACAACGAGGCGTTCACCGTCACCTACAGCAAGTACACGGCCCAGACGGGTGGCGCATCGAGTCCCCCCGACGCCCGTAAGAACTGCCAGATCAACATGACCGTGCACGTCCCGCAGGGCTACACCTACGCCATTGCCTCGACGGACTACCGCGGCTACGCCTCCTTGCAGGCCGGCGCGAACGCCACCCAGCTCGCCAGCTACTACTTCCAAGGCGATCCGAGCACCAGGCAGTACTCGCATTCCCTGAACGGCCCCTACGGCAAGAGCTGGCAGTCCACCGACAAGGTGAACGTGTCCCAGCTCGTATGGAAACCGTGCGGCGAGGAGCGGAACTTCAACATCAACACGGAACTGCGAGTGGACCAAGGGACTTCCATCCCCTCAAAGGTCAGCCTCATCACCATGGACTCCACAGACAACACCATCAAGACGACCTACCACTACGCTTGGAAGCCCTGCCCTCCCCAAAAGTAGTCCTTGAAGGGGAAGAATCCATGCGCAAGGGAGTGACGCCTTCGGCGGCCTGCCTGTCCGCTCTCGCGCTGTGCGTGGGTATGGCCCCCGCGGCGTCGGCTGCGGCACCGAAAGAGCCCCCACCGGGACGGATCACCATTCAGGTCCTCTCGATGAACGGCTCCGGCTGCCCTCCTCACACCGCAGCCGTGGCCGCGGCTGAGGACAACACCGCGTTCACCGTCACCTACAGCGAACACACGGCACAGGCCGGCGGAAATTCCAGCCCCGCCGACCAGCGCAAGTTCTGCCAACTCGACCTTGGCGTCCATGTCCCGCAGGGCTTCACCTACGCCATCGCCGGCACCGATTACCGCGGCTACGCGAAGCTGGCCGACGGCGCGTCCGGGCTGGTACGCGCGGTCTACTACCACCAGGGCGTGTCGCGGACGACATCCGTCAGCCACACCATCCACGGCAAGTACTCCAAGAGCTGGCAGTTCACCGACCGCAACCCGGTCGCCGAACTCGTCTGGAAGCCCTGCGGCGAGGACCGCAACTTCCACATCGACGCCGAACTGCGCGTCGACGAGGGCACCTCCAAGCCCGAAGAGACCAGCTTCATCTCCTTCGACTCCACCGACAGCCGCTTTGGCACCGTCTACCACTTCGAATGGAAGCAGTGCCCCGGACACTGATCCGGTCGGCCGGGCCATGCCCCTTACGGGAGGGGCACGGCCCGGTCCTGCCTCCGGGTCGATGATTGTGAGATCGCCTCAGTCGACTGGGTTGTCCAGCCATCGGCCATCCCGCATGACCGTGCGCCCAACGAATTCGTGAAAGCCATTCCAGACCTGGATGCGCCTGGGGTGCAGGCGCAGGTAGACGAACATGCCCTCTGGGGAGGTACGGGGGTCTGTGGAAACCTTGGCGTAGCGCTCGGCGATGTCAGCGTCGATGTCGGGGACGTCCATGAGCGACGCGCTGGTATCGATCATGACGACGTCGGCGGTGTCGCCGAGAGCGACCCGCGCTTGCGGGTGTCCTTTGATGTTGGCGACAGTGCGGCTCTGAGTAAAGGTCGCGGTATACAGGGCCGAGCCGTCCCACACATGGGCCACGGGGATCAGATGCGCACCATGACCATTGCTGCCGGTGGCCAGCCACATCTGGAAGCCGGTTTCGAGCCGGTTTCGGGCATGGGCCCGCCGCTCGGCCAGGCTGCGCGGGACCGGGATCGAGGCGAGTTCTTGGTCAACATGCACGGTTTCCCCTTCACGTGGGTGTGAGTTCCCCCTCCCCTGCCGGGAGGGTGTGCCTCTTAGACGAACGGCGCCGCGCGCACATCGACACATCGCCGGACCGTTCCGGCTGGCGGCCTGACGCAGCGACGGCCCCGTTCGTCGGACTCGTCCCGCGTTGGGTGGTGCGGTGTCAGGGCCAGTGGATGACTGCGGCGAGGATGGAGCGGTCGCCGGTGTCCAGGCGATGGTAGAGGTCGGGCAGGCCCTCCGGGGGGATGCGGTGGGTGATGACGGGAGAGAGGGCGAGGCGTTCGTCTACCTGGCATTCCATCAGGTAATGGAGTGCTCGCTGGACGGACCAGCGGGTGATCTGGGAGCCGGGGCCTTCCCAGGGGTGGTTGGCGCAGCCGATCAGCCGGAGGTTCTCGTAGTGAAAGCGGGCTGGGAAGCTCAGCAGGCGTTCGTGCAGGGCGGTTCCGGTTTCTCGGGAGGGCGGGTCGCGGTAGACGCCGAGGACGCAGATGCGGCTGCCGGATCGGCATAGGCGGGCTGCGGTGTCCAGGCCGGCCCAGACACCGCTGGTCTCTACGACCAGGTCAATGCCCTGTGGGGAGGCAGAGAGGATCTCGTCCTGTAGGTCCGCAGGACGGGCGTTCCAGGTGTGCAGACCGAGCTCGGCGGCCAGGCCGAGGCGAGCGTCGTCGGTGTCCACCGCGTGGACGCGGGCGCCCGCGAGGGCGGCCACCAAAGCCGCGCACACGCCTACGACGCCCAGGCCGATGACCGCCACATTCTCGCCTGCCTGGTAGGTCCCGGCGTGCAGGCAGTACAGGCCGAGGCTGGCCAGGTAGGTCAGTACGGCTTCCTCCGAGGGCAGTTCAGGGGGCACCGGCACAGCTCTGTGGGCGGGCATGGTGGTGAGGCCACCGTGGGGCGCAGGGACGAAGACCCGGTCTCCTAGTTGAAGGCTCTGGGCTTGGCTGCCCTTCGCCGTTATGGTCCCGACGGTCAGGTAGCCGGGGCTTTCCATGAACGCGCTCGGGCCGGTGCGGTACGCGTGTAGTTCGCTTCCCGCGCTGACGGCACTGATCTCGGTGCGGACGGTGACCTCGTCGGGCGCGGGTTCGGGCGCCGCAAAGGTCTGGAGCTCCATCTGGCGTGGGGCGGTGAGGACCCATCGTCTGTTCACGGGGCGTTCCTTAGCGGCGGGCGCGGATCGGCCAGCGGTCGGTCACGATGCCGTCCTCGGTGACGTGGATGGTGCTCCACATGTTCACGGTGCCGCAGGCGTGGTTGGGCACCACTTGGAGTTGGTCGCCGACCTGGAGGCTGGTGCAGCCGGGGCCGGAGAGGTAGCCGTGTTCCTCGTTGGCAGTGTGGAAGGCCAGGTCGGGGGTGATGGTGCCGAAGCCGGTGCCGTGTACGGAGGCGTCGGAGCTCATCGCCTTGAGTCCGGCGTCGGTGATGGCGGTGCCGGGGCGGGGGGTGCTGACCACGGTGGTGAGCACGGTGAGCGCGCACCTGTCGGCGGTGGCGCTGCCGAGGGCGACCTGGTTGGCGTCGTAGTAGACGTAGGTGCCGGGCCGGGCCTCGGTGATGCCTGGTGCGAAGGGCGCTGAGTCGGCGCCGGGAGTGGAGCCGACGGAGACTGTTTCGCACCGGTGTCCGGCGTCGGTGAGGGTGCGGGCGACCTCGGAAAGTGTCGTCCCGGCTTGTCTTCCGGCGGTGCGGAGTTCGTCTCGGTCCGCGACGTGCCGGGCCAGGTGGCCTTCGTGGGTGAAGACGCCGCGCAGTTCGAGACCGGGAAGGCGGGCGAGAGCCGCTGCCAGGGCCGGCGTGCGGTCGGGGGCGACTCCGGCTCGGCCGAGCCCGGTGTCCACCTCGATGAGGTAGGGCACCCGGACGCCCGCCGCCGAGGCCGCTGAGGCCAACGGGGTCGCGGCTTCGACCGAGTCGAGGGCGACCGTGACGGTGCTCTTGGTGTTGGCCTGGACGGCGAAGCCGACCTTTGCAGGGCCGATCGGCTGGTGTGCCCAGAGCAGGTCCGGGACGCCGGCGTCCTGGAGCAGGGTGACCTCGGCCGGGGTGGCGCAGGTGAAGCCGATGGCGCCGTGGTCGAGCTGGAGCCGGGCCACCTGCAGGCACTTGGAGGTCTTGAAGTGCGGACGCAGCCGCACGCCCGCGCGATCGGTGAGTGCGGCCATGTCGGCGATGTTGCGGGTCAGCCGATGGCGGTCGGCCACCAGCGCCGGGGTGGGCAGCTCGTGCAGTGGCTCCCCGGTCATGTCACGCCCAGGAGTTCTCGGGTGTCGGTGTCGAGGAGCTGCTCCACGGTGGTCTTGGACACTCCGGGGTGGCCGGGGATCCGGATGTCGACGAGCGCGCGGAGCCCTTCGACGGCCTGGTCGGGGGTCCACAGCGGGTAGTCGGAGCCGAACAGCAGCTTGCCGGTGACGCCCCACTCCTGGGCCCGGGCAAGGGCGAGGAAACCGTCCAGTGGCCGGGCCCAGTTCGCTGAGACGTCGGCGAAGACGCGCCGGTGCTTGCGCAGCAGGATCAGGGTCTCGCGCTGCCAGGGATGGCCGAGGTGGGCGATGATCTGGGTGAGCCCGGGATGCCTGCGGGCCACCGCGTCGAGGATGAGCGGACTGCTCATCTCCAGGTCTCCGACGGGGCTGGGGGTGGCACCCATGTGCCAGAGCACGATCAACCCGGCCTGCTCGGCCGCCTCGTAGAACGGGTCGTGAGCCGGGTCGCGGGGATCGGAGTGCGAAAGCACCGGGTAGAGCTTGATGCCGCGCAGTCCGCGCCGGATCCCGTCGGCCATTTGTTCCAGCAGGTCCGGGTCGGCCGGGTCGAGGGCCATGAAGCCGACGGTGTCGGTCCGGGTGTCCTCGCAGAATCGGGCGACGTACTCGTTGGGGGTGGCGACCCCGGCGGCGGTGGCCCGGATTCCGAACACGAACGCGGTGCGCACGGGCCGCATCGCCCGGTCGTAGTCGTCGGGCCGGACGTCCGGCCAGCCCTTTCCGTAGACCGGGCGCCAGTGCTCCTCGAACTCGCAGCCCCAGTGCTCGGCGAGCATGCAGTGGGTGTGCACGTCGATCATTCGATCCGTCCTCTGCCCGCCACCAGGGAGTGCGAGAGGAAGCGGAGACCGGCCACCAGATCGGGGTCGGCCGTCATCGCCGCCGCAGTGGCGTTCAGGTGACCGAGATAGCCGGTACGCCGGTCGGCGCTGAACTCCCCTGAGGGTCCCGAGATGCTGATCGACGCGAGCCATTGCCCGTCGATCTCCAGTGGTACGGCGATGCATCGGAGCCCGACGCTGTACTCGTCGTTGTCGAACGCGTAGCCCTGGCGGCGCACCTTACGCAGGTCCTGGAGCAGCCCGTGCAGGTCGGTGATGGTCCGGGCGGTCCGGGCGGCGTACGGCTCGTCCGGCACATGCGCGGCCACCTCTTGCTCGTCCAGCCCGGCGAGCAGCAGCTTGCCCAGGCCCGTGCAGTAGGTGTCGGCGCGCGAGCCGCTGACGGCGGTGTAGCGGACGGGCCGGTCGGGCTCCTCCACGCACACGTGCAGGACCTGGCGGCCGTCCAGCACGCCGAGATTCGCGGTCTGCCCGCTGATCTCGGCGAGCTCGGTGAGACTGCCGCGGGCCGCGGAGGCCACGTCCAGCACCGAGAGGTACGCGGTGGACAGGCCGAGCACCTTGTGCCCCAGCCGGTAGGCGGGCCGGTCGTCGACCCTGACGACGTACTCGGTCTCAGCGAGCACCGCGAGCAGCCGCACCAGCGTGCTCTTGGGCAGCCCGGTCGTGTCGGCCAGGTCGTTGAGGGTGACCGGCTCGCGGGCCCGGGCCAGTTCTTCCAGTAGCGCCAGGCCGCGGGCCAGCGCATGCGCGTGGTAGTTGGCCGCGGCCGGGCGTGCGTCATCGACCGACGGAGGCCGGCTGGCCTTCGTGGGACGTGTCATGGGCGTGCTCCGATCTGTCCGTGGGCGCGCAGGACCATCCCGGTGCGCGCTGAGGTGTGTGTGCCGCCGGTGACGGCCAAGGCTCCGTTGACCATTACGACCTCGATGCCGGCCGGGAAGCGATGGGGGTCTGTGAAGGTGGCGCGATCGCCGATCGTGCCGGGATCGAGCACGACCAGGTCGGCCGCGGCGCCGGGGCGGAGGACCCCACGATCGGTCAGACCGTACAGCTCCGCGGGCAGGCCGCTGCTCTTGTGCACGGCATCTTCCAGGGTCAGTTCGCTCGAACCGGCGTAGCGGGCCAGCAGCCGAGGGTAACAGCCGTACGAGCGCGGGTGAGGGACCCCTTCGCCGCCGACGCCGTCGGGGTCGAGCGCGAATCCATCGGAGCCGATGGCCACAGCCGGGTGCCGCAGGGCCGTGCGCAGATCGTCCTCGGACCGGCCGAACGCGACCATGGACACCGCGTTGCCGTAGGCGGCCACCAGGTCCATGACCACGTCGTCGCCGGACTGGCCGCGCTCAGCGGTGAGCTCCGCGATGGTACGTCCGGCCGCCTCGCGATCACCTGATTCGGGGACGGAGCCGACCATGATGTCGTCCCAGCTCCAGAACGCGTCGGCCCACTCCCGGCGGATCCGCTGCCGTACGGCCGGGTCGGCCAGCCGGGCGGTCATCGCCGAGCCGCCGCCCGCGTGCGCCCATGCCGGGAGGAGCTGGGACAGGTTCGCACTGCCCGCCAGGTACGGGTAGACGTCGGCGGTGACCCGGGCGCCGCCCGCCCGGGCCTCGTCGATCATCGTGAGCGCCGCTGCGACCTTGCCCCAGTTGCGCCGTCCGACTGCGGCCAGGTGGGAGATCTGGACGCGACAGCCGCTGCTCCGCGCGACCCGCAGCGCCTGCCGCACCGATTCGAGGAGGTCATCGCCGTAGTCGCGTACGTGCCAGGCGAAGATTCGATCGTGTGCGGCGACCACTCTGGCGAGGGCGGTCAGCTCGTCCTCCGCGGCGTAGCAGAGCGGTGCGTACACCAGCCCGGTGCTCAGTCCGGCCGCACCGGCGTCCAGTGCCTCCGCGAGGTGCCCGCACATCCGGCTCAGCTCGGCCGGTGTGGCTGGGCGGTCGGCGAACCCGACGACCCCCGCGCGCAGCGGCAGGTGGGCCACCAAGGTCACGACGTTGACGCTCGGCCGGGCCCGCGCCAGGACGTCCAGGTAGTCCGCGAAGCCCTGCCAGGTCCATCGCAGACCAGGGTCGACGTCGATGAAGGCGATGGCCGCCCGCAGTGCCGCCCGGTCGACGTCGGCGATCAGCGGGGCGGCGCCCAGCCCGCAGTTGCCGACCACCTCCGTGGTCACCCCCTGCCGGATCTTGCTGTGCGCGGCCGGATTGCCGAGCAGGGCCAGATCGGAGTGGCTGTGCAAGTCGATGAACCCAGGGCACACGACGCGATCGGTGGCATCGATGACGCGGGCGGCCGGCCCCGCGACAGTGCCGACCCCGGTGATCCGGCCGTCCGACACGGCGATGTCCGCCCTGCGCAGCGGTGACCCGGTGCCATCGGCCACCAGACCGCCGGTGATGAGGAGATCGGTCATGCCCGCCGGCCAGGAGCATCGCTCACCAGGAACATCGCGTCGACCTCGACCGGGCTGCCGAGCGGGAGACCGGCCACGCCGATCGCCGCCCGCGCGTGCTTCCCCCGCGCTCCGAATCTCTCCAGCATCACATCGGTGGCGGCGTCGGCGACGAGGTGCTGCTCGCGCAGCCCGGGCGCGCTCGCGACGTAGACGGTGAGCCGCAGCACGGCCGTGACGGCATCGAGGCCGCCGAGTTCCGCGCGTACGGCTTCGATCACGTTCAGAGCGCACTGGCGGGCGCACTCGCCGGCCGTGGGCAGGTCGACCGTATCGCCCACCAAACCCTCGGCGATCAGCTCGCCATCGCGGGTCGCCACCTGGCCGGACGCGACGACCAGCCGCGAGCCGTGCGCGGCACGCACCGCCGCCACCGGAGGACGAGCAGTCGAGCTCATCGAGGCACCTCTTCGAGAACGTTGACGGGTTCGGGGAAATGACAGGCACTGGGATGACCTGCGCCCAGCCGGTCCGTGAGCGCCGGCTCCTCCTCCGCACAGCGCGGCTGCGCCTTCCAGCACCGGGTTCGGAACCGGCACCCGGACGGCGGCGCCGTCGGATTCGGTACGTCTCCGGTGAGCACGATCCGCTCCCGGGCGCCCCGGTCCGCCGGGTGCGCGATGGGCACGGCCGACAGGAGAGCCTGCGTGTAGGGATGGGAAGGCCGCTCGAAGATGTCCTCGCGGGTCCCGGTCTCCACGATCCTGCCGAGATACATCACCGCGATGCGGTCGCAGCTGTGCCGGACGACGGACAGGTCATGCGAGATGAACAGGTAGGCCAGGTCGAGCCGCCGTTGCAGCTCGGCGAGCTGGTTGACGACCTGGGCCTGAATCGAGACGTCCAGCGCCGACACCGGCTCGTCGAGCACGAGCAGCTTCGGGCCGAGCGCGAGGGCGCGGGCGATCCCGACCCGCTGCCGCTGCCCGCCGGAGAACTCGTGCGGGTAGCGGCCGGCATGCTCGGCGGACAGCCCCACCAGCTCCAGCAGCTCGGCCACCCGCTCGCGGCCGCCGTCGCCGTACCGCCGATGTATGCGCAACGGCTCCGCCACGATGTCGTGCACGGTCAGCCTCGGTGAGAGCGAGGAATAGGGGTCCTGGAAGACGATCTGGATCTGCTGGCGCAATGGCCGCAGCTCCGCCGGGCGCAGCCCGGACAGATCGCGGCCCTCGAACTCGATGCGCCCGGCCGTGGGTGCGAGCAGCCGTACGATCAGGCGTCCGGTGGTGGACTTGCCGCAGCCCGACTCCCCGACCAGGCCGAGCGTCTCGCCCCGCCGCAGGCTCAGGTCGACCCCGTCGACGGCTCGCACGGCACCGACTTGGCGGCGGAGCACACCGGCCCGTACCGGGAAATGCTTGACCAGCCCTTCCACCCGCAGCAGCTCATCCGGGTTCATCGGGCCATCACCTCCGCCTCCGCCGGTTCGCCGAGCTCATCGTGGTAGTGGCAGGCGCTGACATGCCCCGGCGCGACCGTCTGAAGTCGCGGCCGTTCGGATCCGCACCGGGTACGGGCGCCGCCCAAGGAGCAGCGCGGCTGAAACGGGCACCCGGGTGGCCGCGTGAGCAGGCTCGGCGGGCTCCCCGGGATCGGCCGTAGCTCGGTGATCTCCCCGGACAGCAACGGCCGCCCGGACAGCAGTCCCACGGTGTAGGGGTGCCGTGGGGCGTTGAACACCGTATGGACGTTCCCTTGCTCGATCACCCGGCCCGCGTACATGACCACGACCCGGTCCGCCAGCTCGGCGATGACACCGAGATCGTGCGTGATGAGCAGGGTGGCCGCCGAGGTCTCCCGCTGGGCGGTCCGCAGCAACTCCAGCACCTGGGCCTGGATGGTCACGTCGAGTGCCGTGGTCGGCTCGTCCGCGATCAGCAGCGCCGGATGGTTGGCCATCGCCATCGCGATCAGGGCCCGCTGCCGCATCCCGCCGGAGTACTGGTGCGGATACTCGCGGTACCGTGCGCGCGGGTTCGGTATGCCGACGGTGCCGAGCAGCTCCACGACGCGTTCACGGGCGGCGGCCCTGCTCATCCCGCGCTGGTGCAGGCGCAGGGCCTCGGCGATCTGCCGCCCGACCGAGATGACCGGGTTGAGCGCGGTCATCGGATCCTGGGAGATCAGTCCGATCTCCCGGCCGCGCAGGGTGCGCAGCTCACGCCGGGACGCCTGGAGCAGATCCTGGCCGCGGAACCGGATCTGCCCGGCGGCCACCCGTCCGGGCGGCCGGATCAGGCCGAGCACCGACAGCGCGGTCACGCTCTTGCCCGAGCCGGACTCGCCCACCACGCCGACGATCTCGCCGGGCGCGACGTCGTAGCTCACCCCGTCGACGGCCCTGACCAAGCCGTCCTCGGTGGGGAACTCCACGACCAGATCGTCGATGGCGAGCAGCGGACCCTCGACCGGGTGCTTCATCGGCCTGCTCCTCGGTTCTGCTTGGGGTCGACGGCATCCCGCAGGCCGTCGCCGACGAAGTTGACCGCGAGGACGGTCAGCGCGATCGCCAGGCCGGGGGGCACCCACAGCCACGGCATGGTCCGGATCAGCGTCAGGTTCTGCGCGTCGGTCAGCATGTTGCCCCAGCTCGCCTGCGGTGGCTGGACGCCGAGCCCGAGGAACGACAGGACCGCCTCCAGCAGGATCGTCTGGGCGACGAGCAGCGTGCCGACCACCGCGACCTGGCCGAGCACGGCGGGCACGATATGCCGTCTGATGATCCATCCGGTGTCCGCGCCGGCCGACCGCGCCGCCTGCACATATTCCTGCTCGCGCAGGGACAGGGCAAGGCCGCGAACCACCCGGCACGCGGTGGGCCAGTTGCACGCGGCGAAGACGATCACGAGCATCGGCACACTCGGCCCGAGGATGCCGGCCAGCACGATGATGACGATCAGCGCGGGAAATGACAGCACGATGTCGGCGATCCGCATGATCAGTGCGTCCAGCAGCCCGCCGATGGTCCCGGCGATGGCGCCGAGCACCAGCCCGGCCAGCACCGCGGCCACCGACGCGAGCAGCCCGACGGCCAGGGAGACCCGGCCCGCGTGGGCCAGCCGGGCGAACACGTCACGGCCGGAGGAGTCGGTGCCCAGCCAGTGCTCGGCCGAGGGTGGCTGCCGGAACGCCCCGAGATCGACGGCGTTCGGCTCGTACCGCGCGATCAGCGGTGCGCAGGCCGACAGCACGATGGCCACGATCAGCATCACCGCGCCGGCCACGGCGAGCCGGTTGCGCAGGAAACGGCGGAGGGTACGGGCCGCGGGCGAGCGCCGCCGGGCGGCCGGTGCGGCATCGGTCACCAAGGTCGTCATCGCAGTTCGATCCTCGGGTCGGCCACGGCGTAGAACAGGTCCGCGGCGAGGTTGCACAGCAGGACGAGCACGCCGGTGTAGAGCGCGAACCCGACGACCACGGGATAGTCGAGCTGTCCGATGGAACTCACCGCGAGCTGCCCCATCCCCGGCCAGGCGAAGACCTGCTCCAGCACCACCGCACCGCCGAGCAACTGCGGGATGTAGATCATCAGGACCGTGATGAGCGGGATCAGGGCGTTCCGCAGCGCGTGGCGGAACAGCACCCGCATCCGCCCCGCGCCTCGGGCCTCGACCGTGCGGATGTAGTCGGCGCTCAGCTCGGCGAGCATCCCGCTGCGCACGTACCGGACGAACGGGCCGGCGATCGACAGCGCCAGGATGGTGACCGGCAGGACCAGATGGCGCAGGGTGTCGGCCGGCCCGCCGCCGCCCGGGGTGGACATCCCCGCGGACGGCAGCCAGCCGAGCTTGAGCGCGAACACATAGATTCCGACGATGCCGAGAAAGAAGCTCGGGATCGAGATGGTGCTGAGGCTGAGCACCGCGGCCGTGTAGTCGACCGGCCCGTTCTTGCGTACCGCCGCCAGCACCCCGACCGGGACGGCGATCGCCAGCCCGATCAGCAGCGCGGTGCCCATGAGCAGCACGGTCGGGCCCAGCCGCTCGCCCAGCACCGTGGTGACCGGCCGTCCGCTGACATAGGAGAAACCCAGGTCGCCGGTGAGCGCGCCGCCCAGCCACTGGCCGTACTGGACCGCGATCGAGCGGTCCAGCCCCAGCTCGGCGCGCTTGCGGGCGAGGAACTCCGGGCCGCCGGCCTGGAGCTGCTCCGGATTGACCATCATCCGCACCGGGTCCCCGGGCGCGGCCCGGACCAGCAGGAACACACCCAGGCTGATGAAGAGGAAGACCAGGACGTTGACCAGCAGACGGCGGACTATGTACGCGATCACGGGCGGCTCACCCCCGGCTCCGGGTCATGGGGCGATGCTCCACTCGTGCGCGTTCCAGAAGCCGAGGGTGAAGTCACCGTTGGCCTTGAAGCCGTGCAGCCGGCCGCCGTGCGCCCAGATCGTGTCGGCGTTGTAGAGCCAGAGGTAGGAGACCCCGGCATTGTCCTTCTTCGCCGCCTCTTGGTAGAGCCGGGTCCGCTCGGCCATGTCGGTGCTCGCGTCGGCGGCGCCCGCCAGCCCGTCGATGTCCTTGTCACAGAAATGCGGGATGTTGGCGCCGGGCGGGTAGAACCCGGCGCAACTGATGATCGGCACGCTGCTCGACGGGTCGCTCGCATAGGTGCCGCCGCCGAACAGCGACATGTCGAACGTGCCCTTCTCGTAGGAGGCGAGCAGCTCGGCCGACTGCACCTGCTTGAGTTCGACCTTGACGCCGACCGCACGCAGCGCGCTCTGGATGACCGTGGTGGCGGCGTCCCGGTCACGCTGGCCGGGGATCCAGGTCAGCGTGACCGGCTTGGCCGGATCCCAGCCCGCTTCCTGGAGCAGCCGCTTGGCCCCGGCCTGGTCGTACGGGTAGGTCTGGAGATCCTTCGGCACCGCCCACGGGGTGACGAACGAGGTGTTCTGCACACTGCCCTTGCCTGCCAGCAGCTTGTCGACCAGCCCTTGCCGGTCGATCGCCTGCAGCATGGCCCGCCGTACACGCGGGTCGGCGAAGCGCTTCTGCCGCTGGTTGACCGCGATCCGCACGAAGCTGGGGCTGGGCTTGGCCTCGACGGTGACGTTCTTCATGCCCTGCACGCTTTTGAGGTCGGTCGGCGAGATCTGGACCAGGTCGATCTCGCCGGTACCGAGCTGTGCCGTGGCCACGTCCGACGTCACCGGCTTGAGGAAGACCTTCTTGACCCGTACCGGTGTCCGGAAGCCGGGATTGGCGGCGACCTCGACATACTGGTCGGTCTTGTACTGGACGAAGGTGTAAGGGCCGAGGCCGACGGTGGGTTTGTTGAAGAAGGCGTGGCCGGCGATCTCGGCCTTGGGGACCTTGCCCAGCACATGCTCGGGCATGACCCACATGAACGGGCCCGCGATCAGTGACAGGAAGCCGACGTTCGGCTTGACCAGCTTGACCACGAAGGTGGCGGGGTCGGGAGCGGTGAACCCCGCGACCCCGGCGAGCTTGCCCGCCATGGCGCTGCCGCTCTTGGCGTCGGCAAGCAGCCTGTAGGAGAAGAGCACGTCCTTGGACGTGAACGGCGTTCCGTCGCTCCACTTCACGCCCTTGCGGAGGTGGAAGGTGAAGGTCTTGGCGGCCTTGTCGACGTCCCACGACTCTGCCAGCCGTGGCGCGTACTGGTACTTGTCGTCGACGGTGAGCAGGTTGTCGAAGACGAGCTGCATGACGAGCTGGTCGGCCAGGCTGGGCGGGTCCAGCGGGCTGAACCGCTTGGGCTTCTGGTGCAGGTAGACGTTGAGGGTGTCCTTGGATCCCGATCCTCCGGAGGCGGTCGGGTCCGAGCAGGCCGCGGCCGTCAGGGTGAGGGTGGCGGCCAGTGCCGCGGCCCCCAGGCGTCGTCTGATCACGGTGTGCGCCTCCTGGAGACGGAGTTGGTGAGCGTGCCCAGACCGGCGATGGAGACCTCCATCACGTCGCCGGGCGCAAGGAACTCCCCCGAGGCGGCACCCACTCCTGAGGGGGTGCCGGTGAGCAGCACGTCGCCGGGCCGCAAGGTCATCAGCCGCGAGGCGAAGGAGATCAGCTCCGCCACCGTGAAGATCATTTCTTTGGTCGAGCCCTGCTGCCGGATCCGGCCGTTGACGCGTAGCTCGATGTCGAGGCTCTGCGGGTCGGTGACCTCGCCGGCGGTGACGAGGTACGGCCCGATCGGCGCGAAGCCGTCCAGCCACTTGCCGGCCAGCCAGTCGAAGAAGCCCACGGCCGGGTCGCCGGTGTCGCGCGGATATCCGTAGTCCACGGAACGGGCCGAGACGTCATTGCCGACCGCGTAGCCCGCGACCACGCCGAGCGCGTCCTCGACCGCGACGTCCTTGGCCGTACGGCCGAGGACGACGGCCAGCTCGGCCTCCCAGTCGATCTGTTCGCTCACCGAGGGGAACGGGATCTCCGCACCGGGCCCGGCGAGCGCGGTGATCGGCATCAGGAACAGCCGGGGGGCCAGCCCCGCCTTGTCCAACCGGGCCGCGCCCAGCTCGGTCACGTGTTCCTGATAGTTGGCCGCGACACCGAGCAGCTTGCCCGGACGTTGCAGCGGTGCCAGCGGTTCGAGCTCGCTGAGCCGGTACGTGCGGCCGCCGCTGGCGGGCCGCCATCCGGCGAAGTCGCCGTGTTCTTCTATCAGGCCGAGCAGGTCTCCGTCGCCGAGCTCGGTGACGAGCGCGTCGGGCGATCCGGCGGTGAGACAGCCGTGCCGGACGGCGCCGTCGCGTCGGTAGGTGAGCAGCTTCATGGGAGGGCCACCTTGTCTGGTTCCAGGGGTACGGGACGGCCGGTTTCGATCGAGGCTTCGGCGGCCCGGACGATGCTCAGGGCCGTGACCGCGTCGGCCGGGCCCAGGTCGGCGGGGCGGCCGGAGCGGATGGCGGTGTGCAGTTCGTCGAGCATGTGATGCACGGTGCCCGCGCCCGACCAGCGCGTTCCCATGCCGTCACCGGTCCGTACGGTCACCGCGGGACGGGCGGCGTCGGCGAGCAGGGTGCCGTGCGAACCGCTGATCCGGTAGCGGTGCAGCCCCAGCCCCGCGACGCCCGCCTGCGGCCGGGTGCGCCCGGCGACGACCGTGCTGGTGAGACCCCGCTCATGGGTGAGGCACAGCACCACGAGGTCTTCGGGGCCTTGGTCGTGGAAGTGCGCGCCCGCAGTCGCGTAGACGTGGGTGACCGCCAGTCCGGTGAGGGCCTGCACCGCGTCGGTGGCGTAGGGGGCGAAGTTCAGGAGCTCACCCAGGGGCCAGACAGGGCCGCCGCCCGCAACGAGGAAGTCGGCTTGAACGTTCCAAGGCAGTCCGACCCGGCCCGCCGCGATCGCCGCGCGCGCGGCTCGCAACACCGGGTGGAAACGCTGGTGGTGGGCCGGCATGCAGATCAGGCCGGTCTCCGCCGCGACCGAGGCGATCGCCGCGCATTCGTTCACGGTGAGCGCCATGGGCTTGTCGACGAGCACGTGCTTTCCGGCGTGCAGCGCGGCGGCGGTCACCTCGACCCGGCGGTCGAAGGGCACGCACACGCTGACCACGTCCACGTCCGCCCATCGCAGCGCCTCGTCCAGGTCCGGCATCCAGGGCACGCCCAGTGCGTCCGCATGCTCCTTCGCGGCCGTGTCGCCCTCGTCGGGGATGTCACTGACCGCGATGACGCGGAAACCCGGGTGCCCGGCGAATCCAGGGGCGTACATCTCGGCCTGATGGTCCTGGTGGCCGACGCCCGCATAGCCGACCAGCAGCACACCGAGCGGCGCGGTCATGTCAGCCCTCCACTTTCTGCGAGTTCGCTGGGTTCCCCGGGGTCCCCGAGCACGTCGGCGAGCTCGACCGGCTGTCCCGTGGCGATCGAGCGTTCGGCGGCGACCCCGAGTGCCACGGCGAGGACCCCGTCGGGGCCGCTGACGGCGCTGGGCCCGCCGCGGATCGCGATGTGCCAGGCGTCGAACTGGTCGAGGAAGCCGTCGTTCTGCGGCCCCGGCAGCGTTCCAGCGCCGTGTTCGTCGATGAGCACCGAACCCGCGCCGTCCCAAGGGAAGGTGAGCAGCCCGGCCGTGCCCTGCACGACGACGTCCCGGTGGTTCAGCCCGGCCGGCCGGTGGCCCCGGCTCATCTCGCAGATCGCGGTCGCGCCGTCGTCGTAGGTCACGACCATCTCCAGGTAGTCGTGCACGTCCAGCTCGGCCGCGGTGCGGCGGTGTCCGCGGGCGTAGACGCGGTCCGGGGTGCGGCCGATCCACCAGGTGACCAGGTCCAGCAGGTGAACGCCGTTGTGCAGGGCATGCCCGCCGGACCGGTCCGGATCGAGGATCCAGGAGCGCCAGTCCGGCCAGACCCAGCCGCCGAGGAATGCCAGCCGCACCAGCACCGGCCGTCCGATCGCCCCCTCGTCGATCGCGGCCTTGACCGTACGGCCGTACTCGTAGAAGCGGTGGGTGTGTGCGACCAGCAGCGCACCGCCGCCCGCTTCGAAAGCGGCGACGACGCGCCGGGCATCGGCGACGGTGGTGGCCAACGGCTTTTCGATCATGAGATGTCGGCCCGCGGCGGCGATCGGCAGGGCGATCGGCGCATGCGTGTGGTTGGGGGTGCAGACCACGAACGCCTCGGCTCGCGGCCAGGCGAGTGCCTCGGTGAGGTCGGTCGTCCAGGCCGCGCCGCCCTGGGCCCCGGCGACCTCCCTGGCGCGTTCGGCGGCGGTGTCGACGATGCCCGTGAGGGCGAAGCCGGGGTGGGCCGCCAGCGCGGCGAGATGCCGGTCGGCGATCCCGCCGGCGCCGACGAGCACCACGCCCACCGGATCGCCGTTCGACTGCAAGATGGAATCGCTTTCCATGCCGTGAATCTTGGAACCGCAGGTGGGCGGCTGTCAAGAGTGATCTGGCATTGACATGAAATGAAGTTCCACGTAACTTTCGAGCCTGTTTTCCGTGCGGATCCATGTCAGGAGGAGGACCCATGACGACGCCGAAACCGGTGGGCCGAAGGCTCTACGAGAGCGCGTGCCAGGTGATCCCCGGTGGGGTGAACTCCGGGACCAGGTACGTCGGCGAGCCGTACAGCCTGGCCGGGGCACAGGGCGCCTATGTCACAGATGCCGACGGCGCCCGCTACCTCGACTACCACGCCGCGTTCGGCGCCATGCTGCTCGGGCACAACGCACCCGAGGTCAACGGCGCCGTGGCCCGCTCGCTGGACGGTGTCGACCTGGTCGGGGTCGGGGTCGGCGAGACCGAGATCGAGATGGCCCGGCTGGTGGTCGAGCTGATCCCCTCGGCGGAGATGATGATCGCGGCGATGAGCGGCTCGGAGGCGACCGCCCAGGCGATCCGGCTGGCCCGCGCGGTCACCGCGCGGCCCTTGATCATCAAGTTCCAGGGCTGCTACCACGGCTGGCACGACTCGGTCGCGCGCAACGTGATCTCGCCGGCCGGCCGGGCGTACGGCCGGGACCCGCTGTCGGCGGGCATCCTGGACGACGCGCTGGACTCGACTCTGATCGCCGAGTTCAACGACCTCGGCTCGGTCCAGGCCCTGTTCGAGGCCCATCCGGAGCGGATAGCGGCGGTCATCCTGGAGCCGATCCCGCACAACGTCGGCGCGCTGCTGCCCACGCAGGAGTTCGTCGAGGGACTGCGCTCGCTCACGCGCAAGGAGGGGGCGCTGCTCGTCTTCGACGAGGTCATCACCGGATTCCGGCATGCACTCGGCGGCTACCAGCAGGTCTGCGGGGTGCGGCCGGACCTCACCTCGTTCGGCAAGGCCATGGGCAACGGCTTCCCGGTCGCCGGGCTGGCCGGGCGCCGGGACTTGATGGAACGGTTCGACTTCGACGGCGGGGACGTGCTGCTGGCCGGGACCTTCAACGGGCATCCCGTCTCCGCCGCGGCGGCGATCGCCACGATGACCTACCTGCGCGACCATCCCGACTTCTACACCCGCACGCATACGCTCGGAGAGCGGATGCGCCTCGGACTCGCGGGCATCGCCGACGAACTGGGCGTCGCGGCGACGGTGAGCGGTTTCGGCGGGGTCTTCGTGCTCTACTTCGCCTCGGCGCCGACCCTGGGCTATCGCGACCTGCTGCGCAACGACAACGCCGCCTACCTCACGTTCCATCGCCGCATGACGGATGCGGGCTTCCTGATGCTGCCGATGGCGCTCAAGCGCAACCACGTGTCCGGCGCGCACACCGAGGACGACGTCGAACGCACTTTGGAGGCCGCCCACGACGTGCTCAAGGGCATGCTCGCGGAGGGCCTGCTGACCACCTAGGGGCGAGGCGACATGGAACATCAATCCACGTCCCTATTGACATGGAATGAAGTTTTGCGTTCCATCGCAGCAAGCCCGATCCGGGCGATCACCTGCGAACGTCCAGGACGTCGAGTGCGTCCGATGCGTTCAGGAAGTGGTGGACCATGCGCCGGTTCCTCTGTCTGCTCACCGCGGCGGTTCTCGCCGCGGCGCTGCTGCAGATCCCCCAACCACCCGCCTCGGCCGCGGGGCCGTCGGTCGATGAACCCGCCGTGCCCGACCTCAAGATCCTTTCTCCGGACAACAGCACCTGCCGGGCCTGGGACCCCATGCTCGGCGACGACGGCGACCCGGCCACCAACGACTCCGCCGCCAACCGGCAGTTGAACGAGACCGTCGGCTGCCCCTGGTTCCCGTCCCTGACCCGGCTGGCCAACGGTGACCTCTACGTCGCCTACTCCTGGTCGGTCAGCCACTCCTTCGGCGGCCTCGTCGCGGGCCGCCGCAGCTCCGACAACGGCCGGACCTGGTCGGCGGAGACCGTCATCGCCAGCGACCCGACCGCCAGCGACGTCAAGGAGCCGAGCCTCACCACGCTCCGCAACGGCGACCTGATGGTGGCCTACTACGACTACAAGCCGTCCCGGCCCAACCGGCGCAAGGTGTACGTCAAACGATCGACCGACAACGGCGCGACCTGGTCGGCGGCCACCACCCCGGCCACCCTGGCCTATGACACGACCTATGGATGGGCGGGTGTCGACGGCGACATGGTCGAACTGGCCAACGGCGACCTGCTGCTGCCCATCTATGTGCACCGCGACTACCGGAGCGCCACGAGCAAGTTCAGCGCCCATGTGCTGCGCGGCCGTCCGGACGGGTCGGGCGGCTACACCTGGGACAAGGCGGACGAGCGGGTCGTCATGTGGGACGGCGACCCCGGGGTCGTCAGCTATGCCGAGCCCACCCTGGCCGACCTCGGCGGGGGCCACATCATGATGGTCACCCGGACCTCCGGCAATCCGGCCGCCCAGGTCATGCGGGTGAGCCACTCCTACGACAACGGCAACACCTGGACCGCCCCGGCCGACGAGCCCTCGCTCAAGGGCCACGCCCCGCACATGCTCAAACTCCGCGGCGGCAGCCACCTGCTCACCTACGGGGACACCTCCGGCGCCTTCGCCGGCGGCCGGCCGGTGGTGGGCCGCATCTACGATCCCAAGACCGGCTGGACCGGCACCCAGAGCAAGATGATCTACAAAACGCCGCGCACCCCACAGCCCGGCTGGGCCGGCTTCCCGTCCTCGGACATGTCCTACCCGGCGAGCGTGGAACTGGACGACGGCCGGGTGCTCACCGTCTACTACGACCGGCTGGAGGGCATCCTGGGCGGCACCTACCTGCGGCCCGATCCCTACCGGCTCGACCTGTGGAAGATGCACCTCGACGGGAAGGCCACCTACCAGACCGACCTGGACTTCCGGGCCGCCAGCCGCCCCATGATGCAGCCGTACGGAGCGCTGGACGGCAACACCACCTACTGGTACAGCGCCGCGGCCGGTACCGGGGCCCCGCCGACCAAGACGTTCACCTTGGCACTGGACAAGCCCTACCTGGTGACCGATGTCGGTGTGGTGCTCAAACCGGGCTATCAGGAGTCGGCCCGCCTCCGCACCAGCCTGACCGGCTCGGGAGACTGGCAGACGATCCGCAACTACACGATGCAGGGCACCACCGCGTATGACTGGACCGCGCTCCGGCCGGGCAATGACGCCAAGTACATCCGGGCGGAGATCACCGACACCCAGGGCAACGGGTCCGCCGTCCTCAACGATCTCGCCGTACGGGTCGCGCCGACGACCTTCAACCGCTTCCGATCGACCAGACTCGACCTCCGCCAGATGCTCCTGAACGGCCAGGCCGGCATCGGCGGGAACCTCACCTACCTCGACCCTGCCGGCGCTCGTCCAGGCATCAACCCCTCCGGACCCATCGACGGTAAGGCCGACTACTGGTATGCCGCCGCGGGCACCTGCAGTTCCTGTGCGGGGACCTGGCAGATCTCGCTCGACCAGCCCTACCAGCTCAACAAGGTCGGCCTGATGCTCAAGCCCGGCTACCAGGAGTCCGCCGTGGTGGAGACCTCGCCGAACGGCACCACCTGGACCCAGGTCGCGGGCTTGACGATGGCCGACACCGCCCAAACGCAGTATCTGACCTTCACGCCGGTCACGGCCAAGCACGTGCGGGTACGGATCACCCACGTCAGCGCCGGCCAGCCGCAGCTCGCCGAGGCCGAGCTCTTCACCACAACTCCCACCACCCAACCCTGACACGAGAGCGCCGCCGCGCCGGCCCCCTTGAGCCGGTGCGGCGGCATTTACTACATCGCCCAGACATCCCACCTGACAACGTCGGGATTGTCGTATCGGAACGAGCTGAACACAAGCCCGCCAACTCCTGGAAGACCAGAGAGCCGGTCGTTCTCCTCGCGATCGAAGTCGTGCCATTGCCTCGCCAGGTAAAGCTCCCTACCGCCCTCCGCCACCGCTGCCCACCGCCCGGCCAGATCCTTATCGAGCGGCGGCTGCTCGTTTTCGACATACCCATAACCTTGCTCTGTGCTCGGCCACATCCATATCCACGTGGAGGGGCACCTCGCGGCCACCTGGTCGATAATCAGCCCATCGACGATTTCCTCCCGCACCCACAGCGGCCAGTCCAGGTGCATGTTCCCGATAGGCGGCCCGATATAGGATGCCCGGGGAATCCCGACAAGGAGCGCCTGCCCCTTCGGCCGAAGATCCGCCTGCACCTCGCGGAGGAACTGGGTGAATCCTTCCCCGCGCAGCCGGCGCCAGGTTTCCAGGTCGAAGTCCTGGTGCCGGATATCAACCCCGTGCCGCGCCCTGAACTCCTCGACAACCGGCTCATTGAACCCGAACCAGTCCGCGTGCGGAGCAGGCCGAGACTGAGATCGAGTACAAATGAACACTCCATCCCAGTCATACTCGGCAAGCAGCCGCCGAATGACACCGAGCTTGTATCTCCGAACCTCGGGATAGCCAAAACACAGCACCCCGTGCAGATAGGCCGAGCCCTCCCGGTCCACGATCTGATGTCCGGGATTACGGATCACATAATGGCTCTGCCATGTCTCGTATCCGCCACCCCACCCAAGATCGAGCGGCCACCCCTCATCGAAAACCGTGACATAGACGAACGCCTTCATCCCGCGCCGATGAGCACTCTCGACAATCACCGCGTGCTCGTCGAAATCGAGCTCCTTCGAAATGCTCGGTCTGCGCGCGGACACACCGGGCGCCTGGAACGTTCGCGCATACCACCGGGCGGAGCGGCGCTCCCGCCAGAGCACCGCCCCGCCCCCGAGTTCGTCCTGCCAGCGCCCGACCGCCCGGTCGACGGCATCAGCCGAGCTCAGCGCCCCATCACCGAGGCCGAACTCCAGATGGTCGCCCCAGGACACCGAGATCAGATTGGACCCCATCGGCAAACTCAGCCGTCCCACCTGCTGGGATTGATGCCCGGCGCCGTGGTCGCCATGTCATCCGATCGATTCCGCACATCGAAGTCGATCTTGCGGGTGTTCAGGCTGCCGAAGTAACGCCGAACATGCTCCGGCAGCCCGGCCACCTTTTCCGCAGGCCATTCCTCCACCTGAGCAATCGGCCCCGCCCAAGCGGGCCGATAGGCGATGGCGAACAACTCCCGGTCCGTCTCGCTCGTGTTCGGATAGTTCGCATGAAAGACCGACTGGTTGATGATGGCCGCAGACCCCGCCCGGCAGGTCACCATCACCTCCTCGGGGTGCGCGAGATACCGCCGGTACGGATTGGCATCCGCATGCAGTGACAGATGCGAATGAGGAACCACCTTGAGCGGCGCGTGTTCTGGCGTCAGATCATCCAGGTAGTAGAGCACCCGCACCAGCTTCGGCGCACTCGCCTGCGGCCCGAAGATCCTGGACCCATACGGTTGCGCGTCGGTATGGATCGCCATCCCGGGGTGTCCGGGCCGCGAAACCGCGTACATCGACGACGTGCAGATCAGCTCATCTCCAAAGAGCCGCTCAAGGAACCCCACCATCTCCGGAAGGCCGATGACGGCGATACACGACGGAGAGTCCGTCCACTGAACATCCACGCAGCTCCGCTGATGCTCGCTGTAGTCCATCCCCTCCGTCGGTAGCGCTGCGAGCTCTCTCCTCATCTCCCGGAGCCGCTCAGCCGAGAGCAGATCGGGAATGACGACGAACCCCTCCACCTCCAGATGTCGTACCTGCTCCGCTTCGGACATGGACGACCAGTCGGTGGTATCGATACGTGGACCATCTACCGCACTCACGAACTTCCCTCTCGCCTCGGTCGCATGACATGGAATCTCATTCCACATCAAGTGTTCCCTATATCAATAGAACATCAAGTGGGCACTGTCAAGAGGCTGATCTGAGCGACGGAGAAGCAGCGACGAAAACGACTGAAACCTGAGCGCCGACCGCGATCAGCACTCATGGCCACGCGCCAAACCGGGTTGTGCCCCCTGGGGCGGCGGACGTTGCCGGGGACGCGAGTGACTGCCCCGCCAGATGGGTGTAAGCGGCGTTCGTGCTGGATGCCTTCTCCCGGCCGATCGTGGGCTGGCAACTGGCCGATCACCTGCGCACCGACCTGCCACTGGACGCGCTGGAGATGGCGATGTGGCAACGCGGCCGCCACACGAGACCGCCTACAACCGTTCGATCAACACACCAGCACCGACCGCTACAACCCCGCCGACGCCATCCGCGGCGGATAGAACCAGTAAAAGAAGATCTTGGTTGGGAGTCGTGGTCTGGGCTGGGGGAGCTTGGGAGCGGGCGACGGGAATCGAACCCGCGTAACCAGGGGCACGGCCGGAGGGACGCACCCGGCTCCGGAGGGCGCGTACCTGATCAACCCGAGGAACGCCTCTAACCTGCGTATGGACGTCCACCCGCCGTCGTTGCCCGCTCCAATGGACGCGCAGCGGGCACGCAACGAGCGGTTGGTCAATCCGCGTCGGCGAGTTCCTGACGGCACAGTTGCGAGAACTGGTCGATCGTGCGCTTCAGTTCCGCGTGCTCGGCAGTCCCGGCGTCCAGGTCGACGGGCTGTCCTGAGAGGTAGGAGATACGAAGGCGTTGGCCCACCAGAGCGGCGGCCTCGGAGACGCGTCGGGCCGCGCTTGCCGCTGCCTCCGAGCCCACGATCTCGACTCGCGCACACGCTCCTTGGAAGACGACGACGATCTCGCTCATCTCGTCGATCATCTTCTGTGCCTCTTCATCGTCGGGAACACCGTGAGAGAAACGGAAGCCGGCAATGCCCAAGAGGCGGGCGTCTGCTTGCGCGATGCGGAGGAAGTCCGCGTACCCCTCGGTCCGCTGATGAGCGCGGTTCATCAGGCGCTCATGTGCGAGGCGATGGCTTTCGGCCCGACCGCTGAGTAATGCTGTCAGAGAAGCTCCGCCAAGAGCGGCGATCAGAGTCGATCCGGCTGTGATGAGGTTCGTCCAGGGAAACGACACCGCAACACCATGCCATGGCGCGACCAGGCGCGTACGCCACGCTGACAGATCAACACCAGTCCGGGGTTCCCTCGTCGCCTCGTGGAAGAACGACGCATCCGCTTCGTGCGGGTCGGACGGTTCGTCCGCATCCCCGAATCCGCCCTCCGTGAGTTCATCGCGGCCAGGCTCGTCGAACCGGCCACCCTTCGCGGCACGAACACGGGGAGAGCTGCCTAATGGCTGGCAAACAGCGCTTCGGACGCGTCCGCAAGCTTCCGTCTGGGCGTTTCCAGGCGCGGTATCCGGGACCGGACGGCTATGATCGACCGGCGCCGAGCACCTTCGCGACCAAGAGGGACGCTGAACAGGGGCTCGTCCTCAAGGAAGCGGAAATCACTCGGGGGAGTGGCTCGACCCGGACGCGGGCAAAGTGCCGTTCGACGTCTACGCCAAAGAGTGGATCGATGATCGCGTGCTCAAGGCTTGGACGGGCGCACCTGGACGGGTTCGCCGAAGATGGGCCGGACGGCCGGGTGTTCGCGGGTCCTCGTGGCGGCCCGCTCCGACGCTCTGGGTTCCGGCGGATCTGGAACGAGATGTGTGCCGATGTCGGGCTTCCCGGGCTGCACTTCCATGACCTTCGGCACGTCGGAAACACGCTCTCGGCCACGACCGGCGCGAGTCTCAAAGAGCTGATGGCCCGGATGGGACGTGCCTCGACGCGGGCGGCGCTGATCTACCAGCATGCGAGCCAGAAGCGCGACCAGGTGGTCGCGGCGGCACGCAACGGGCACGGAAGCGCAAACGGTCTTGAAAGCAGGACGGCCCGGGTCGGGGGATCATGCCTCTGGCCTGGGCCTTCTTGGTGGGAGCGGGCGACGGGAATCGAACCCGCGTAGCCAGTTTGGAAGAAATGATTAGCGTCCATTTCCAATGCTGGCGATCTTGCCATTTCCTGGCTAAACTGCAGGTCAGGGCACCTGGTGCTCTGACGCGCAGTCCGTCGGACTATCACTGAATCACGCAAGATCCAGTGATAGGAAAATGATAGATGATCAAGGTCGTGAGGTGGTCGCCATGGGTTTCGTTCGTACGTACAACAACAAGAAGGGGACGCGGTACCAGGCGCTGTACCTTGACGGACAAGGATGTCAGCAATCTGCCGGAATGTACGACATTAAGAAGGATGCCCGGAAGGCATGGATGAGGGCGGAGGGGCGTGTCTTCGAAGGAAAGCTGGGAGACGCTCGTCGCGGTAGACAGACCTTCCGCGCCTACGTGGAGGGGAGGTGGTTGCCGAACCATCGGATGGAAGCCAGTACTCGGCAGGATTACGTGTACGCCCTGAATGCGCACATCATGCCGTACTTCGGGAAGCTGAAGATGGGGGCGATCACATCCGAGCACGTCCGAGACTGGATCGCCCATCTCAAGAAGCGAAATGTCTCGGCTCACAGGATCAAGTACTGCAAGACCTCGATCCTCAACGCCATCTTCACCACGGCCCTGAACGACGACGTGATCGTCTACCACCCCAGTCGGGCAGTGGACACGGACCCCGTGCCGGATAAGCCCAGAGTCATCATCACGTCTGATCAGTTCGATCTGATCTACAATGCCCTGCCAAGTGCCGATGCTCGTTTGCTGGTCGAGACCGATATCGAGAGCGGCCTCCGATGGGGAGAGCTTACCGAGTTGCGGGTCAAGGATCTCGATTTCGATACCCAAATCCTTTCCGTCAGCCGTGCGGTGGTCGAACTTGTTCCCAAGCATCACCCACACGGGAAACGATTCCTGATAAAGGAATACCCCAAGGGCAAGCGCTGGCGTCGGCTGAAGCTCAGCGCACAAATCGTCGCAAAACTCAAAGCCCATGTCGAGGCCAAGTACCTCGGCCCAGAGGACCTTCTGTTTTCTCGATGCCACGAGGCCGCCGAGCCGCCGCCTCAACTCCTCGACTCTCAGGCTCTGAAGTTCATCGCCCCGAACGGCCGGATGTATACTCACGGCACCATCACCGCCTACAACCTAGGCAAATGTAAATGCGCGCACTGTCGCGGCGCGTACGCCGACTACCGTGCCGAACGACGCGCTCGCGGCAAGGACAGCCCTCGCAAGCCTCGCACCGTCGACACTGACCCGCACATTTCCGCGAGTTGGTTCCGTAGGCACTGTTGGTACCCGGCTCGTGCCGCTGCCGACCTCGACAGCAAGCCCCGAATCCACGACCTGCGACACGCCCACGCCTCATGGCTCCTCGCTGGCGGAGCCGACCTACAGGTGGTCAAGGAGCGTCTCGGACACCGCAGGATCTCAACAACCGAGCGCTACCTTCACAGCCTCCCCAACGCCGACGAGACAGCCCTCCATGCCTTGGACAAGATTCGTACGGGACAAGGCGAACGAGGCAACGTCAAGGAACTCAAGCACCAGCTCGAAGAGGCCCAAGCCAAGATCGCGGAGCTTCAAACGGTCCTAACCGACCAGCTCATCGCCCAACATCAAGTCGACTCCCGCGGCCTCCGTCCCGCCTAGCCCCCCTTCTCGCTCAACATCGCACCGAACTCGCAGCCCTGGGCTCCGGACCATCCCCACGTGCGCGGGGAGCACGTCTGACCCGCGTCAAGGCGGACCTCGATCGGGGGACCATCCCCGCGTGCGCAGGGAGCACCAGTTCGTCCAACACAGGCAGCGCGCAAGACCGGGACCATCCCCGCGTGCGCGGGGAGCACCGTGACCTACGTCTGCGCCGACGGCGAGACTGGGGACCATCCCCGCGTGCGCGGGGAGCACATCACCGACCGCACGGTGCGCTCGGCCCCGCCGGGACCATCCCCGCGTGCGCGGGGAGCACGTGGTCACCGTGCCCTACCGGGCCCGCGCCCGGGGACCATCCCCGCGTGCGCGGTGAGCACCTCCGGGAGGTCGGCATCATCGTGGGCGCGGCGGGACCATCCCCGCGTGCGCGGGGAGCACCAGGTCCAGGGAGGGCAGCTGGTCGCAGACGGGGGACCATCCCCGCGTGCGCGGGGAGCGCGTGGCGACCCGGCGGGCGGGGAGGCGGCTGAGGGGACCATCCCCGCGTGCGCAGGGAGCACCCGGACTCACCGCCTGGCGTCCCTGCCTGGCGGGGACCATCCCCGCGTGCGCGGGGAGCACGCGAGAAGCGTTCTCCGCTTGCTCCATGAGCTGGGACCATCCCGCGTGCGCGGGGAGCACCCGAAGCGACAGACCCCGCAGGTCATCAACGCGGGACCATCCCCGCGTGCGCGGGGAGCACAGAGATACCCCCCCGCAATTCAGAGAGGGACCATCCCCGCGTGCGCGGGGAGCACGTCGCGCGGCGGGTACAGCGGCTCGGCGTCCGGGGACCATCCCCGCGTGCGCGGGGAGCACAGCGACACCGGGACCGGGTCACGTACACCCTGGGGACCATCCCCGCGTGCGCGGGGAGCACACGGCGTGACTGGTGGCGGCCACGTAGTCCTCGGGACCATCCCCGCGTGCGCGGGGAGCACCTGCTGACCAAGTTCCCCGCCCGCTACCCCGGGGGACCATCCCCGCGTGCGCGGGGAGCACACACCGTCGCCCGCGAAGGTGCCCAGGTCGTCAGGACCATCCCCGCGTGCGCGGGGAGCACACACCGTCGCCCGCGAAGGTGCCCAGGTCGTCAGGACCATCCCCGCGTGCGCGGGGAGCACTGGTTCCTGCGCGACCTGGACACCGGCACTGAGGGACCATCCCCGCGTGCGCGGGGAGCACCTGCGGCCGTTCGATAAGTGGGCGGCCGAGCCGGGACCATCCCCGCGTGCGCGGGGAGCACGACCCGTACGAGGTCGCGGGCGTGCGGGCCGAGGGACCATCCCCGCGTGCGCGGGGAGCACCGGCTGCGGATCGGTTGGCGTTCCTGCTCGGCGGGACCATCCCCGCGTGCGCGGGGAGCACCTGGTCGCGCTGTCCGACGCCGGGGCGGTCGCGGGACCATCCCCGCGTGCGCGGGGAGCACCCGGACTCACCGCCTGACGTCCCTGCCTGGCGGGGACCATCCCCGCGTGCGCGGGGAGCACGATGCGCAGCGCATCCAGGGCGTTCCACAACCGGGACCATCCCCGCGTGCGCGGGGAGCACATCCGCGAGCAGGTCCAGGACCTCCCCAATCAGGGACCATCCCCGCGTGCGCGGGGAGCACAGGGTCACGGCCGGCTGCCCACTCCGCAGCTAGGGACCATCCCCGCGTGCGCGGGGAGCACGCCAGCTTCGCGTTCACCACTGGATCCTTGAGGGGACCATCCCCGCGTGCGCGGGGAGCACTCGGGCTCGTCAACGATCTGAAACTAGGGCCCGGGACCATCCCCGCGTGCGCGGGGAGCACCCTGCCTGACCTGGGCGTCTATCTCGGGAGGGGGTAAGAATCGAGCACTTCTGAGGATTTGGACATTTTGGACTTGTGTGGCATGGGGAAGTGTCGCCGGGCACTCGCAGTCTAAGACTGTTCAGCTGCCTGGTGATAAGGCCGCCGTCTGCAAGTTCGTCGACGACGAGAAGAGTCGGTCCTTGGTCAGGCAGGGTGGAGGTGTCGCTCTGTAGCACGACTCGATGCAGTCAGTAGTGGCTTGTCCGTTTCTGGTCCAATTGGCCGAAGAACCCCTGTGGCCACAGGGGCGGGCGGCTTGGATGCCAGTGTGTTTGAATATGCGGCGGAGTTGGCGCGGCTCGGGGACGGACTGTCCGAAGCGGCGCGTGCCGTGTGGGCCAAGCATGATCGCGACAAGGACGATTGGCTTCCGTTATGGCGGCATCTGGCGGATAGCGGGGCGGTCGCGGGGCTGCTTTGGGATGAATGGCTGCCTCTTCAGGTGCGGGATGTGATCGGTGCGGTCTTGCCTGGAGGTGGGGAGGACGCGCGGCGGTTGGTGGTCTGGTCGGCGGTTACGCATGACATTGGGAAGGCAACGCCGGCGTTTGCCTGCCAAGTCGAGTCGCTTGCCGACAAGATGCGCGGCGTGGGCTTGGAAATGCCGTCGCATCGCCAGTTGAACGATCGTCGGCTGGCTCCTCACGGGCTGGCGGGGATGCTTCTTCTGCACGAGTGGCTCACCGAGCGGTACGGCTGGTCGAAGCGGCAGGCGTGGCAGTGGGCGATCGTCGCGGGTGGTCATCATGGCGTGCCGCCGACCATGGGGGACGTTCAAGCGTTGGCTGCGCGGCGGCGTTTGTTGCGGACGCCCGGAGCGGCGCAGGCATGGCGGGCTGTGCAGGGGGAGTTGCTGGACGCCTGCGCCGAGGTGTGTGGTGTGCGGGATCGGTTGCCGGAGTGGCGGCAGGTGAATTTGCCGCAGGCTGCGCAGGCGTTGCTGACGGGCGTGGTGATTGTCGCGGACTGGATCGCTAGTAACGCCGATTTGTTCCCCTATTCGCTCGACACCGCGGGAACAAGCGATCGTGAACGCATTGAGGCGGCGTGGCGCGGTTTGGCGCTTCCGTCGCCGTGGCGGGCTTCTGCGCCGGAGGCCGATTCGTCGGCGATGTTCGCGTCCCGATTCGCGTTGCCTTCTGGTGCCCGGATCCGGCCGCTGCAGGAGCAGGCGGTTCTGATCGCGCGTGGCATGGCACCCGGCCTGATGGTCATTGAAGGGCCGATGGGGGAGGGTAAGACCGAGGCCGGGCTCGCCGTCGCAGAGATCTTCGCTAGCAGGTCGGGTGCTGGTGGGGTGTTTGTCGCGTTGCCGACGATGGCGACGAGTAATGCGATGTTCTCCCGGGTGTTGCAGTGGCTGCGGCGTCTTCCAGATGCGGATTCAGGGACGGGTGCATGGGCGGTCCAGCTGGCGCATTCCAAGGCCGCGTTGAATGAGGATTTCCGGGCGTTGACCCGGGTTGACCCGCGATCGGTGCAGGGGGTGCAGCCGGACGAGCAGGGAGCGGACGGGGCGGCGGCAGAGCTGGTTGCTCATCAGTGGCTGCGTGGCCGAAAGAAGGGCATGCTCGCCTCTTTCGGTGTGGGGACCATTGATCAGCTTCTGTTCATGGGGCTCAAGAGCCGGCATCTGGCGCTGCGGCATCTGGCGCTTGCCGGGAAGGTGGTGCTGATCGATGAGGCGCACGCCTACGACGCTTACATGAACTCTTATCTGGATCGGGTGCTGTCGTGGTTGAGTTCCTATGGGGTGCCGGTGGTCGTGTTGTCGGCGACCCTTCCGGCGGGTCGCCGTCGTGAGCTGGTGGAGGCATACGCCGGTACGGACGGTGCCGATCGCCAGGAGGTCGAATCGGCGGACGGTTACCCGCTGATAACCGTCGTGGGGCGGGACCAGGCGGCGACAGTGAAGGCGGTTGCCGCATCGGGTCGGCGCACGGATGTGCATATTGAGTGGTTGGACGACGACCTGGAGGTGCTGGGCGACCGACTGGCCGGTGAGCTGGCCGATGGTGGTTGCGCGCTGGTGGTGCGCAACACCGTGGCCCGCGTCCTGGATACCGCCGCTTACCTGCGGCGCCGGATAGGGGAGGAGAACGTCACTGTCGCGCATGCGCGCTTCATCGACCTGGATCGGATACGCAAGGACAGTGACCTGACCCGAAGGTTTGGGCCGCCAGGCGAGGCCGAGGGGCGTCCGCGCGGCCCCCATGTCGTGGTCGCGAGCCAGGTGGCCGAGCAGTCGTTGGACATCGACTTCGATCTGCTGGTGTCGGATCTATGCCCGGTCGACCTACTGCTACAGCGGATGGGTAGGTTGCACCGCCACCAGCGCGGCCGGGGCCAGGGGGACCGTCCCGAGCGGCTGCGCCGTGCGCGGTGCCTGGTGACCGGTGCGGACTGGAGCGCGGTTCCGGTGGAACCGGTGCCGGGCTCCCAGCGGGTGTACGGACGCTACGCGCTCTTGCGGTCGGCCGGGGTGCTTTGGCCCTACCTGAACGGGACGGCGTCGACCGGGCGAACGGTGCGTCTGCCCGAAGACATCAGCCCCATAGTTCAGAGCGCGTACGGAACGAGGGCAGTCGGGCCGGAGTCATGGCAGCCGGACATGCACGCGGCCGGCGACAAGTATCGGGCCCATCGGGAGAGGCAGCGTGCGAAGGCCGAGAGTTTCCAGTTGGCGGACACCGGCAGGGACGGTAGCGCGCTGATTGGCTGGATCGACGCGGGGGTGGGCGACGCTGACGACACTCCCGCTGGGCGGGCTCAGGTCCGCGACGGCGTGGAATCGCTTGAGGTGCTGGTGGTGCAGCGCCTGGCCGACGGGACGGTCCGTACCTTGCCGTGGCTGGACGGTGGTCAGGGAGGACTCACTCTGGCTACCCACACCGTCCCGCAACCGTGGTTGGGTCGCATCGTGGCGGCGTGCGGGCTGCGGTTGCCGATCCAGTTCTCCATCCCCGAAATCGCCGATCAGGCCATCGCAGAACTGGAGAAAGAGGTCATTCCGGCATGGCAGTCGCGCGACAGTTCGTGGCTGGCCGGAGAATTGATCTTGTTTCTGGACGAGAACTGTCGTACCCGGCTGGCAGGCTACGAGCTGCATTACAGCGATGATGATGGATTGGAGATCATTTGTGCCGAATGAATCACCGTCCTACCGCCTGACCTGCGAGCCTTGGATCCCGGTGCTGCGCACCGATGGCAGCAGAGACGTGCTGTCACTCAGGGAGGTCTTCGTCCAGGCCGGTGGGCTGCGCCGGATCGTCGGGGATCTGCCTACGCAGGAGTTTGCGCTGATGCGGCTGCTGCTGGCGATCTTGCACGACGCCATTGATGGCCCGCAGGACCTGCAGGAATGGGAGGAACTGTGGGATGGGGGCCTTCCACTCGAACGCGTGCAGGCGTATCTGGACGAATATCGTGACCGTTTCGACCTGCTTCATCCTCGGACGCCGTTTCTGCAGACGCCTTCGCTGCACACCGCGAGGAACGAGCTGTCCTCTCTCGAAAAGATCATCGCCGATGTGCCCAATGGCGCTCGCCTGTTCACCATGCGGGGCGGTGGAGTCGACCGGCTCGATTTCGCCGAGGCAGCGCGGTGGCTGGTGCACGCGCAGGCGTTCGACACCTCGGGCATCAAGTCGGGAGCGGTCGGTGACCCGCGGGTCAAGGGCGGCAAGGGGTATCCGCAAGGGGTCGCCTGGGCGGGCAACCTGGGCGGTGTGCTCGCCGCCGGAGACGATCTGCGGACGACGTTGCTGCTCAACCTGATCGCCTTCGACACCACATCTCTCCAGGTCGATCCTAAGAACGACCGGCCGGCCTGGGCGGGGGATGTTCCCACCGCCGAGCCGCTGGAGGATGTGCAGGCGGCTCGGCGCCCCTACGGGCCGCGCGACCTGTACACCTGGCCGTCGCGCCGTGTCCGCCTGCATTTCGACGACGCGGGCGTGTACGGCGTCGTCCTGGCCTACGGAGATGCTCTCGCCCCGCGCAACAAGCATGTCTGCGAGCCGATGACGGCGTGGCGGCGCAGCCCGGCGCAGGAGAAGAAACTCAGGCAGGAGCAGGTCTACCTACCGCGCGAGCACGATCCCACCCGCAGCGCATGGCGCGGCCTGGGCGCCCTGATCGCCGGACAAGCCGAAGGGGCCGAGCAGCGCCGCGAGGCGGCGGCGATCGTCCGGCCACGGATCCTGGACTGGGTGGCCCGCCTCACCGTCGAAGGGCCGCTGCCACAGGACCATCTGCTGCGGGCCCGGCTGATCGGTGCGGTGTACGGGACGCAGCAGTCGGTCATCGACGAAGTGATCGACGATGAGGTGAGAATGCCGGTGGTGCTCCTGCACGAGCAACACCCAGACCTGGCGACTACTGCGATCGATGCCGTCTCGCACGCCGACCATGCCGTGGGCATCTTGGGCGACCTTGCCTCCGATCTCGCCCAAGCCGCCGGCGACGTCCCCGCCCCGCGCCGGGAGGCCGCCCGGAATCTTGGGTTCGGCATGCTCGACGGCCCGTTCCGTGACTGGCTCGCCGCATTGCGGCCCGGGGACGATGCCCAGCTTTCGCAAGACGCATGGCAGAAGACGGCACACGCGGTCATCCGCGATCTCGGTAGCGACATGGTGGCCGCCGCCGGTGAATCCGCCTGGCAAGGACGAGTAGTGACCACCAAAGACGGCCGGGATATCTGGCTGAGCTCGACCCGAGCCGAGCAGATCTTCACCGGCAGGCTCGCCCAAGCCCTCCCCGCCGGGCGCAGCCCCGGCCGCCCGACGACGGAAGTTCAGCCATGACCTCGACAGCCCCGGCCGCGCGGCGGTCTTCAGTACGGTCCCTGGTGGAGGCCACCGCGGGTCGCTTCATTAGCGACTTGCAGGCTGGCTTCCTTGCCGACCGGCCCGCTGCGGTCGGGGCGCTGGCCCAGCTCCGCCGGGGCGCGGGCAAGCTCCCCGGGCAAGTGCCCGAGCTGTGGGGCGTCACCGGCACCGAGCAGCTCTTTCACGACCAGTCGCTGTCCGGCGACGACACCCGCGCAGAACGCGCTGAGGTGGGCTTCTTCGTGGCTGTCACCTTGTACGCCCTTCACCAGCAGTCTCAGGGCACCCCCATGCACAAGACAGGCGAGGATCTCGGCCAAGGCATCCGGCGGCTGATGCCCCGGGGCGAGATCGACGAGACCATCCGCCGCCGTTTCGTCCGGGTCGGCACCGCCGCGACCGCCGACGTCCTGGCCTACCGGCTCCGCGAGGTCATCTCCCTGCTGCGCAACGGCGCCATCCCGCTGGACTACGGACGGCTCGCCGGACAGCTCTACCTGGCCCAGACCCCCGACGGCATGAGCCAGGTGCGCCGCGACTGGGGCCGAAGCTTCCATACCTACAAGACCGGTGCCGACGACGGCGCCTCCACCGACAAGGACACCGCATGACCTCCCGCACCATCGTTGAGCTGCACATCCTGCAGACCGTTCCGCCGAGCAACCTCAACCGGGACGACACCGGCACCCCCAAGTCCGCCGTCTACGGCGGGGTGCGCCGGGCACGCGTGTCTAGCCAGGCATGGAAGCGGGCCACCCGGAAAGTCTTCCAAGAGCTCCTGGACCCCACGGAGCTGGGTGTCCGGACCCGCCGTCTCGCCGAGCTGCTGGGCAAGCGAATCCGGGGCCTCGACAAGTCGATTCCCGAGGACCAGGCGTGGGCCGTCGCGGCCGCCACGATCACGGCCGCGACCGGCGCCAAGATCGAGCCCCTCAAGCGCAACACCAAGGAAGGCGAGCCCGAACCGGCACCCGAAGCCAAGTATCTGATCTTCCTCAGCGCGCGCCAACTGGACGCGCTCGCCGAGCTTGCGGTCCAGGGCCGCGACGACATCGCCGCCTTCTTCAAGAACAAGGAGAACAAGGCCGCGGCCAAGCAGCTCGCCAACAGCCGTCACTCGGTTGACATCGCCTTGTTCGGACGGATGGTCGCCGACGGCTCCGACATCAACGTCGACGCCGCCGCGCAGGTCGCCCACGCCATCAGCGTCCACCGCGTCGACGTCGAGTCCGACTACTACACCGCTGTCGACGACCACAAGGAGCGCGAAGAGGACGACAAAGGCGCCGGAATGATCGGCACGGTCGAGTTCAACTCCGCGACCCTGTACCGCTACGCCGCCCTGGACGTCGACCTACTCCGCAGGAACCTGGGCAAGGGACTGCGTGAAGACGACCCTGCGGACGTGCCCGTCCGCCGCGCGGTGGAAGCGTTCGTCCGCGGCTTCGTCGAGTCCCTGCCCACCGGGAAGATCAACACGTTCGGGCACCACACCCTGCCCGATGCGGTCGTGGCCAAGGTGCGCTCGACGCGTCCGGTCAACTTCGTCGGCGCGTTCGAGCGTCCTTGCCGCGCCAACGAAGACTCCGGTGGTCACGTCCTGGAGGCGAGTGAGAGGCTGGCCAAGCAGATCCCCGCCATTGAGACCGCTTTCGACGTGGGCGGCGACACCCTCACCTGGGTCACACGCGCCGGCGACGACACCCAGGCGCTGTCCTCGCTCGGTACCGAACTGCCATTGGGACAACTGGTGTCGGCGATCGGCGCCGAGGCCGAGCGGCGGCAGAACGGCGCGGTATGAGCGTCCTGCTGATCCAGCTCGCGGGCCCGCTCCAATCCTGGGGTGCATCGGCACGATTCGCCCGACGCACCACAGAGCATGCCCCGACCAAGAGCGGGGTGCTCGGCCTGCTGGCCGCCGCGCTGGGACGTCCCCGCACCGCCGACCCATCCGACCTCGCCGCGCTGCGCTTCGGTGTCCGCGTCGACCAGCGCGGCACACCCGTCCGGGACTTCCACACCGCCCACGAACTCGACACCGGCGACGCACTGCCGGTCTCCGAGCGGTTCTACCTGGCCGATGCTGTCTTCGTCGCCGCTACCGAAGGGCCCCACGACCAGCTCTCGACCCTGCACCGAGCCCTCCAACGACCCGGCTTCCTGCCCTACCTGGGGCGCCGATCATGCCCCCCATCTCGACCCATCGACTTGGGCCTGCACGACGATCTCGACCTCGAAACGGCGCTGAGAACCACGCAATGGCTGGCGGCGGAATGGTACCGGCGGCGGCACGGCAACACGGTCGAGATCCTGGTGGAGACGACCGGTGAAGACCAACCGGCCGACTACCTTCGCGACCAGCCCATCAGCTACAACCCAGCTCACCGGCAGTACGCACTGCGTGGCGTCCGCACCTTCCACATCGAGATGGCCGCCCCTGCGGCGGCTCGACCACCCGGACACGACCCGACGATCGTCCTGAGGAGTGAGTGAAATGTACCTGACGCGTTTCCGTATCAACACCGGACGCGTCGGCGCCCGAAAAATCCTGGCCTCTCCCCAGGCCATGCACGCAGCAGTCATGACGTCCTTCGCCGAGGCGCCCGGACCCGGCGGCAACAGACCTCGGGTCCTGTGGCGCCTGGACCGCAACAGCAACGCCGACACTCACCTGTGCATCGTCAGCCCCATGCGGCCAGACCTCACGCACCTGGTCGAACAGGCAGGCTGGCCGACCACCGCCCGCTGGGACACCTTCGACTACGCCCCGTTCCTGAAACGCCTGGACACTGGCGACACCTGGAGCTTCAGAATCACCGCCAACCCCGTCCACAGTGTCCGACGGAAAGACGGCGAACCCACCAAGATCACCGCCCACCTCGCCCC
>NZ_SMKU01000069.1 GCF_004349215.1 Actinomadura rubrisoli | reverse complement strand
CTCGGGGGGTGTGTGGGCGGTGCTCACCGCGCGGTTCGCGAGCCGCCGGATCCTGGCGGGGCCGCGGACGGGCGGGGAGGTGGTGAGGATGCTGGTGACCAGCGTCGTCATCCCGCCCGCAGCCGTCCGGCACCGGGTGCGCGGGCTGGTCGCGCACCGGCGGGCGCGGGCCTGGTGCGGGCCGCGGGTCGTGCTGTTCGACCGGGACGACACGCTCATCCGGGACGTCCCGTACAACGGGGACCCGGAGCGGGTGGAGCCGATGCCGGGGGCCCGGCAGGCACTGGACCGGCTGCGGCACCACGGCGTGCGGATCGGGGTGGTGTCCAACCAGTCGGGGGTGGCCAAGGGCCGCATCACGGCGGGCGACGTCCGGCGCGTCAACGCGCGGGTGGAGGAGCTGCTCGGGCGGATCGACGTGTGGGAGTTCTGCCCGCACGACGGGGGCGACGGGTGCGAGTGCCGCAAGCCGCGTCCCGGGATGATCGAGCGGGCCGCGCGGCGGCTGGGGGCGCTGCCGTCCGACTGCGCCGTCATCGGCGACATCGGCGGCGACATCGAGGCCGCACTGGCGGCCGGGGCCCGCGGCATCCTCGTGCCGACCGGGCGCACGCGGCCGGTGGAGATCGCGCGGGCGCGGGAGACGGCGCCGACGCTGGAGGCCGCCGTCGATCTGGTCCTCGGCGGAAGGGGGCCGCGATGAGGGTCCTCGTCGTCCGCCAGGACAACATCGGCGACGTGCTGCTCGCCGGTCCCGCCGTGCGGGCGGTGGCCGGGCGCGCCGAGGAGGTCGTGCTGCTGTGCGGGCCGCGCGGGCGGGCCGCCGCCGACCTGCTGCCCGGCGTGGACGAGGTGATCGAGTGGTGCGCGCCCTGGATCGACCCCGAGCCCGGTCCCGTGGAGGACGCCGACATCCGGCGGTTCACCGGGATGCTCAAGGGGTTCGACCGGGCGCTGATCCTGACCTCGTTCCACCAGTCGCCGCTCCCGCTGGCGCTCCTGCTGCGCCTCGCCGGGACGCCGTGGATCGGGGGGATCAGCGAGGACTACCCCGGTTCCCTGCTCGACCTGCGGCACCGTCCCGAGGGGGACGTGCCCGAGCCGCTGCGGATGCTCGCGCTCGTCGAGGACGCGGGGTTCCCGGCCCCGGCCGACACGCGGCTGCGCGTGCGGGAGCCGCTGCCCGACACCGACCATCTGACCGGCGGGTCCGGCTACATCGTGGTGCATCCCGGGACGTCCGTGCCCGCGCGCGCCTGGCCCCCGCACCACTGCGCCGAGGCCGTGCGCCTGCTGGACGCGGCGGGCCACCGCGTGGTCGTCACCGGCCACGGGGACGAGAAGGAGCTCACCGCGCTCGTCGCCGGAGAGGATGGCCTGGACCTGGGCGGGCGCACGACGCTGCCCGAGCTGGCGTCCGTCCTGCGAGGCGCGCGCGCGGTGGTGGCCGGCAACACCGGCCCCGCCCATCTCGCCGCGGCCGTGGGCACTCCGGTCGTGTCGCTGTTCGCGCCGACGGTCCCGGCGGCGCGGTGGGCCCCCTTCGGGGTTCCCTTGGCGCTGCTCGGCGACCAGCAGGCGCCCTGCAAGGACAGCCGGGCCCGCGAGTGCCCCGTCGACGGGCATCCCTGCCTGTCGTCGGTCGACGCGGGCCAAGTCGCCGCGGCCGTGGAGGTCGTGGCGTCCGTTGAGGAGGTGTCCACCGGATGAGGGTCCTGCTCTGGCACGTGCACGGCTCGTGGGCGACGTCGTTCGTCCACGGCCCGCACACCACGCTGGTGCCCGTCACACCCGACCGCGGCCCGGACGGCAGGGGGCGGCCCGACACGTTCACCTGGCCGGACCGGGCCGTCGAGGTGCCCTACGACCGGCTGCGGGACGAGGACGTCGACGTCGTCGTCCTGCAGCGACCCCGCGAGCTGCGGCTGGCCGAGCAGTGGCTCGGCCGCCGTCCGGGCCGCGACGTGCCCGCCGTCTACGTCGAGCACGACACCCCCCGCCGGACGCCCTCCGACGTCGGGCTCCCCGAAGAGGTCGTCCCCGACAGCCGCCATCTCCTGCACGACCGCTCCGACATCCCCGTCGTGCACGTCACGCACTTCAACCACCTGTTCTGGAACTGCGGCCGCGCCCCGGTCACGGTCATCGAGCACGGCGTGGTGGACCCCGGCTACCGCTACACCGCCGACATGCCGCGCGCGGGCGTGGTCATCAACGACCCCCTGCGCCGGGGCCGCGTCGCCGGCACCGACCTGCTGGCCGAGCTGGCCCGCGCCGTCCCCCTCGACCTTTTCGGCATGAACGTCGCGGGCGTCCCCGGGCGGCTCGGCATCCCGCCGGAGTCGCTGTGGACCTTCGAGGACCTGCCGCAGGCGAGGATGCACGAGGAGCTCGCCCGCCGCCGCGTCTACGTCCACCCCTACCGGTGGACCTCGCTCGGCCTCGCCCTCATCGAGGCCATGATGCTCGGCCTGCCGGTCGTGGCGCTCGCCACCACCGAGGCCGTCGAGGCGGTGCCGCCGGAGGCCGGGGTGCTGTCCACGCGCGTCGCCACCCTGGCGGACGCGGCGCGGACCCTGGCCGCCGACCCGCCGCGCGCACGCCAGATGGGCAAGGAGGCGCGGGCCTACGCCGTCGACCGATACGGGCTGCCGCGGTTCCTGCGCGACTGGCAGCGAACACTCAGGGAGGTAGCGCGATGAAGATAGCCATGATCTCCGAGCACGCGAGCCCGCTGGCCGCCAAGGGCGGGCTCGGCGGGGCCGACGGCGGCGGGCAGAACGTGTTCGTCGCGGAGCTGGCCACCGAGCTCGGCCGGCAGGGCCACGGCGTGACCGTCTACACCCGCCGCGACGCCCCGGCCCTGCCGGACCGGGTGCGCCTCGCGCCCGGCGTGACCGTCGAGCACGTCCCGGCCGGACCGGCCGCGCACGTCGCCAAGGACGACCTGCTGCCCTGGATGGACGACTTCGGGCGCTATCTGGAGCGGCGCTGGGCCGCCGACCCGCCCGACGTGGCGCACGCCCACTTCTGGATGAGCGGGCTCGCCGCCGTCCAGGCCGCCGAGCCGCGGCCGGGACGGCGCGTGCCGGTGGTGCAGACCTACCACGCGCTCGGCACCGTCAAGCGCCGCCACCAGGGCGACAAGGACACGAGCCCGGCCTCCCGGATCCGGCTGGAACGCGCCATCGGGCGCGGCGCCGACGCCGTCATCGCGACGTGCTCCGACGAGACCGCCGAGCTGGCCGCGATGGGCGTGCCGCTCGACCGCGTCTCGGTGGTGCCGTGCGGGGTGGACCTGGACCTGTTCACGCTCGCGGGCCACACCGCGGACGGCCGGTCCGCGCACCGGCTGGTGGTGCTGTCGCGGCTCGTGGAGCGCAAGGGCGTCGACACCGCCGTCCAGGCGCTCGCGCACCTGCCGAACACCGAGCTGGCGGTGGCGGGCGGGCCGCCGAGGGCCGGCCTGGACGGCGACCCCGAGGTGCGCAGGCTGCGCCGGGTGGCGCGGGACGCGGGCGTCGCCGGGCGCGTGGAGTTCCTCGGGCGGCTCGGCCGCGACGAGGTCGCCCCGGTGCTGCGGTCCGCGAGCCTGGTCGTCACGCTGCCCTGGTACGAGCCGTTCGGCATGGTGCCGCTGGAGGCCATGGCCTGCGGCGTGCCCGTCGTGGCCAGCGGCGTCGGCGGGCACCTGGACACCGTCGTGCACGGCGTCACCGGCGTCCACGTCCCGCCGCGGGACCCGCTCGCGGCGGCCGGGGCGATCGGCGGGCTGCTGGGGGATCCCGCCGGGCGCGCCGCGATGGGTTTCGCGGGCGCCGACCGGGCGCGGACCCGCTACGCCTGGTCGCGCGTGGCCGCCGAGACGGTCGGCGTCTACCAGCGCGCCTCCGCCCTCTGCGAGGTGGCGGCATGACGACCACCGCGCACGACAGGACGACCGCCGCGCAGGACGAGCGGCTGGAGGCGCTGGCGGAGGCCGCATTGCGGTTCCGCGAGCACGTCCCCACGGTCACCGCGTGGGGGCGGCGCCTCGCGCGCGTCCTCGGCACGGGTGGGCGGCTGCTGGCGTGCGGCAACGGGGGCAGCGCCGCCGAGGCGCAGCACCTGACCGCCGAGCTGACCGGCCGGTTCGAGGACGAGCGCCGGCCGCTGTCGGCGATCCCGCTGCACGGCGACACCTCCGCGGTGACCGCGATCGGCAACGACTACGGGCCGGTCAACGTGTTCGCCCGCCAGGTGCAGGCGCACGGCCGTCCCGGCGACGTGCTCGTCTGCCTGTCGACCAGCGGGCGCAGCCCCAACGTGATCGCGGCGGCGCACCGGGCCCGGCGGGCAGGGCTGACCGCGTGGGCCGTCACCGGCCCGGGGCCCAACCCGCTCACCGAGGCGTGCGACGAGGCGATCGCCGTGGACGCGGCGGCCGCCGCGACCGTCCAGGAGATCCATCTCGCCGCGATCCACCTGCTGTGCGGGGTGGTCGACGAGGCGCTGGGGGTGAGGGGATGACCGCGCCACTGGTGGTCGTGGGCGACGTCCTGCTCGACATCGACATCGTGGGGACCAGCAGCCGGCTCTGCCCGGACGCGCCGGTCCCGGTCGTCGAGCAGGCCGAGGAGCGGCCCCGGCCGGGCGGGGCGGGCCTGGCGGCGCTGCTGGCGGCGGCCGAGGGCCGCGAGGTCGTGCTCGTCACCGCGCTCGCCGACGACGAGCCCGGGCGGCGGCTCCGCGCGATGCTCGAACCGCACATGGAGGTCGCCGCGTTCCACCTGCACGGCGGGACGCCCTGCAAGCTGCGCATCCGGTCCGGCGGGCAGTCGGTGGCACGCCTGGACGCCGGGGAGGGGCAGGCGCTCGACGGGCCCGTCGGCCCCCGCGTCGCCGACGCCATCGCCGGGGCGGGCGCGGTGCTGGTCTCCGACTACGGCCGGGGCGTCACCCGGCACCGCGCGGTGCGGTCGCTGCTGGGCGAGCTGCCCGCCGGCGTCCCGGTGGTGTGGGACCCGCACCCCCGGGGCGAGCCGCCCGTGCGCGGCGTCCGGCTGCTCACCCCGAACGAGGAGGAGGCCGCCCGCCTCGCCGCCGCCGACGGCGCCGAGATCAGCGGCTTCGGGCTGTCGGCGGCCGGGCGGCGCGGCCGCCGCCTCGGCCGGATGTGGGACCTGGAGGGCGTCGCGATCACGCTCGGCGCGGAGGGCGCGCTGCTGTGCGACGGGTCGGAGGCGCCGTTCCTGGCGCCCGCCGAGCCCGCCCGGGGCGACTCCTGCGGGGCGGGCGACAGCTTCGCCGCCGGGGCCGTGGACGTGCTCGCGGGCGGCGGGTCGCTGACCGCCGCCGTCAGCGAGGGCGTGCGCCGCGCCTCGGAGTTCGTCCGGGCGGGGGCCGCGGGGGCGGTCGCCGCGCAGCTCGCCGAGACCGGCACCGCCCGGCTCGTCCCCGAGCGGGACGAGGACGCCTTCGACGTCGCCGAGCGGACGCGGCGCGCGGGCGGGACGGTCGTGGCGACCGGCGGCTGCTTCGACCTGCTGCACGCCGGGCACGTCAGCCTACTGCAGCACGCGCGGCGGCTCGGCGACTGCCTGATCGTGTGCGTGAACTCCGACGCCTCGGTGCGGCGCCGCAAGGGGCCGACCCGCCCGGTGACGCACGCCGCCGACCGCGTCCGGGTGCTGGAAGCGCTCAGCGACGTCGACGCCGCGGTGGTGTTCGACGACGACACCCCGGCGCCGCTGCTGGAGCGGCTGCGCCCCGACGTCTGGGTCAAGGGCGCCGACTACGCGGGGACCGCGCTGCCCGAGGCCGAGACGGTCCGGGCCCACAACGGCGAGGTCGTCCTGCTGCCCCTGCTGGAAGGGCGCTCGACCACGCGCCTGCTGTCGACGACGAAGGGACACGCGTCATGAACGTCCTCATCACCGGTGGTGCCTCCGGGCTCGGCGCGGCCGTCGCGCGCAGGATCGCGGACGACGGGGGCCGCCCGCTCGTCCTGGACCGGCATCCGCCGAAGGAGGACCACCAGCACATGCTGGCGGACCTGGCCGACCGCAGGTGCGCGGAGCGCGCCGTCCACGGCCTGGCCCGTGCCGCGGGCGGACTGGACGCGGTCGTCACCGCCGCCGGCATCGACGCGTGCGGCACCCTGTGCGACGTGCCCGCGGAGGACTGGGAGCGGGTCGTGCAGGTGAACCTGCTCGGCACCGCCGCCGTCGTCCGCGCCGCGCTGCCCTACCTGGAGCACGCGCCGAACGGGCGGATCGTCACCGTCGCGTCCACGCTGGGGCTGCGGGCGCTCAGCGACGCCACGGCGTACTGCGCGTCCAAGTTCGGGGTGGTCGGGTTCAGCCGGGCCCTGGCCGCCGAGCTGGCGGGCAGGATCGGCGTCACGATGCTCGTGCCCGGCGGCATGGACACCGCGTTCTTCGACGACCGCACCGAGCAGTACAAGCCGGGCCCGGACGCCAAGCTGAACCGGCCGCAGGACGTGGCGGCGGCCGTCGCGTTCGCGCTCTCCCAGCCCGCCGGGTGCGAGGTGCGGGAGATGGTCGTCTGCCCCGCCGAGGAGCCGTCGTGGCCATGACGGCCTGCTCGACGGCCCTCCGGGTCCTGGTGCTGCGGGCACTCGGGCTGGGCGACCTGCTGACCGCCGTCCCCGCGCTGCGGGCGATCCGGCGCGGGATGCCCGGCGCGCGGGTGACGCTCGCCGCGCCCGCCGCGCTCGGGCCGCTGGCCCGCGCCACCGGCGCGGTCGACGACCTCCTCCCCGCCGGCGGCCTGGACCCGCTGCCGCCCTTCGGGCCGGTGGACGAGGCGGTCAACCTGCACGGCCGGGGCCCGCAGAGCCACCGGCTCCTCGCGGCGCTGCCGCCCGGCCGGCTCCTGGCCTTCGCCCACACCGGCGCGCTGCACACCGACGGCCCCGACTGGGACCCCGACGAGCACGAGGTGCGCCGCTGGTGCCGGCTGGTGTCGGCGTACGGGTTCGACGCCGACCCGGACGACCTGGACCTGGCGGTACCGGCGACCGCCTCCCCGGCCCCCGGCGCCGTCGTCGTCCATCCGGGCGCGGCGTTCCCGGCGCGCCGCTGGCCCGCCGAGCGGTTCGCGGCCGTGGCGGCGGCCCTGCGGGACGGCGGCGAGCGAGTGGTCGTCACCGGCGGCCCCGGCGAGGCGCCCATCGCGCGCCGCGTCGTGGAGCTCGCCGGGCTGGAGGGGCGCGCCGACCTGTCGGGCCGCACCCGCCTGCCGCAGCTGGCCTCGCTGGTCGCGGCCGCCCGCCTCGTGGTCTGCGGCGACACCGGCGTCGCGCACCTGGCCACCGCGTTCCGGACGCCGTCGGTGCTGCTGTTCGGCCCGACGCCGCCCGCGCAGTGGGGGCCGCCCGACCGGGCCGAGCACCGCGTCCTGTGGGCGGGGCGGCGCGGGGACCCCCGGGGCCGCGAGCCCCATCCGGGCCTGCTGGAGATCTCCGCGGACCAGGCCGTGGAGGCCGCGGGCAAGGCACTGCACCCAACCTGTTAGGGGAACATGATGAGACATCCGCGCGCCGTGGTGACCGGCGGATCGGGCTTCGTCGGCTCGCACCTGTGCGAGGCCCTGCTCGCCCGGGGGATCTCGGTGGTGTGCCTGGACAACCTGCTGACCGGGACGTCCCGCAACATCGCCCACCTGGGCGAGCGGGGGGACTTCCGGTTCCTCAGACGCGACCTGACCGAGCCGGTGCACGTCCCCGGCGACGTCGGCTACGTGTTCCACCTGGCCTCGGCGGCGTCCCCCGCCGACTACATGCGGTTGCCGATCCAGACGCTGGAGGTGGGCAGCCAGGGCACCCGCCACGCGCTGGACCTCGCCGAGAGCAAGGGCGCGCGGTTCGTCCTGGCCTCCACCTCCGAGGTGTACGGCGACCCGCTGGTGCACCCGCAGCCTGAGACGTACTGGGGCAACGTGAACCCGGTGGGGCCGCGCAGCGTGTACGACGAGGCCAAGCGGTTCGGCGAGGCGCTCACGTCGGCGTTCCGGCACTCGCGGGGCCTCGACACCGCGATCGTGCGGATCTTCAACACCTACGGCCCGCGGATGCGCCCCGACGACGGACGCGCCATCCCGACCTTCCTGCGGCAGGCGCTCACCGGCGAGGACCTCACCGTGACCGGCGACGGCACGCAGACCCGCTCGATCTGCCATGTGGACGACACCGTCCGGGGCGTCATCGCGCTCGCCATGTCCGACCATCCGGGGCCCGTCAACATCGGCAGCCCGTACGAGGTCTCCATGGCCGACCTCGCCCGGACGATCGTCGACCTGACGGGCTCGGCGTCCCGGATCCGGTACATCGACCGTCCGCAGGACGACCCGCGCGTCCGGCGCCCCGACACGGCCCTGGCCCGCGAGGTCCTCGGCTGGAGCCCGCGGATCACGGTCGAGGAGGGCCTGCGGAGCACGATCGAGTGGTTCACGCGCGAGCTGCTGGTCGCCCGCCCGGCCTGACCGGCGCCGATTGGCCCCGCACCCATCGGGTAAAGCGACAGGACGTTCACGGGTTACCTACCCGCAAAGGGAGAGGAGACGGACATGCCGGGCCGCGAGGACATGCCCTCGACGCTCCGCCGCTCACCGGACGAGGCGCAGGATACGTGGGTCAAGGCCCACGACTCGGCGGTCGATGAGTACGGCGAGGGCGAGCGCGCGCACCGCACCGCGTTCAGCGCGCTCAAGCACAAGTTCGAGAAGGTCGGCGACCGCTGGCTCCGCAAGGCCGGCGGGCGCAAAGGCCCCTCGGACAAGCAGGCCGCCAAGGACACCCCGCGGTCGCGGACCCGTCCCAGCAAGACGGCTGAGGGCGTCGACGCGAACGCGAGCAAGAAGCACCTGTACGAGGTCGCCAAGAGACTCGGCATCGAGGGCCGCTCCAAGATGACCAAGGACGAGCTCGTCAAGGCCATCGAGAAGGCCAACCGCCGCGCGACCGCCAAGGCCCGCGAGTAGCGGGGCCCGCAAGGGCCAGCACCCACGAATGCCAGGCCCCGCGAGTGACGGGGCGGCGGGTGGTGCCGCGTCGATGACCCCGGGTGCGGGGCCGTCGACGCGGCGGTGTGCGGGGTTGGGCTTGCTGAAGGGTCAGCCGGTGTGGCCCACCGGGAGTAGGGCGCGGATGTCGGCCGGCAGGCTGTCGCCCACCTTCCTGGTCACCGAGCCCCGGGTGGCGTCGTCCACCACCTCCAGCACGACCCGCGCCAGGAACGCGGCCCGCGGCTCGTCGGTGCCGGAGCGGATCGCGACCCGCTCGACGAACCCGTGCCGGTCGAACCGCTCGCCGCTCCCCGCGCCGCCGTAGACCTCGGTGCGGCGCAGGTGCTCCCCGATCTCGTGCGGCAGCTGCGCCGCGAGGTTGTCGGCGAGGCCCTCGGGGATCCGCTCCCCCAGCGTCTCCAGCGTCGCGCGGGACGCCCGTTCGGCGTCGCCCCAGCCGGGCAGGCGGGCCCGGTTCTGGACCTGGCCGATGAACTCCTCGTGCCTCATGATCGGACGCTCCTTCCTCAGTGGTCCGGAACTGCGGAGCCTCCCCGGTTTGGGACGTCCCTAACGTGCGCCGAGGACGTCCAGGAACTCCTCCATCAGGGCCTCGGACCGGAGCGGGCCGGGGGCGCTCCCGGCGGCCTCGGCCGACAGGCCCCACCGCCACCACCGGTCCAGCTCCGCGGTGTCGAGATAGGGCGGCTCGTCGCGCTCGGACGTGGTCACGACGGCGGGCCACGACCAGGCCCGTGCCTGCGCGGTGACCTTCGCGCCGCCGCCCACGGGGTCCACCGCCAGCGCGGGCACGCCGTTCTTCAGCGCCAGCACGAGCCCGTGCAGGCGGGTCGTCACGACCAGGTCGAGCCGCCGCAGGGCCGACTCCAGCTCCGCCGCCGTGGTGAACAGCCGCCAGTCGCGCGGGTCGAGCCGGGTGTCGAGGGGCAGCCGCGCGCACTCGCGGCCGGACAGCCACTCCGTCAGCTCGCCCTCGATCTGCCCGTGCCGCCCCCGCGCGCCGTACTCGTCCTGGCCCGGCGCCAGGACGATCCCCACGACCGGGACGGACGGGGTCTCGGGCAGCGCCGACAGGTCGTGGCGGGGCACCGCGGCGGGGGTGTCCCTCGCGAGGACGGCGTCGAACCCGGTGACCGCGGGGTCGTCCGGATCGATCACCGACACGCCGACCGCGACCCGGCGGCAGCCCGCGAAGCGCCGGTGCAGGTCCTCGACCTGCCCGCCGTGCAGCGGGCCGCACGCGAACACCAGGTGCGTGTAGTCGTCCGGGTCGGCCCGGTCGAGGTCCAGCCCGTCCGGGCGGAACACCGGGCTCCAGGCGAGGTCGCAGCCGATCCCCTCCCCCGCCAGCGCCCGCCGCACGGCCTCCATCGCCAGGACGTCGCCCGCCGTGGCCTCGCCGTGCAGGAAGCTCGGCCAGCCGGCCACCAAGACCCGCATTCACGCCCCTCCGCTCGCCGCCTTCACGCCTGCTACCCAGGACCGCCCGCCCCATGTGCTCCGGGACGTCCCATGCCCGCCGGTTTGGCCGGCCCATGGGGGCGCGCGGGGCCGGACATGGCACTGAGGGCTTTCCTCACCCCTAAGGCGACAGTGCAGGCACCTACCGGTTTACCGATTCGCCCACATGGGCAGAGTCACGGGGCGGCCCACTCGCGAGCTCAGAGCCCCCGTGCTCAGGGCTACGAGCCTGGGCCGCACCATGCTTTCCGGCGCCGGGCCCTGCCTCTCAGGCAGGCAGGGCCCCGGCGAGCGCCATGCCGCAGTAGGCGGCGCCGAGGCCCGCGCCGATGCTCGCGGCGGCGTTGAGCACCGCGTGAAGGCGCGCGCCGTCCTCGGCGAGGCGGAGGGTCTCGTAGCCGAAGGTGGAGTAGGTGGTCAGCGCGCCGCACAGGCCCGTCCCGGCGAACGCCATCGCGCCGCCGCCGGCCGGGAGAGCCGCCAGGAAGCCCAGCAGCGCCGATCCGGTGACGTTGACGGTGAACGTCCCCCAGGGGAACGCCGAGCCGTGCCGGGCCTGCACCGCGCGGTCGGTGAGGTAGCGCAGCGGGGCGCCCAGGGCGGCGCCCAGCGCGACCAGCAGGACGGTCACGCGCCCTCCCCGCGTCCGGCGCGGGCCGCCAGCCGGGCCAGCCGCGCGCCCGTGAACACGGCGGCCAGCGCAGCGGTGATCGTCGCGGCGAGGTAGGCGAGGCCCACCCGCGCGGACCCGTCCTCCAGCGCCTTCTGGATGTCCACGACGTAGGTGGAGAACGTGGTGAATCCGCCGAGCACCCCGGTCCCGAGGAACGGCCGGACGAGCCGGTGCGCCCGCCGGACCTCGGTGACCAGCACCATCAGGGCCCCGATCAGCAGGCAGCCCGACACGTTGATCCAGAAGACCGCCCAGGGGAACTCCCCCGGCGCGTAGGGGAACGCGCTGATCAGCCCGTAGCGCGCGAGGGCGCCGAGGACACCGCCCGCCGAGACGGCGGCCAGTACGGCCCAGGGCGCGCGCCGCAGCTCGAAGCGCTGCTGCGGGGCGCCCAGGTCCACATCGGGATCAACGGGACGACCGGCCGCCGCATCAGGCATCGCGCCAGCTTATCGACCGTGCCCACGGCCGTCATGGGCCCGGACGGTCCACCTTGCCGCGCCGGCCGCCGGTCTGGACGCCCCGGCCCTCAATGAATTTCTTGAAGCGCTGGAGGTCGCCCTTGACGCGGCGGTTCAGGGCGCCGAGCCGGTCGCCGGCCTTCTCGGCGAGGCCGTCCGGGGCGATCTCCATCCGGGCCGTGACGCGGGTGGTGGTGTCGTCCAGCCGGTGGAACGTCACGACCCCGGCGATCGGGACGGTCACGTTGACCGTGCTCATCGTGCTCCCCCTCGTGCGTCGGTTTGCTCCCGGTCCAGCGGGCCCCACCCGCCGCGCTTGACGTCGTCCAGCACGGCCGCGGCCTCGTCGAGCACCCGCTTGTCGATGAGGGCGACGGGCCGAGGGCGGGCCACGAGCGGCTCGTTGTCCGGCCCGCGGCCCGCCTCCTCGCCCTCCAGGACCCACGGCCTCGCGCCCTCGGCGCGCGCGTCCTTCAGATGGGAGTAGTCATGAAGGCGCCGCGCCACCCACAGGACGGTGGGGCGGTCGCCCCACCACGGCTCGACCTCCAGCGGGCTGGCCGACAGTCCCGGCAAGCGGGCGCCGGTCAGCCCGTCGACGCTGTACGGGCGGGACTCGTCCGCCTCCGGCCCGGCCGACCAGCGCACGAACAGCGGCGACCGGGCGTCCAGCAGCTCGGCCAGGCGCTCCAGCGATGCGATCACCTCCAGGTCCATGGGCGACCCGTTCCCCATGGCGACCCGTCGATGCGTCGATCGCGCGATCAGCCCTTGGGGGTCGCGGCGGGCTTCGGCAGGGCGCAGGACTTGCCCAGCACCACGTCGTTGCCCTTGCCGAGGCAGCGGGCGAGCAGGTAGGTCTGCTGGCCGTAGTGGATGCCGTGCCGGACGGTGACGTTGCCGTCGCGGTCGACCTCGCACGGGTTGTTGAGCGTGCAGCGCTCGCCGTCGTCGTTGCCGGTGTTGTTCACGCCGACCACGTGGCGCGTCCGGACGTCGATGATCGGCGAGCCGGACGTGCCGTGGATCGTCTGGCACTCGGGCGCGTAGCGGATGGAGTCCTTCCACGTCCACTCGCCCTCGCGCAGGCGGTGGACGGTCGCCTCCGTCTTGCAGCCGTAGATCTTCTTCCAGTAGCCGGACACGACGCGGATCTCGGTGCCGTCGTGCGGCCTGGCCGTCGACAGCCGCAGCGCCGGGGCGCCGTACTTCTTCTTGATGTCGGCGTAGGTGCTGCTCAGCCGGTAGACGGTCACGTCGGTGTCGGTCATCGTGGCGTACTCGACCTTGGTCGCCTGGAGCGAGCCCAGCTCCTTCTGCCCGGTCGGGTCGAGGAGCTTGAACGCGCGGGTGGACGGCTGGTCCACGATGACCTGCCCCGCCTTCGGCATCCCCGACTCCAGGCAGTGGCCGTTCGTCAGCACCAGGGCGGCGTCGGTGTCGCGCGAGCGCGGCCCGCGCACCAGGGAACCCGAGCAGTTGCTGAGCGCGACGATGCCCGTGAAGTCGACCTCCCCGCGGCCCCCGTGGCCCGCCTGACCGGCCTGCGCGGCCGGCCCGTGCTGCGCGGCCTGCGCGGCCTGCGCCGCTCCGGCCCCGGCGGCGGCGAGCACCGCGGCGCCCGCCGCGACGGCGAGGGCGGCTCCTGCGAGTCGTCTGGTCATGGGGTTCCTCTCGGGCGGGCCGGCGCGCGGCGCGCGGCCTGGACGACGGTGTCCAGCCGGATGCTAGATCATCACCGGCCGCCGGAGAAGAAGCCCGGCACGGGGCGGATTCAGTGGCGCGTTCTAATCGACGTCCACCCATCCATATGTCCGCTCCACGGCCTTTTTCCAGTCGGCGTAGCCGTGGTGGCGTTGGTCGTCGGTCCAGGTGGGGTGCCAGCGTTTGTCTTCGTTCCAGTTCTGGCGGAGTTCGTCGGTGGTGGTCCAGAAGCCGACGGCCAGGCCGGCGGCGTAGGCGGCGCCCAGGGCGGTGGTCTCGGCGACGACGGGGCGCGAGACCGGGACGCCGAGGATGTCGGCCTGCATCTGCATGCACAGTTCGTTGGCGGTGACGCCGCCGTCGACCTTGAGGACGTCCAGGGCGACGCCGGAGTCCTCGCGCATGGCCTCCACGACGTCGCGGGACTGGTAGCAGATCGATTCCAGGGTGGCGCGGGCCAGGTGGGCGTTGGTGTTGAAGCGGGAGAGGCCGACGATGGCGCCGCGGGCGTCCGAGCGCCAGTAGGGGGCGAACAGGCCGGAGAAGGCGGGGACGAAGTAGACGCCGCCGTTGTCGTCGACCTGGCGGGCCAGGTCCTCGCTCTGGGAGGCGCCGGAGATGATGCCCAGCTGGTCGCGCAGCCATTGCACCGCCGACCCCGTCACCGCGATCGACCCCTCCAGCGCGTACACCGTCGGCTGGTCGCCGAACTTGTAGCAGACGGTCGTGAGCATCCCCGCCTTGGAGCGGACGAGTTCCTCGCCGGTGTTGAGGAGCAGGAAGTTGCCGGTGCCGTAGGTGTTCTTGGCCTCGCCGGGAGCGAAGCACACCTGCCCCACCGTCGCGGCCTGCTGGTCGCCGAGGATGCCCGACAGCGGGACCTCGCCGCCCAGCACGTCCGCGCGGGTCGTCCCGTACGGGTCGGGCGCCGAGGACGGCTTGATCTGCGGCAGCATCCGGCGCGGGATGCCGAAGAACGACAGGAGCTGGTCGTCCCAGTCGAGGGTCTCCAGGTCCATCAGCATGGTGCGGCTGGCGTTGGTGGGGTCGGTGACGTGCACACCGCCGTCGGTGCCGCCGGTGAGGTTCCACAGCACCCAGGTGTCGATGTTCCCGAAGACGGCGTCGCCGCTCTCGGCGGCCTCGCGGACCCCGTCGACGTTCTCCAGGATCCACTGGATCTTGCCGCCGGAGAAGTAGGTGGCGGGCGGCAGTCCCGCGCGGTGCCGGATCGTCTCGCCCCTGCCGTCGCGTTCGAGGGCGGAGGCGATGCGGTCGGTGCGGGTGTCCTGCCAGACGATCGCGTTGTAGTACGGGCGGCCCGTGCGCCGGTTCCACACCACGGTCGTCTCGCGCTGGTTGGTGATGCCGAACGCGGCCAGATCGGAATGGGCCAGATTGGCCTTGTTCAGGGTGGTCTGGATGACCGCGCGGGTGCGTTCCCAGATCTCGGTCGGGTTGTGCTCGACCCACCCCGCCTGCGGCAGGATCTGCTGGTGTTCGAGCTGGTGCCGCGCGATCTCGTTGCCGCCGTGATCGAAGATCATGAAGCGGGTGCTGGTGGTGCCCTGGTCGAGCGCTCCGACGAAGTCGGCCATGCGGCTCTCCCTTTCTGCTGGAGGGACGGGGACCGGCCCCGTCACGAAACGTCGTACTCGGGCTTGCGCCCGCCGCCCGCGGCCTCGGGGTCCTCCGGCTCGGGGATGTTGCGGCCGATGAGCAGGAGGTAGAGGCCGGCCCCGATCACGCCGCCGGCCAGCGGCCCCACGATGGGCACCCAGAAGTAGAAATCGCCGTTCTGGTCCCGCCACGCTCCCCCGTAGCCGGTGATGAATTGCGCGAGGCGCGGCCCGAAGTCGCGGGCCGGGTTGATGGCGTATCCGGCGTCGGTGCCCCACGCCATCCCGATCGCGACGACCAGCAGGCCGAGCACGACGGGCGTGAGGTTGGCCAGCGGGGGCGAGTTGCGCAGGTCGGTGAGGGCCAGCACGATGAACAGCAGGATCGCGGTGCCGATGATCTGGTCGCGCAGCGCGCCCCACGTGCTGACGGGCAGCGTGCCGTTGCCGGGAAGGGTGGAGAACACGCCCTGGGTCTTGATGGTGTGGCCGGGGTCGGCCTTGGCCAGCACCTCGCTGTAGTTCCACCGGACGAGCAGCGCGGCGACGAAGGCCCCGGCCGTCTGGGCGAGCCAGAACGGGCCGACCTTGCGCCAGGGGAATCCCTGGAAGACCGCGAGCGCGAACGTCACGGCGGGGTTGATGTGCCCGCCGCTGATCCGCGCCGACACGTACACGCCCAGCGTGACGCCGATGCCCCAGGCCCAGGCGATGCTGTCGTGGTCCCCGATGCCCCCGGCGGCGACCTGGGCGACCACCCCCGCCCCGAAGAGGATGAGGATCATCGTCCCGGCGAACTCGGCGGACATCTCCCGGGCGAGCTCGGGGACCCTCGGTCGTGCCGTCATCTCTCCTCCTCGGGACCTGTGACGCGCGCCACAAGATGATCACGTCCACGATCATTCCCCGCCCGGAAGGTCTCCATGCGGCGGCTCAGTGACCGCGGAACGCCTCCTCCAGCCACCACGAGGGCCGGTTCCGCGTGACCTTGGCGTCCACGACCATCGGACGGTCGCGCGGACCGTCCAGCCAGTCGGTCACCGCCGCGAGGTCCTCCGGGCGCCGGACGGTCGCGGCGGCGCAGCCGAAGCCCCGGCCGATCGCGGCCAGGTCGGCGGGCGGGAACGTGACCGCGTCCAGCGGATGGCCGCCGGGGCCGAAGTGGTGCACCTCCGCACCGTACGCCTCGTCGTCGTAGACGACCACGAGCAGGCCGAGCCCGAGCCGGACGGCGGTCTCCAGCTCCGCGACCGACATCAGCGCGCCGCCGTCGCCGAGGGCGGCGACGGTGAGCCGGTCGGGCCGGGCGAAGGCGGCGCCGATGGCGGTGGCCAGGCCCAGCCCGATCGACTGGAACGCCTGGGTGAACACCAGGCCGTCGGTGTCGGGGACGTCCAGGAACATCGCGGGATAGCCCATGAAGTTGCCGGAGTCGACGGCGACGGTCCGCTCGCGGGGAAGCAGGCCGTCCAGCGCGATCGTCAGGGTCCGCGGGTCGACGCGCGGGCCGTCGGCGTCGGCCTTGTCGGCGGGGTGCTCCTCGTAGGGGACGTCCTGCCAGCGGCCCTCGCGGGCGAGCCGCGCGGCGACCTCCCGCGTCCGGTACCCGGTGGCGGAGTGCCCGCGCGCCTCCAGCTCGGCGTGGACGGCCCGCGCGGTCTCGGCGACGTCGCCGATCAGCCCGAGGTCGACGGGGCGGTGCGCGCCGAGGGCCTGGGCGTCCAGGTCGACCTGCACGACCGTCGCGCTGCGGCCGACGAGGGTGCCGTGCCGGGTCGTCCAGGCGTTCAGCGAGCAGCCCCAGCCGACGACCAGGTCCGCGCCGCGGATCAGCTCGGCGGCGGCGGGCGTGGCGAAGCCGCCGCTGACGTCGAGGCCGAACGGGTCGCCCGCGAACAGCCCGCGCGCGACGGCGGAGGTCGCGGGCAGCGCGCCGCACCGCGCGGCCAGCTCCGCGAGCTCCCGCGCGGCGCCCGACAGCCGCGCGCCGCGCCCGGCGATGAACACCGGCCGCTCGGCCCCTTGGAGCGCGTCGGCCAGCCGGGCGATCGCGCCCGCGGGCGGGACGGGCAGCTGCGGCACCTGCGCCCGCCGCGGCCGATACCCGGCCGGGAGCCCCGCGGGCCCGGCGGGCGGGCGTTCGAGCGAGGCCGGGCCGGGGTACTCGGCGCCCTGGACGTCCAGGGGCAGGCCGAGGAGCACCGTGCGCCGCTCGGCGACCGCGGTGCGGCAGGCGCGGGTGACGTCGGCGAGCGCGGTCTGCGGGGAGTGGACGCGCTCGGGGACGGCGCCGACGGCCGTGGCGAGCGCGGCCTGGTCGACGCGGAAGTTGGAGCGGACCTCGGCGGCGGCCACCTCGCCCGCCAGGACGAGCAGCGGCGTGCGGCTCTTGGCGGCCTCGGCGATGCCGGTCAGCGCGTTGGTGAGGCCGGGGCCCTGGTGCACCGACAGCACGCCGAGGCCGCCGCTCACCCGCGCGTAGGCGTCGGCCATCGTCGCGGCGCCGCCCTCGTGCCGGGCGGCGACGAACCGGGCGCCGCTCGCGGTGAGCGCGTTGGTCACGTGGAAGTTGCCGCTGCCGACCACCCCGAAGACGGTGCCGGCGCCGAGCCGCGCGAGCGCCTGCCCGACGGCCTGCGCGACGTTCATCGCTCCACCAGCGCCAGGACGCGGGCCGGGCTGCCCGAGCCGCCCACGATGGGCAGCGGCGAGGCGAGCAGGACCGCGCCGCGCGCCGGGAGCCGGGCGAGGTTGCGCAGCTGGGTGAGGCCGTACTTGCCCGCCCCGAGGAAGTAGGAGTGGCAGGGGAACGGCGGATCGAACCCGTGGGCGGCGCCCGCGTCGGTGCCGACCGTCTCCACGCCGAGCCCGATGAGGGGCGTCTCCTCGGCGAGCCAGCGGGCGCACTCGGCGGAGATCCCGGGCGTGTGCGAACCGGTGGCGTCGGCGTTAAGGAACGTCTCCTGGTCGCCGGAGCGCGCGTCCCAGCCCGTCCGGTAGAGCAGCCAGCCGCCCTCGGGGAGCGGGCCGTGGCCCTTCTCCCACTCGCGGACGTGGTCGATCTCCAGCAGGAAGTCGGGGTCGGCGGCGGCGCTGCCGGACGCGTCCAGCACCACGGCCGGAGCGACGAGGCGGGCGGGCGCGACCTGGGAGACGTCCTCCCCGCCGCGTCCGGTGGCCCAGTGGACGGGCGCGTCGAAGTGGGTGCCGACGTGCTCGCCCGTGGTGATGTCGTTCCAGTACCAGGCGGGCCCGCGATCGTCGTAGCGGCTGATCTCGCGAAGGGAGAACGGGACCGTGTTGGCGAACGGTTCGGGGAGCTGGAGGATCGGGGTCCGCTCCGACAGGGGGGCGGTGAGGTCGACGATCTCGACCGAGCCGTCGGCGACGGCGGTGAGGAGCTGGGAGAGCACGGACATCGTTCCTCCGGCGGCACGGGCGGCTGAGGGGTTCGCGCGGGGTTCCCCGAACGTACCGCAAATGAGCCTGTTCGGAGGGTCACCCGACCAGCCCGTCCAACGGACCATTTCAGGACGGCGGCGGCCGCCCGAGAACGCCTCGCCCAACACCCTGCGCGGCTACAACAGGGCCATCGCCCTGCTGATCAACTTCCTCACCTACCCGCCCGGCCGCGAGCGTGGGGCCTGACGAGGAGAGCCCCGCCGAGCTGCTGCAAAGGCGGCTCCATAGGCGCCGGTACTTGCCCGGCCAGGCGAAGCTCGGAGAACGTCATCTACCTGGCGATGAGCATGATCCTGCTCCACCGCCTCACCGGCCGCCCGCCCTGATCCATTTCAGACGCCCTCTAGAGACACATACACCGAAATCACTCGCTCGCACGGACTACACAAAACCCGCCTGACCCAGGAGGAAATCGGCCGCGAAATACCTAAATCGGCGGCCACAGTCGGCCACGCGTTTCATGTCGGACGGCCAACTATTCCTCACCGTATCGCGTCCTACCTAGAGAAAAGGAGAACAGAATTTTGTGAAAGGAGTTTCAAATGCGCAGACTGTTCGGTGGGTTGCTGGTTCTTGGTATGACGGCCACCCTCGCCGGTGTGCCCGGCGTGTCCATGTCCGCCGCTGGCTGTTCGACGAACTGGGGGTCGTCCCCGAAGGGCTCACGTCCCCTGGAGGGAGCATACGAGAGCCTGCGAACCGGCCGCGAAACCTGCTATGACCGGCTCGTGCTTGAGGCCGCAGGGACAATCGACAACGGCTACATGATCGAGTACGTGGATCAGGTGTACCGGGACGGTTCGGGACACCTTGTTCCGCTACGGGGCGGCGCCAAGCTCCGGATCTTCGTGGCGGCTGATGGCCCTCCCGGACCCAAGGATTCGCCCGAGATGGCCAACGTCTCCGGATACACCACATTCCGGCAGGTCGCCGGGGCGGGCTGGTTCGAGGGCCAGTTCACCATCGGCGTGGGTGTGCGGGCGCGCCTGCCGTTCCGTGTCTTCACACTGCCGCGAGATGGTGGCGGCACGCGTCTGATCATCGACGTAGCGCATCATTGGTAGATCGGCGACCCGATCTCCAGGCCGGCCGGCCCCACATGGGACCGGCCGGCCGATCGCCTGTGAAACGATTTCGAGTCTCTGCACCTGAGGAAAGGCGGCCGAGACATTCGCACGTGCCCGCGGCTTGTGTGTACGGCGGGACGCAGGCCCCGGCCGCCGGGCCGCATCCGATGCGGGCGCGCCAGCGGATCGGGCACGACGCCGAGGTTGAGGCCGGGCTCGATCGTCAGGACGGACCGAAGGGATCACCCTGCGGCCCGTGGGGAGAGTCGTCATGAGCTCGCATCGGTCCGGCTCGGTCGGCCGTCGCGCCGGGCGGTGTTCACAGCTGGTGATGAGCTGTTCTGAGACCGCCTGTGTCCAGCGCGGCGCCGTCGCGGTGTGCTCGGAAGTAGCCTTGCCGCCGCGTCCCTGTGCCTTGACCCCAGCGAGGAACGCCTGATCGCCACCATCGAACGCGTTGGCCCCGCCAGCGCGACCGTGCAGCAGATGGTGCGGAACCTCTCCCACACACTCATGCGGGAAAGAGGCGGGATCACCAGCGACGACGCCACCCTCTTCCTCATCGAATGGCGCGGCGGCACCGCCGACCATCTCACCCGGCCTGTGACCGCGAGATGTCGAGTTGGACGCCGTCGGCAGGTTTCGAAATGGATCGGGGCGCTTGGACTGCACCGGCCGAGGGCCGCCATACGCGGCAGGTCACGCCCAAGCGATGATCCGCCTGCGGCCGCCGAGACGCTACCGGCGTAGCCACGGGATGAGGAGTGGATGTACCGGAGGCGCTTGCGGGAGGAGCGACGTCCATACGCCAGGGCGGTTGATGCAGCGGCCGCCCACGTGGGCGGACGGGCGCTCAGCGGTCCCGGGCGACAGCGTAGGTCTCACCCCGGTAGCAGGCGGGTGGGTGCGCGTAGTCCCAGTCGCAGGTCGGTCGGGTCGCGCGCGGCGGCCCTGGTGAGAAGGTCCTGGGCGAGCGCCGTTAGATGGTTGCCGAGGTCATCCGCAGCCGGTCCCGGCCCTCCATGTGCGCAGCGCGTTGTCGGACCGCTTAGCGGATATGCCCGGCCGCCACCCGTCCGGCCGGCAGCCGCCACCGGCCAGCGCGCAGACCGGGTTGCGCGGCGGCTTGGACGTCGTCCCGTGGGGGCGCGGTCACGGGGCACTCAGATCTGGGGCGAGACCGGGCCCGGATGCACGCCGTATGACCCGCGTCGCAAAACCGGGCGCGGTATGGCCGCGTTCACTCTCTTGGTCGGCGTCCATGGGGTCATGCGGCGAGTCCTGGGGAGATGCCGCGGGTGGGGTGGACGGTGAGGGCGCGGTCGAGCCCGGTGCCGCGGAGCAGCGCGGCGACCTGCGGATTGGGAGCGGTAAGGCGCAGGGTGATGCCGAGTCCGGCGGCGCGGCGCCGAGCGCCGATCAGGACGGCCAGTCCGGCCGTGTCGGCGGACGTCACCTCCCCCAGGTCGAGGATCAGCAGACGGCCGCTGTGCCGCAACGCGCCGATCAGGTGCTCACGCAGCGCCGGAGCAGCGGCATCGTTCAAGGCGCCGGACAGCGCGACGATGGTGTGACCGGGGCGCCGGTGTGCGGGCATCCGCACTTCCTCGGGGGCACGCACAATGCCTGCGGTGGTGGTGGCAGTGGTCATGGTGATCTCCGATCGCGGGTGATCTGATGATGGGCCGGCCGGGCGGCGGGGCCGGACCAACGTGTCGCGAGGTCTTCTCGCAGTCGTCCGCCCTCCGATTCCCAGGCGTCCTCTGAGTCGTTCTGGGTGCCGGCCCGGTCCGCCCGGCCGGGTGGTGTGGTGAGGGCGGCCAGCAGGTCGGGGGTGTGCAGGTGGTTGGCGGGTTGGGACGCCAGTTCCATCGCCGTCTCGGCCTCGGCGTGGGTCGTGGAGACCGGGACGGTGAACAGATCGACGCGCCGTCCGTCGGCGTGGATCGCCGTGAGCAGCCCGGCGGGAAGGGAGTCGAACCAGCTCAGCCGTACCACCCGGGTATCGGCCGGACCGTCGATCCGCAGCCGGCGTGGACGGCTTTCCCAATCGTCCACCCGGAGCAGAACGTGGGTGACGGGACGGTGGTCGTCGATGGGACCGTGGTCTTGCAGGGCAAGGATCAGCCCCGGCAGCTCCGCGGAAGGGTCGGCCGAGCGGGGCCACCACGCGCCGTCCAGCACGGTCCGCGCCGCGCCGGGAGAAGCCGCGGGGCGCAACCGCAGCCGCGGCGTCGAAGGTGGTGACAGGCTGATCGTTGTGCGGCGTTCAGTGATCGTCCACATGGCCGGCGCCTCCCATTCGGGGACCGGTGTGGCGGATCAACCTCAAGACGGGGATGTCGTCGTCGCCGGATAATTTGATTCTACCCGACTATTATCGATGTTCGTAAAATTCGAAAATGATTCTTGGGGAGATTTACCGAAGCGCGGGAAGCGCGAGGTATGACCTGCTGAGCAACGGTCATCAGCGCAAGTGATGACGGCTCCTCGCCGAGCCGGACGGCCCTGGACCAGCAGCACATCACCTCAGCGCAGGCGTGGCCTCCCAGCAGCCTGCGGACGCGTCCGCAGGCCCTGCCCGCTCCGGGACCCCAGATCGTTCAGGAGCCGAGGGGCCCATCCGGCTCTCACCCCGCAACCGATGTGGACGAAATTCAGCAAAACCCAGAAGCTGATATTTCAGAGAAGAAATTACATTCGGATCGCACTCAGAGTATCACACTTGAAAATTGACACGAAAATCACCGATCACTCATATCAACATCTCAAACTTAGACAAAATAGCGCAAATGAGCGACATCCCCCCTCATTTCGAGGGCAGCGGAACACCGGAGATCATTCTTATTGGCTCGCCCGAGCAAATCCCAGCCGATCATGGATTTTATATATTTGACCGAAACTCCCGTGGCTATATGCATCTCGTTAGCATGTGTGTAGTGTTTTAAGTGATTCCTCTCTCAGTAGCCGATGCCCGCTCCGCGGGGTGTTCGAGGATGCTTTCTCGATTATCACCGGCCTTTGCTTCAGGAAATGTACCCATGCGTATCACCCGCACGATCCCCGCGTTCGCCGCGACCGCGATCCTCGCCGCCGGCACGACCGTCGGCCTGGCCGCCTCCGCCCAGGCCGCCGTCGCCTGTACCGAGACGGCGCTGGTCACGGCGGTGAACGCGGCCAACGCCGCCGGTGGCGGAACCGTCACCCTCACCGCGAACTGCACCTACACCCTCACCTCCAGCCACGGCGATGACGGCGTGAACGGTCCCGCAGGGCTGCCCCTCATCACCACCGCGATCACCTTCTCCGGCAACGCCAACACCATCACCCGCGCCACCACAGCGCCGGCGTTCCGTATCGCCCAGGTCAACTCCAGTGGATCCCTCACCCTCAACGCCGTCACCCTCAGCCGCGGCAGCGCCACCACCGCAGGCCATAACGACGGCGGAGGCGTGCTGAACTTCGGTGCGGTCACCCTCACCGGCAGCGCGCTCGACAACAACTCCGCAGGCGGCAAGGGCGGCGGCATCTTTAGCACCGGCACACCGGCGGCTGCGACCTTCACCAGCAGCACCATCAGGAGCAACACCGCTGCCCAAGGTGGCGGCCTTGCCAGCGACAACGCGACCTTCACCACCACCAACACCGTCGTCACCGCCAACACCACCACCAGCAATCCCGGCGGTGTCTACCGGCTGAACGGCACCGCCACCCTCACCGGCACCAGCATCACCGCCAACCTTCCGACCAACTGCGTCGGCAGTCCCTCCACCGTTTCCGGATGCATCGGATAACCAATCCTCAAGAAATCAGGCACCGTTGGAGCACGCCCAGTGGCGTGCTCCAACGGTCGTCTGCGGGAAGCGCTCCCAGCATTCAGACGCCAGCCCTACCGATCAGGAAGGCGTGGTCAGTCCGGACGACCCGGGGGTGGGTCGAAGTCGACGTCGACGTTCTGGAAGCCTTTGTGGCGTTCGGTCTCGGCGTAGGAGGTGTAGGCACGCCGGTCCCCAGCGGTCAGCTCCACGTTGTCGGTGAAGGGGGTCAGGAGGCTGCGGGGCCACAACCGCTGGTCGCGCACGACGTTGATCTCGGCGCCGACCACGAAGGTGAGGGCGCCCAGATAGATCCATGCCAGCAGGCCGAGCACGATCCCGAACATGCCATAGGTGGCGGTGGCCCCCTTGAGCATGTGGCCGAGCAGGAACGCGCCGACCCACTGCAGGATCTGCCAGGTCAGGGCCGCGGCGATCGCCCCCGCGCGGACCTGCGCAAGGGTGAGGCGACCGGCTGTCAGCACCCGGAACGCCACGGTGAACAACACGACGTTGACGGCGATGGCCACCACGATGGCCACCACCCGTGCACCAGCGCCGAGGATGCCGCCGGTGGTGGTCACCGCTGACAGCAGTGTGGTCGCCAGGATCGTGCCGCCGCCGACGATCAGCAACGCCAGACTGCGCAGCCGGGCGGCGACGGGGTTCGGCCGGGAATTGCGCGGAACTCCCCACATCTTGTTCAGGGCGTTCTGCGTGGCCTGTACCACGCCCAGGCCGCCGTACAGGCTGCCCAGGATGCCCGTGGCCAGGGCCAGCACGCTCCCGTGGAAGGAGTGGATGTTCGTGCCGATCTGATCGCCGATGACCGGGAACTGCGCGAGTGCGGAATCCAGCACACGCTGTTGCAGGCCGGGGTCGTCCTGCAACGCGAAACCCAGGCCGCTGACCAGCAGCAGCAACAGCGGGAACAGCGACACGAACCCGTAGTAGGTGATCAACGCCGTGAGATAGGCGCCCTGGTCATCGACGAACTTGTACACCACTGCCAGCGGCAGACCTGCCCAACGATGCCGCCGCTGGTAGGCGTCCAACCTGCCGAGCACACGCAATGCTGTGCCCCCTCCCCGACCTGCACACCTTCTATGAAGGTGCCGTGGGCCAGTTCTTTATTTCCCAGGAATTCTTGTCTGGAGGACACCCGCTACCGCCTGATCCTCATGGTCTCCGGCCCTGGACCGGCCGGCTCGGTGAACGGCGGACGGCCCGAGGCATAGCTTGGGTCTCCCCAGCAGGGGCCGATCATCCCTCAGCCAAGACCAGTGATCTGGCACGGGACACAGGCGGTCTGTGCATAGCTCATCACCCAGACTGATCGCCTCACTTGAACGGGGAGCGCGGCCCAGGCGGTCATCGTCCGTGGAGAAAGGCCGTTCGAGGCTCCGTTGTTTCCCCGGTGGCGCCGGCAGGCTTGGCTGAGAGTGAACAAGTACGAGAGCCCGGTGGCCGCAATCTGCGCGGTGGTGGAGGCGGAGGGCGCTCTGGCCGTCGTTCGGGTGGGACGCTCCGGGCGCTGGGCCGGCCGCAGCCGCCAGGATGTCATCGACGACGGCGATGCCGACGAGGAACAGACCCTCGCGGGGCAGCCCGACCGTGACCGCACGCTCAGTGGGGGCCGTCGGACCCGCGGCGGCGGTGGCCGCGATGAGTCCGATAGGACCGACGCCAGGTCATGGTGGACGAATCGTCGGCGTGCGCTCGGCGAGCGGCTGATCTCGCGGAGGGAGAACGGGACCGTGTTGGCGAACGGTTCGGAGAGCTGGAGGGTCGGGGTCCGCTCCGACAGGGGGGTGAGGTCGACGATCTCGGCTGAGGGGTTCGCGCGGGGTTCCCCGAACGGACCGCAAATGAGCCTGTTCGGAGGGTCACCCGGCCGGCCCGTCCAACGGACCAATTCAGGACGACGGGCAGGCCACGGCGGCCGCACGTGACGAGCGGGGACCTGGAGAGGTTAGGGTTGCCTAATAAGATCCCGATCAGCGGAGGGACGCATGGCGACGGAACCGGCGCGCAGAAGGCCGAAGCTCAACAGGGGGACGGTGCTGCGAACCGAGCGCGTCACCCCGCACATGATCCGCGTCGTCCTGGGCGGCGGCACGCTCGCCGGGTTCGGCGCGGGCGAGTTCACCGACCACTACGTCAAGCTGCTGTTCCCGCAGCCGGGCGTCGACTATCCCGAGCCGTTCGACATGGAGCGGGTCCGCGCGGAGCTGCCGCGCGACCAGTGGCCGAGCGTCCGGACCTACACCGTCCGCGCGTGGGACCCGGAGGCCGCCGAGCTGGCCATCGACTTCGTCCACCACGGCGACAAGGGCATCGCGGGCCCGTGGGCGGCGCGCGTCCGGCCGGGCGAGGAGATCTTCTTCAACGGGCCCGGCGGCGCCTACGCGCCGAGCGCGGACGCCGACTGGCACCTGCTGGCCGGGGACGAGAGCGCCCTCCCGGCGATCGCCGCCTCGCTGGAGCGGATCCCCGAGGGCGCGCCCACCCGCGTGTTCATCGAGGTGGCCGGGCCTGAGGAGGAGCAGAGCCTGACCACGCCCGGCGACGCGGAGATCGTGTGGCTGCACCGCGACGGCGGGCCGGTCGGCGACCTGCTGGCCGAGGCCGTCCAGAAGCTGGACTTCCCCGAAGGGCGGGTGCACGCGTTCGTGCACGGCGAGGCGGGCTTCGTCAAGACGCTGCGGCGGCACCTACGGGTCGACCGCGGGCTGCCGATGGATCAGCTGTCGATCTCCGGCTACTGGCGGCAGGGCCGCGACGAGGACGGCTGGCAGTCGTCCAAGCGCGACTGGAACCGCCAGGTCGAGGAGGAAGAGGCCAAGGCCCTGAGCTGACCGGGGCTAAGGCGGTGACCGGGGTCAGGCGCTGGCCTCCTTGGTCCCCCCGCCCGCGCGGGTGTCCGGGCCCGGGTCGTCGGCGAAGCCGGGCAGCCACCGCTCGGCCTCGGCGCGGAACGGGCCCTCGGTCTCCAGCTGGCACAGCACGCCGCCGCAGCCCGACAGCGCGCGGCTGACCGCCAGGTACTGGGGCGGCAGCCGCAGCTGCCGGGCGAGCGCGCCCGGCCGCATGTCGGAGGCCAGCCCGAACCCGCGCGCGGTCTGCTCGCGCAGCCACTCGCGCGAGTACCGGAACCGCTCGACGGCGAACGGGGCGGCGTGCGGCGCGACGAGCGCGGCGACCTGCTCGGGGTCCACCTCGCCGTCGGGCGCGAGGAAGCCCTCCTCGCGCAGCACCGCCACCATCTCCTCGGCGTCGCCCAGGGTCCCGATGCGCAGCAGGCGGCCGATCGACCACTGGAGCTCGGCGGGGACGCGGGCGGCGCCGCCGAAGTCCATGACGCCGAGGCGCCCGTCGTCCAGCAGCCGGAAGTTGCCCGGGTGCGGGTCGATGTGGATCATCTCGCAGCGCGCCGGGCCCGACAGCAGGAAGCGGAACAGCAGCAGCCCCGCGCGGTCGCGCCGCTCCTGGTCGTCCTCGGCGATCACCTTGGCGAGCGGGGTGCCCTCCAGCCACTCGGTGACCAGGACGTTGCCGGACTGGGCGACGACGGCGGGCACGAGGAAGTCGGGGTCGCCCGCGTAGGCGTCGTGGAAGGCGGTCTGCGCGCGGGCCTCGTCGACGTAGTCGAGCTCCTTCTCCAGCCGCCGCTTGAGGTCGGCGACGACCGGCTTGACCTCGACGCCGGGGAACAGCGGGGTGAAGAGCCTGCTCAGCCGGGAGATCTGGTTGAAGTCGCCCATCAGGGCCTTGGCTGCGCCGGGGTACTGCACCTTGACCGCGACGGCCCGCCCGTCGTGCCAGACGGCCCGGTGCACCTGCCCGATGGACGCGGCGGCGGCCGGACGGTCGTCGAACTCGGCGAAGCTCTCGCGCCAGCCGGGGCCGAGCCCCTCGGCGAGGACCCGGTGCGTGGTGGCGGCGGGCATCGGCGGCGCCGACTCCTGGAGCCGCGTCAGGCTCGCGCGGAACGGCCCGGCGATCTCCTCGGGCAGCCCGGCCTCGAAGATCGACAGCAGCTGCCCGACCTTCATCGCGCCGCCCTTGAGCTCGCCGAGCACCGAGAACAGCTGCTCGGCGGTGCGGCGCTGGACCTCCAGCGCGACGGCCTCGGCGGGCCGGCCGATGGTGCGCTTGCCGAACCCCAGGGCGGTGCGCCCGGCGAAGCCCAGCGGGAGGGTCGCCAGCTTGGCGGTCCGCGTCACCGCGCGGCGGGGGATGTCATTCACGGCCCGACCGTCCCTCGTTCGACGATGCGTCCAATGATCTCCAGCCTCTCATGGCAGGCGAACGCCACAAAATGGTCATTCCCCATAAAAGGGTTAGCGTTCGGGGCGGGCCGGAGATTCCCGCGCCGTGTCCAGGGCCGGCCGGACGAACGGCCGCGGCCCCCGCCCGGTGAACGCCCGCGATCGAGAGACTACCGAATGTGATCAAGGGGTAGCTACGGGTTGTGAGAGCGAAACTTGGGGGTGCCGGACGCAAGGGCCGGCTGCTGATCATCGGCGGGGCGGAGAACCGGACCTGCGGGTCCGGACCACTGGAGACGTTCGTCGAGCTGTCGGGCGACGAGGACGCGCGGATCGTCGTGGTGACCACCGCCACCGAGGTGCCCGAGGAGGTCGCCGACGAGTACACCGCCGTGTTCGGGCGGCTCGGGGTGGCCTCGGTCCGCGAGCTGCGCCTGCTGGGCCGGGCCGCCGCCGACGACGCGGCGACGCTGCGGGCGCTGGACGCGGCCACCGGCGTCCTGTTCAGCGGCGGCGACCAGTCCCGGATCCGGACCCTGGTCGGCTCGCGGACCAACGAGCTGCTGAAACGGCGGCTCGACCAGGAGGGCCTGGTCATCGCCGGGACGAGCGCCGGAGCGACCGCCATGGGCCACTGGATGATCCTCGGCGGCCACGGCCACGACGTCGCCGCCTCCAGCGTGAAGGTCGGCCCGGGGCTCGCCCTGCTCGACAACGTGCTGATCGACATGCACTTCAACGAGCGCGGCCGGCTGCCGAGGCTGCTGAGCGGCATCGCGCTCGACACGCGGCTGCTGGGCGTCGGCATCGACGAGGACACCGCGATCGTGGTGGGCGACGGCCGGTTCCAGGTCGTCGGGACGGGCGTGGTCACGGTGGTGGACGCGGGCCAGTCCACCGTCGCCTACGCCGCCTCCGACGACGAGCCGATGGCGATGTTCGACGTGTCGCTGCACCTGCTGCCCGCCGGATGCTCGTTCCAGATGAACGACCGCCTGCCCGCCATCGGCACCATGCGCGGTCCGGACGGGGAGGAATAGCCCGTGCGGCTCGATCATGTGCGCCGCGTGAGCGGCCCGAACGTCTACCTGTCCCGCCCCGTCGCCATCGCGCGGCTCGACTTGCAGGGCCTGACCGGGCACGAGACCACCGACCACCCCGGCTTCGGCGACCGGCTCCTGGCGGCGCTGCCCGGCCTGGCCTCGCACCACTGCTCGGCGGGCCGTCCGGGCGGGCTGCTCGGCGCGATGGAGCGCGGCACCTACTTCGGCCACGTCACCGAGCACGTCACGCTGGAGCTGTCCGGCCTGATCGGCCGGGAGGCGTACTTCGGGCGGACGGTGCGCGCCGGCGGCCCCGGCCAGTACGAGCTGATCCTGGAGTGCCCGCGCGACGAGCCGTCCGGCTCGACGGTCGTGGATGACCTGGTCACCCTGGCGCTGCGGATCGTGAACGACGCGCTCGCCGGGCGGGTGCCCGACCCGGCCGACGACCTGGCCCCCATCGCCGCCGACCACGAGGCCGGGCGGCTCGGGGTGAGCACCTCGGCGCTGGCGCGCGCGGCGCGCCGCCGGGGCGTGCCCGTCCGCCGCGTCGGCGACCTCAACCTGCTGCGGCTCGGGTACGGGCGGCACCGCCGCACCGTCTGGGCGGCCATGACCGACGCCACGTCCGCGATCGGGATGGAGGTCGCGGCCGACAAGCGGCTGGCGCACCGGCTGCTCGCCGACGCCGGCGTCCCCGTCCCGGACGGCCGGGTGGCCGCCTCGCCCGCCGAGGCCCTGGAGGCGCTGCGCGACATCGGGGCGCCGGTGGTGGTCAAGCCGCTGTCGGGGCACCAGGGCGAGGGCGTGCACGTCGAGCTGACCAGCCCGCCGGAGGTCGTCACCGCGTTCGCGTCCGCCGCCGGGGACGCGGGCGAGGCGCTCGTGGAGTCCTACGTCCCGGGCCGCGACTACCGGGTCCTGGTCGTCGGCGGGAGGGTCGCGGCCGCCGCGGAGCTGACGGCCGCGTGCGTGACCGGCGACGGGACCGCCACCATCGCCGGGCTGGTCGAGCGGGTCAACGCCGACCCCGCGCGCGGCGAGGGCCACGACCGGCCCCTGACGCGGCTGACGCTCGGCCCCGCCGAGCTGGGGCTGCTGGCGCGGCAGGGCCACGGCCCGGCGACCGTCCCCGCCGCCGGGGAGCGGGTGTGGCTGCGCCGCAACGCCAACCTGTCCACGGGCGGCACCAGCCGCGACGTGACCGGCGAGGTGCACCCCGACACCGCGCGGATGTGCGTGCGCGCCGCCGCGACCGTCGGCATGGACGTGTGCGGGATCGACCTGCGGCTGCCCGACATCGCCTCCCCGCCGCCCGCCGAGCGCGGCGCCGCGGGGATCCTGGAGGTCAACGCCGCGCCGGGCCTGCGCATGCACCTGGAGCCGCACGAGGGGCCGGGCCGCGACGTCGCCGGGGACATCATCGACCTGATGTACCCGCAGGGCTCGCCGTCGCGCGTCCCGATCGTGTCGGTGACCGGCACCAACGGCAAGACCACCACCGTCCGGATGATCGCGCACATGCTGGAGCTGAACGGCCTGCGCACCGGGATGACCAGCACGGAGGGCGTGTACGTGGGCGGGCGGCTCGTCCACAGGTCCGACGCGTCCGGCCCCCGCTCGGCCGAGATGGTGCTGGGCGACCGGTCGGTGGAGGCGGCCGTGCTGGAGACGGCGCGCGGCGGCATCGTCCGGCGCGGCCTCGGCTACGACCGCGCCGACGTCGCGGTCGTCACCAACATCACCCGCGACCACCTCGGCATGGACGGCACGCAGACGCTGGACGACCTGGTCGAGATCAAGTCGCTGGTCGCCGAGGAGATCCGGCGCGGCGGGCACCTCGTCCTGAACGCCGAGGACCCGCCCGCCGCGGGCCTGGCCGGGCGGCGCGCGGTCCGCGGGCGGGAGCCGGTGCTGCGCTGGTTCGCCCTGTCGCCGGACGCGCCGATCGTCGTCCGGCACCTGCGGGAGGGCGGCACCGCCTACGTCGTCGAGCACGGCTGGCTCACCGAGGCGCGCGGCGAGCGCCGCACGCGGGTCCTGCCGGCGGAGGAGGTGGCGGGCGCGTTCGGCGGATGCGCCGAACATGTGATCGCCAACGCGCTGGCCTCGGTCGCCGCCGCCCGCGCCCTCGGCGTCCCGATGGACGTCCTGGCGCGCGCGCTGCGCTCGTTCGAGCCGCACACCCGCAACCCGGGGCGGGGCTGCGTGTACCAGGTCGGCGCCAACCCCGTCCTGGTCGACTACGCGCACAACCCGGCCGCGGTCGGCGCGATGGGCGCCTTCGTCGAGCGGCGCTGGGGGCGGCGGGGCGTCGCCGCGGTCACCCTGCCCGGCGACCGGTCCGACGAGCTGGTGAGCGAGACGGCGCGGGCCATCGCGGGGACGTTCGGCCGCGTCGTCGTCTACGAGGACGAGGACCTGCGCGGCCGGCGGTCCGGCGAGATGACCCGGCTGATCGTCGAAGGGCTGCGGGAGCGCCGCCCGGACGTGTGCCACCATCCGGCGGGCGACCTCAAGGGCGCGCTGACCTCGGCGCTGGACATCGCCGAACCCGGCGAGCCCGTCCTGCTGCTGTACGAGAAGCTCCAGCCGGTCACCGAACTGCTCGACACCCTGGGCGCCGTCCCGGGTTCCTAGACGCGCGCCGTCTCCGTGTCGTCCCCGGCCTCCGAGCCTTCTCCGGTGTCCCGTTCCAGCGACGGCCCGTCCAAGGTCGCGGGCGGCGTGACAACGGACTGCGCGGCCGCGGTTCGCGTGGCGGGCGGGCGCAGGAACACGGCGGCGATCGACAGCATCGCCAGCACGACGACGCCGTCCAGCCAGTAGTGGTTCGCGGTGCCCACCACGACGGCGACGGTGGCGACCGGATGCAGCAGCCACAACCAGCGCCACCGCGTCCGGGTCGAGACGATGAGCCCGAGCGCGACGATCGCGGCCCACCCGATGTGCAGCGACGGCATCGCCGCGTACTGGTTGGCGAGCGTGTCGGTCTGCGGCGGCCCGTAGACGGCGGGCCCGAACTTCGCGCCCGTGTCGATGAGCCCGGTGGCGGCGAGCATGCGCGGCGGTGCGAGCGGCACCGCCAGGTGCACGACGAGCCCCGCGCCGGTCAGCGCCACCACCAGGCGGCGGACCCACCGGTAGTGGGAGGGGCGCCGCAGGTAGATCCACAGCAGGAACGCCGCCGTCGCCGGGAAGTGCACGTAGGCGTAGTAGCAGTTGACCGCGTGGACGAGGAACTCGCTGTGCAGCAGGCCGTGCTGGACACCGGTCTCGCTCGGCAGCGACAGCGTCCGCTCGATGTCCCAGACGCGGCGGGCGTTGCCGAACGCCTCCGACACCCGCCCGCTCGACAGCAGCCGGGCCAGCTTGTACACCGCGAACAGCAGGACGATCAGCACCAGCTCCCGGACGGGCCTCGGCCGCCCGCCCGGTCCCCCGCCGCGTCTGGGAC
>NZ_SMKU01000699.1 GCF_004349215.1 Actinomadura rubrisoli | reverse complement strand
GTGGGCTGGGTGCCTTCGGGGCGGAGTGTGGTGCTTTCGGTGCGCGGCCCGGTATCCGTGCGCGGGGTGCCGCCTTCGTTGTGCGGGGTGCCGACAGCGGACGGGGTGCCTTCGGGCCGGAGTGCGGTGCCTTCCGCGCGTGGGCCGGTGTCCGTGCGCGGTGGCGGGCCTTCGGTATGTGGAGTGCCAGCGGTGGGCGGCGTCCCCTCGGGCCGGGGCGTGGTGCTTTCGTTGCGCGGCCCGGCGTCCGTGCGCGGTGGTGTGCCTTCGGTGTGCGGTGTGCCAGCGGTGGGTGGCGTCCCTTCGGAGCGGGGTGGGGCATTCTCCGTGCGTGGGCCGGTGTCCGTGCGGGGGGTGCCGTCCTCGACTTGCGGTGTGCCGACGGTGGGCTGCGTCCCTTCGGGACGGGGCGTGGCGTTTTCGTTGCGCGGTTCGGCGTCTGTGCGAGGTGGCGTGCCTTCGGCATGCGGCGTAGTGACGGTGGGGCGCGTCCCCTCGGGCCGGGGTCGGGGTGCGGCGCTTTCTGCGCGCGGCTCGGCATCCGTACGCGGGGTACCGCCCTCGTTGTGGGGAACGCCATCGGTGGGCGGTGTTCCCGCAGTCCTGGACGCGGCGCCTTCCGCGCGCGGCTCGGCGTCTGTGCGCGGGGTGCCGCCTTCGGCTTGCGGGCTGCCGGTGGGTGGCGTCCCTTCGAGGCGGGGTGTGGTGCTTTCGTTGCGCGGCCCGGCGTCCGTGCGCGGGGTGCCGCCTTCGTTGTGTGGAGTGCCGACAGCGGACGGGGTGCCTTCCGCGCGTGGGCCGGTGTCCGTGCGCGGTGGCGTGCCTTCGGCATGCGGCCTAGTGGCGGTGGGCTGCGTCCCCTCGGGCCGGGGCGTGGTGCCTTCCGCGCGCAGACCGGCATCCGTGCGAGGTGGTGTGCCTTCAGCGTGCGGGGTGCCAGCTGCGGGTGGCGTCCCCTCGGGTCGAGGCGTGGTGCTTTCGGTACGCGCGCCAGTGGCCGTGCGCGGTGGCGTCCCTTCGGAGCGGGGTGGGGCACCCTCCGTGCGTGGGCCGGTGTCCGTGCGGGGGGTGCCGTCCTCGGCTTGCGGTGTGCCGACGGTGGGCTGCGTCCCTTCGGGACGGGGCGTGGCGTTTTCGTTGCGCGGTCCGGCGTCTGTGCGCGGGGCGCTGCCTTCGGTTTGCGGCCGGGCGTCCGTGCGCGAGGTGCCGTTTTCGATGTGTGGGACGCCAGCGGTGGGCGGCGTTCCCGCAGTCCGGGGTGTGGTGCTTTCGGTGCCCTGTCCGGTGTCTGTGCGCGGGGTGCCGCCTTCGGGTTGCGGGGTGCCAGTGG
>NZ_SMKU01000698.1 GCF_004349215.1 Actinomadura rubrisoli | reverse complement strand
GGGCGGGCATGGGCGTGGGGGCCGTCCGTCCGCGACGCCGGCGCTTGGACGGCCCGGTCTCCGGGCGGCGCAGGGTCATCCAGTTCGCCACCCAGGCCGCGAGCGCCGCCGAGATCCCCACCTCCAGGGCCGCCATCAGCCCGACCTGCCAGGCGGAGGGCCCCACGGTCGCCATCCGGCCGCCGCCGAGCGGGCCGCCCGACAGCGCCGTCAGCAGCGCGGCCACGGCGCCCGTCAGCGCGCCGGACACGAATCCCCACAGCGGCGCCGCCTCGTACACCGGGCTGGGCATCGCGCGGATCGTCAGCACGCCGCCGACGGCGCCCGCCACGAACGGCGCGGCCAGCGCCAGCAGCGAGACCGCAGGGGCCGGGCCGGGCTCGGGCAGCGCGGCGAGCGGCGGGAACGCCGGGACGGCATCCAGGAACACCCCGGTCGCCGAGACGCTGGTGCCGGCGCCGACCGAGAAGCCGGGGCCGACCGCGTACGCCATCCCCCAGATCACCGCGTTCGGCAGGAAGGCCAGCTCGACCAGCAGCAGGAGGACTCCGCCGACGATCCCGGGCGCGAGCAGGTCGTACAGGCGGTCCGTCTCCGACATGTGCGTCGCGAGGGACCCGCCCACCAGCAGCGCGCCGGACGCGAGCAGCACCGAGGTCGAGCCCGCCACGCCGATCACCAGCGAGCGCGGGCGGTCGGGCAGCAGCCGCAGCAGGGCGCCGAGCCCCGAGCGCAGGCGCCGCTCCCGCGCGTCCGCCGCGACCTGCGCCGCGACGACGGCCCGGGCGGCGCCGAGCCCGCCCGCGACGACCGCGACGACGAAGCACGCGATCAGCGCCTGCCACGCCGACGGCCGCACCGCCTGGGACGTCGCCGCGAGCGCGAGCAGCCCGGCCAGCGCCGCGTACGGGACGGCCAGCGCGACCGCGACGTGCACGACCGCGACCCTCGGGCGGCTCGGCAGGCCCGTCCCGCGGATCATCCACCCGCCGCCGCGGTACAGCAGCGCGCCGGGCAGGACGATCACGCCCAGCGGCAGCAGCCCGACGCGGCCGTGATCGCTGGAGAAGCCCGCGTGGTGGGACACGAGCCAGAAGTTGACCGCCGTCCTGAACACGCCGGGCATGCCGTGCCCGAGCGCCGTCCTGGGCGCGGCGATCCATCCGATCAGCGTGAACGTGGTGAGGACCGCGAGCCCGATGCCGATGCACCAGAGCGCCGCCACGAGCCCGGTCACGTAGAGCGGCCGCGGCCCGGCGCCGGCGCGCGGCCCCCGGCCGGCCCGCGCCCTGGCCGGCTCGGGTCGTTCGGGCGTCAGGCGCTCCCCGGGGCTCACATCGTTCACGCGCTCCATGCTGACAGCCCGCC
>NZ_SMKU01000697.1 GCF_004349215.1 Actinomadura rubrisoli | reverse complement strand
GCGGAGGCCAGGAGGCACCTCCCGGGGATTCCCAGCCCGGGGGAGGCGGGGGGTTGCTCATCCGGTCACGTCCTTCCAGGTCAACTGACCTCAATGCACCATCTAGTGTGCAGCAAAACAATGACATTGTGATCCTCCGCGATGGAGGTCCGGCGTCACACTCCCGCACACGGCGTTCGGGGATACTTGCTTGGACGCTCTCCGGGAGGTTCTGGTGCGAGACTATTTCGACTCGTATGTCGTGGTCGTGGCCCTGCTTCTGGTCGGCGGCGGGATCGTCGGCGGTGGCCTGGCCGCCAACCGGCTGCTGCGCCCCAGCCGCCCGACCGCCGAGAAGCTGCTCACCTACGAGTGCGGCGTCGATCCCGTCGGCGAAGGGTGGGCGCATTCATACGTGCGTTACTACGTTTTCGCCTACCTGTACGTGGTGTTCGCCGTGGACGCCGTCTTCCTGTTCCCCTGGGCGACGGTCTTCGCCGCGCCGGGCTACGGCCTGACCACGCTCGGGGAGATGTTCGTCTTCCTGGCGTTCCTCGCCGCAGGTCTCCTCTACGCGGGAAAAAAGGGCGTGCTCTCCTGGGTCTGAGCCCCTGGCGTGATCCGCGCGGGCTGTCAGAATGCCTCCTGTGAGCACTATCGATCTCCCGCCGCCCAGCGTCGGGCCGCTCTCGCGGCTGGCGCCGAAGCCGATCAAGTTCGTGCTCAACTGGGGGCGCCGGTACTCCCTGTGGGTGTTCAACTTCGGCCTGGCCTGCTGCGCGATCGAATTCATCGCGACGTCGATGAGCCGCCACGACTTCATCCGGCTCGGCGTCATCCCGTTCGCGCCCGGTCCCCGGCAGGCCGACCTGATGGTGGTGTCCGGCACCGTCAGCGACAAGATGGCCCCCGCCGTGCGGCGCCTGTACGAGCAGATGCCCGAGCCCAAGTACGTCATCTCGTTCGGTGCCTGCTCCAACTGCGGCGGCCCGTACTGGGACTCCTACTGCGTGACCAAGGGCGTCGACCAGATCATCCCAGTGGACGTGTATGTTCCCGGCTGCCCGCCCCGTCCGGAGGCGCTGCTGCACGGGATCGTCCACCTCCAGGAGAAGATCGCGGGAGAGTCGCTCGGCGACCGCTACAACGGCGGCGACCCGCTGTCCCTGGCACCCGCGTCGCGTCCGCTTTCGGCCACCGTGCTGCGCCGGCCGCTCCTGCCGCCGCCGCCCGCGCCCGCCGAGGGCTCGACCGTCGAGCTTCCGCTTGCCCCGGACGACGCCACCGCCACCCTCCCTGCGGACGAGCCCACAGCCGCGTCGGACGAGCCCGCAGCCCCGCCTGCAACGGGACGCACCGCGCCGATCGGGAAGCCCCCGCCCCCCGCCGAACCGACC
>NZ_SMKU01000696.1 GCF_004349215.1 Actinomadura rubrisoli | reverse complement strand
GAGACAGGGCGGGCAGGGCGGTGCGTACGGCTTCCACGGCGCGTCCCTTCTTCGGAGGGGAGGACGTGTCCACCTTCGGTTCGCGGCACGGCCCGGCGCCTCCGCCCGGGGGCCCGGCCGGCGGCCACCTGGCCGATCCGCCTCCTCCAGTCGGAGGACCCGCCGCGCGGGACGGCCTCTTACGATCGAGGCGTGCTGATGCGATGGATGGAGCGGGCCTTCGACAACCGCTCGGCCCCGGCGCGGCTGGCCGTCGTGGTGGCGCTGGGGCTCGGCGAGCTCGGGCTGCTGCACCCGCCCGGGGACGGCACCGACTGGGCGCTCGCGCTCGCCGGGTTCGCGATCTGCCTCGCGGGCTACCTGGTGCCGCCCGCCGCGGTGGCGGCGCCCGCGGCCCCCGTCGCCCTGGCGGCGCTGCTGGTCCTCGGCGACCGGGTCGGCGCGGACGCCGCGATCACCCTCAAGGCCATGACCGTGATCATGCTGTTCGAGCTGGCGCTGCGGGTCCACGGCCGCCGCGCGCCGGCCGTCCTCGGTACCGTCGCCGCCCTCGTCGCCGTGCTGGTGGGCGTGCACGCCGTGGGAATCGCGGCGGACGTGCCGCCGACCCTGTTCAAGTCGGGCGTCCTGATCGGGCTTCCCATGCTGCTCGGCGCCTACATCCGGCTCGCGCGGGAGAACGCGGCGCAGGCCCGCGCCCACGCGGCCGAGCAGGAGGGGCGGCGCCGGTCGCAGACCCTCGCGGCGCGGGCGGCCGAGCGCACCGCCATCGCCCGCGAGCTGCACGACCTCGTCGCGCACCACGTGTCGTCGATGGTGCTGCGGGTGGGCGTGGCCCGTCACGTCCTGCCGTCCGCCGATCCCCGGGTGGCGGAGGTGCTGGACGACCTGCACGCCTCGGGCGCGTCGGCGCTCGCCGACCTCCGCCGGCTCGTCGCGGTGCTGCGCGACCCGGACCTCGTCCAGGGCGAGCCCGGCGTGTCCCTGGTCGAGCGCGCCGGGCTGCTCGACGCGCTCGACGCGACGCTGGACCGCGGCCGGCGGGCGGGCGTGGCGGTCGCCGCCGACATCGACGCCGGCGTCGCCGGGCTGGACGCGGTGCGGCGGCTGACGGTGCTGCGGATCGTCCAGGAAGGGCTGGCGAACGTGGCCAAGCACGCGGGACCGGGCACGTCGGCGGCCCTGACGGTGCGGGTCGCCGGGCAGGCCGTCCGGCTGGAGATCGTGGACGACGGCGCGCCGCCGGCGGAGCCCGGACGGCCCGGGCACGGCCTCGCCGGGATGACCGAGCGCGTCGAGCTCCTCGGCGGCACCCTGGACGCCGGGCCCGTCGCGGGACACGCCGGGGGACGCGGCGGCTGGCGCCTGCTGGCCGAGCTCCCGGCATCGCCCGACC
>NZ_SMKU01000695.1 GCF_004349215.1 Actinomadura rubrisoli | reverse complement strand
GCGGAGGGGAGTACGGGGTCTCGGCGACGATGGGAGGGGCCATGAACGCGCAGCCAGCCCGGGCCCTGATGACGATCGGGGACGTTCTCGGCCTGCTCAGGCCCGACTTCCCCGATATCACGATCTCCAAGATCCGGTTCCTGGAGTCCGAGGGGCTGATCGAGCCGGAGCGCAGCCCGTCGGGCTACCGCAAGTTCGGCGCGGCCGACGTGGAGCGGCTCCGGTTCGTCCTGACCGCGCAGCGTGACCACTACATGCCGCTGCGCGTGATCAGGCAGCACCTGGAGGCGCGCGACCGCGGCGAGGCCGTCCCGCCGCTCGGCGCCCGCCGCGGCGCCGGCGGCCCCGAGCCCGCCCAGCGCCGGCCCCGCACGCTCGTGGCGGCCGACACGACCGCGGACGAGCCCGCCGTCCGGCTGACCCGCCGCCAGCTCCTGGACGGCGCCGGCATCGACGAGGACCTGCTCGCCCGGCTGGAGGAGTACGGCCTCGTCCGCCGGACCGGCACCCACTACCTGGGCGAGGCCCTCACCGTGGCGCGCGCCGCCGCCGCGCTCGGCGAGTTCGGCTTCGAGGTCAGGCACCTGCGCGTGGTGAAGGCCGCCGCCGACCGGCAGGTCGGGCTGATCGAGCAGATGGTGGCCCCGCAGCTGCGCCGCCGCGGCCCGGACGCCCACGAGCGGGCCGCCGAGACCGCGCGCGAGATCGCCGCGCTCTCCGTCCGCCTGCACGCCGCCCTCGTCTCCACGGGACTTCGTGAAAGCCTCGACCCCTGATCATGGACGCCGCGGAGGTTTTTGCCGTCCCGGCGGCGCCGCGCGCCGTCCGGGGCGGGGTGTACGTTGGCTACAGGGTTCGGTCAGGAATCGGTCCGGTGCACGTGGCGATCGAGACAGCGAGAACCAGCAGGGAGCCGCAGTGAAGCAGATGGAGGTCGTCGGCGTCCGGGTCGAGATGCCCTCCAATCAGCCGATCGTCCTGTTGAAGGAGTCGGAGGGCGACCGGTACCTGCCCATCTGGATCGGGGCGGTCGAGGCGACCGCGATCGCCTTCGCCCAGCAGGGGGTCCTGCCCGCGCGGCCGCTCACCCACGACCTGTTCCGCGACGTCCTGGACGCCCTCAGCGTGCAGTTGCGCACCGTGAACATCACCGCCCTGCGCGAGGGCATCTTCTTCGCCGACCTCATCTTCTCCAACGGCGTGGAGGTCAGCGCCCGGCCGTCCGACTCGATCGCGCTGGCGCTGCGCACCGGCGCCACGATCTTCGCGAGCGAGGACGTCCTGGAGGAGGCCGGGGTCGCCATCCCGGACGAGCAGGAGGACGAGGTCGAGAAGTTCCGCGAGTTCCTCGACACGATCACCCCCGAGGACTTCGGCCGCGCCGGCTGACCCGCCCCGCGCC
>NZ_SMKU01000694.1 GCF_004349215.1 Actinomadura rubrisoli | reverse complement strand
GGTGTGGGGTGGGTTTCCGTGGGCGCTGGCGGTGGTTTGGGGGTGCCTTGGGCGCTGGAGTGGTCTTGGGGCGGCGTGTCCCTATGGCGTGGGCGTGTGCGGGGTGATGGGCCTTGCCGGCTCGGCGCTGTTCGGGAGGAACGGCCGGCCACATGGATGTCGGACGGGTCGGGTGGCATTGGACGGGCGACCGGGATAGGACGGGTGGCCTGGGCGTGGCGGGTGGGACGGTCGTCCTCGACGGGTTCAAGGAGGGCGTTAGCGTCGAGGTAAGAGGCGCTTGGTAGGCCTGGGTTGATTGCGAGCTGCCACTCGGGGTGCGGCCAGCGGCGGGACAGTTCGGCTAGGGACGCCTGGCGGTGGTGGACGGCCTGTCCTCGGAGGGAGAGATCCATCGCCTCGGGAGAGGTGAACGCCAGGACGAACGTGCCGGCTCCGAACTGGGCCGTCGCGTACTCGTGGTCGGTGGCGTTGGGGTCGCCGGTGGCCGGTAGGTACAGGACGGCGCGCGCGAGTAGCTCCAAGTAGGTTTGCTGGTCGCCGCGTTCCCGTGCCTCGGCGAGTGCCGTTTCCAGGCTTGATCCGGACGGACGGGCGGTGCGGGCCGATCGGGGGCTGCTTGCGGACGGCCGGCCCTCGTTCTCGGGGATCGCCAGCGGGATGCCGAGACCAGGCAGCGCCAATGGACCACCGTCGGGGCCGGACCTGCTCGCCTGGTAGACGAGTTCGAGCGGGGAGCCGATGCCGTACACGTCGCGGAAGGCGCTGACCATCTGGCCCGCCAAGAGGGCACAGGATTCCAGGTGTTCGGCTGTGGCGCGGCTACCGCGCTCGCGGAGGTGGAACCGGTCCCACCAGTTCTGCCGCTCCTCTTCGTCCGGCGGCTCCCAGCCGAGGGCCCTAAGGCGGCGCTCTTGGCGCGGGGCCAGAGGGCGAGGGAGGAACGCGCTGCTGACCGCCTCCGCGTCAAGGGCGCCCTCGGACCGCATGGCCTGGACATAGGGAAGCCCGCTCGGTCCTTGGACGATGAGGAACGACCTGATGGGCAGCCGTGAGAGCTCCAGGGTCAGCCGTCTGGCGAAGTCGTTCCAGTCCAATCGAGATCTACTCTCGCGTCCGTGGGCGGGTTGCCGTACTCGACGGTAGCCGAACGCTCCGTCACTCGGCCCAAGGAGCCGGGACCGCATCGGCCCGGACCGGCGTCCAGACGCCGCCGATGGCGTCGTAGACCGCCAATGGGGTGTCACCATCCTCGCTGTTCGAGCGCCAGAGGCGGGTCCCGTGGGGTGTCCGGATGGGGACGCCTGCGGGTCGCTCGGGGGAGGGTTCATTGGCCGCTCGAACGGGGTCGTCCTCAGCCGGGGTGGCCGGCGGGGCGGAGTCATCGCCCTGTCTCTTATACACAAC
>NZ_SMKU01000693.1 GCF_004349215.1 Actinomadura rubrisoli | reverse complement strand
CGCCGCGACCGGTTTGTCGCCGGTCCGAGCCAGCTCGACAGCGCGTCGCCGGAACTCCGGCGGATGAGGTGGCGGCACGAGACTCTTCCTTCCCCGTTGGCCCACGGCCAACTCAGGTCACGTGGCCGTGAAACAGGGGGAAGCTCATCCCTGCACCTCAGCGCTCCTGAGCGCCTCTATCACTCTCAGCGTTCCTCCACGCTTCAACGCTCCCTACACCGCAGCGTGCCTAAGCACCTCTCTGTACCTCAGCGCTCCTCTACCTCAGCGCTGGCGCCCCAACGCCTCGGTGCGCTTCTCTGCGCCTCAGTGCTGCCTTGTGCTGCTGCCAGCGGACGAGCTTCCGGCTATCGGACTTCCGGACGTGCTATGGCTAGGACGAACCAGGCCCGCGAGCAGCGTCCGCTCCGGAGGGCACCTTCTCCGCGCTCACCCGGTTGATTGATCTGGGCTGAGCCACCTGGGACGCGGCGACCTGCTTTTCGCCTATCCGCGCGGCCTCAGCCTCAACCTCCCCCAAGGCCACCCAGGCGCGACGGCGCGTTGGCTCCATCCGTCCTCTCAGTCGCTACCGAAGGGAATGCGAACCATGATCGACACAAACATTCACAGCAGCAGGAACACCGTGAAGCGATTCATCCTCACGGGCACTCCTGGGTCCGGTAAGACTTCGGTCCTCCGGGCTCTGGCCGACCGGGGCTACGACGTCGTTGACGAAGCGGCGACCGCGGTCATCACGCAAGCGCAGGAGAGGGGCGAGGCCGAGCCGTGGTCGCAGGCATCCTTCATCGATGAGGTCGTTGGCCTACAGCGGCAGCGGCAAACGCGAGCTTCCTCCACTGCCACAGGCATCCAGGTCTACGATCGTTCGCCCATCTGCACCCATGCTCTCAGCGTCTATCTGCAACGCCCGATTTTGGCGGCGCTGTCCCTTGAGCTCAACCGGATCGCCCATGAGCAGATCTATGAACGCCAGGTGTTCTTCGTCCGCAATCTCGGGTTCTGTGAACCCACCGCTGCGCGGCGAATCAGCTTCAAGGACTCGCTTGACTTCGAGCGGATACACGAGGAGAGCTACCGGAATTTCGGCTACGAGCTCGTCGATATCCCGGCGGGGAAGCTCATCGACCGAGTGGACATGGTCGAGAACTCAATCTCACGATTCGTCCTCAGGACACCGTCTGGCGGCGAGAACGGGGCCCACCTGCGTAGCCAAGGAACCTCAGAAGATCAGCATTCGCAGGAATGACATCCGGCCTCCCCGCCAATAGGGAGCAGACTGGAGGGAAGTGCCGCCCAGCGCTGAGGGCAGTGAGGTTTTCCCTGCAAGATTGATTCGGGTAGTAGGGCATTCCCGGGCATGATCGGTAGCGCAAGGGGAGACTCGCGGACAGATCGCCGGGCCCGGAAACGGGACGTGGAGCCCCGGTAGAAGAGGT
>NZ_SMKU01000692.1 GCF_004349215.1 Actinomadura rubrisoli | reverse complement strand
TCCCCGTCCCGCGAGCCCGCGTACGGACGCGAGACCACCTACGAACGCGAAACACCCCAGGGCCGCGACACCCGTCCCCTGCGCCAGGCCCCCCAGACCTACGAGACCACGCAGGCATACGAACCCGCGGAAGAACGCCGTCCCGTCCAGGACCGTGACACCGCGCAGGACTACGAAACCTCCCGCGACCGCGAATCCACGCAGCTGCGCGACACGCCCCAGGACAACGAGACCGCCCAGGACCGCGAAGACGCTCGGGACCGCAGCGCCCAGGCACAAGCAGCACGACTGCGCGAAGCAACCCAGGACCGCGAAGCTGCCCGAGCCGGGGAGACCACCCAAGGACGCGCATCCACCGAAGATCACCGCACCCCGCAGCCAAGCGGGACAGCCCAGGACCGCGAGGACGCGCTAGAGCGCGACACCCACCAGGGGCGCGAAACCAACCGCGACCGGCAGACCACTCAAGGGCGCGCGCCCACTGAAGACCGTGAGACCGCCCAGGACCGCGAGGACGCGCAAGGACGCGAGGCCGCTCGCGACCGCGACACCAACCGCGACCGGCAGGCCGCTCAACGGCGCGCGTCCGCTGAAGACCGCGAGATCGCCCAGCACCGCGAACTCGCAGAAGATCGCCGCACCTCCCAACTACGCGAGTCGGACCGGGAACGCGAGACCGCCCAGGACCGCGAGGACGCGCTAGAGCGCGACACCCGCCAGGGGCGCGAATCCACCCAGGACCGGCAGGCCGCCCAAGGGCGCGCGCCCACTGAAGACCGTGAGACCGCTCAGGACCGCGAGGACGCGCAGGAGCGCGTGGGCACTCGCGAACGCGACACCCGCCAGGGGCGCGAAACCGTCCGGGACGGAGAGAGCGCTCAAGGACGCGCGTCGGCGGAAGACCGCGAGATCGCCGAAGACCACGAACTCGCAGAGGACCGCCGGACTTCCGAGCCACGCGAGACGGACCAAGGACGCGAGACCGCTCAAGGGCGTGATATCGCTCAGGACCGCGAAGCGGCTGACGGACGCGAGGCTGCGGCCAGGCGGCAGCAGGCGGCTTCCCAGGGACGCGCCCAGGACCGTGAAGACGTCCGGGAGATTGAGGACGATCAGCGGCGTGACAGCGCGCAGTCGCGTGAAGCGGAGCAGGAGCGCGACGCCGCTGACGAGCGTGAGACGGCCCTGCGGGACGAGGATGGACGGTCGCGTGAGAACGCGGAGGGCTCGGACGCGCACAGGGACGCCAGGCGCGACCTGACCGCTGACGAGTTGGAGGCAGAGGAGCGGAAGGATTCGCCTGCGGAGGACGAGGCCGCGCCGCGGAAGCCGAAACCCGCCGCAGCACAGCGGGGCACGTCCAGGACGCCGCCGAAGAAGAAGCCGGCCGGACGCCCGACCATGCCCGCCGCACAGGAAAAGCCCGTCGCCGCTCCCCCAGCCCCAGCC
>NZ_SMKU01000691.1 GCF_004349215.1 Actinomadura rubrisoli | reverse complement strand
CGCCCGCGGCCTGCCCGCCGTGGAGAAGACCCTGCGCGCCATGGCCCGCTACGGCACCGGCTTCCAGGCCCGCGTCCACACCATCGCCGAGAACGGCCCCGCCGTCCTCACCGAACGCACCGACGTCCTGGAGGCGGGCGCCTGGCGGGCCGAATTCTGGGTCTGCGGCACCTTCGAGGTCCACGACGGCCACATCACCCTTTGGCGCGACTACTTCGACTGGACGACAGTCCTCACCGCCAGCGCCAAGGGCCTCCTCACCGCCGCCCTCTCAACCCTCAGCCCCCGCCCAAAAACAACAACCCACTGACCGCACCACCCGCCGTGTCCACTTCGTGTGTCGCGATTGTGTGAATTCGGTCCCGCCGCCGTCCGCGAATGGGTTGGATCGGGACGGTACGCGCCGGGGACCGCGTGCGTCGTGAAGAGTGGTCACACCGGAGTACGGGGGAACGATGGAGCCGCTGCGACCTGCCGATCCGCAGATGATCGGTCGCTACCGGCTGGCGGGCCGCCTCGGCGCCGGGGGCATGGGGGAGGTGTTCTTCGGATACTCGCCGGGCGGACGGGCCGTCGCGGTGAAGGTCGTCCGGGCGGAACTCGGCTCCGACGCGCAGTTCCGCCGACGCTTCGCCCGCGAGGCCGAGGCCGCCCGCAAGGTCGGCGGGTTCCACACCGCCCAGGTCGTCGACATCGACCTGGACGCCGATCCTCCATGGCTGGTCACCGCATATGTGGCGGGACCGTCCCTCGCGGCGGTCGTGGCCGAGCACGGGGCCCTGCCCGAGCATTCCCTTCGAGTGCTCGGCGCGGGGCTGGCCGAGGCGCTGGAGGCGATCCACGCCGTGGGGCTGGTGCATCGCGACCTGAAACCGTCCAACATCCTGCTCGCCGCCGACGGTCCCCGCGTGATCGACTTCGGGATCGCCCAGGCGCTGGAGGGGACCGCGCTCACCGTGCCCGGCGGGTCCATCGGCACGCCCGGGTTCATGGCTCCCGAGCACATCAGGGGCGCGGGCGCCGGTCCGCCGTCCGATGTCTTCGCGCTGGGAGCCGTCCTCTGCCACGCGGCCGGCGTCCGGCCCTTCGGTGACGGCCCGGCTCACACGCTGCTGTACCGGATCGTCCACGGTGAGCCGGACCTGACCGGGGTCCCCGACGGGATACGCGATCTCGTCGCCGCCTGCCTGACCAAGGACCCCGCCGGACGCCCCTCACCGACCGAGATCGTCGAACGGCTGGGGCCGGACGGCACGATCAGCGAGTGGCTGCCCGCCCCGGTGACCCGGATGGTCGGCCGGCACCAAGGCGAGAAGGCATTGACCACGCCGCCGCACCCCGATCCGGCCCCAGAAGGCCCAGGTCAGGCCGCACCGGCCGGTGGCAAGGCCACACGCGGCCCCCGGACGGTGTGGCCGATCGCGGTGGGCCTCGGCGCCCTCGGCCTCGTGGCGACCGTGACGGTCGGTCTGCTCCTCGCCCGGAACCCGTCC
>NZ_SMKU01000690.1 GCF_004349215.1 Actinomadura rubrisoli | reverse complement strand
CCCCGTTACCTTTTTCACGTCCCACCGACCGCTGGTTGGTGGGAGCCAGGTCACCCGGTCCGGCATGATTCAAGCCCCCTGTCGCAAGCATGATCCGGGGGGTGTTGTCACCGGGCCCGGGTGGCGTCGGTGGACCGCTGATAGGGACAAGGCAACCTTCTGTGACGAAGTCATCGTCTCGCCGTAACGTGGATGCCGGCAGCCGTCGCCAGACCTTTGTGACCAGGCCAGACAGAACATCGACTCCCCGAGTGAGGCAGGGCATTGGGTCCCGAGTACGCGGTGTTCCTGGGTTTGGACGTCGGCAAGGGCGAGCACCATGCTTGCGCCCTGGACCCGTCCGGCAAGAAACTGCACGACAAACCGCTCCCCAACGACGAGCAACGGCTGCGCGCCCTGTTCACCCAGCTCGGTCGGCGCGGCCGGGTGCTGGTGGTGGTCGACCAGCCCGCGTCGATCGGGGCACTGCCGGTCGCGGTCGCCCGAGCCGAGGGCTGCCAGGTCGCCTACCTGCCCGGTCTGACCATGCGGCGGCTGGCCGACGTCCACCCCGGCAACGCCAAGACCGACGCCCGCGACGCCTACGTCATTGCCGACGCCGCCCGCACGCTCCCGCACACACTCCGCCGAGTCGACACCGGTCAGGAAACCCTTGCCGAGCTGGAGGTTCTGGTCGGGTTCGATGACGACCTGGCCGGTGAATCCACCCGGCTGGTGAACCGGATCCGGGGCCTGCTCGTCACCATCCACCCCGCGTTGGAGAAGGCGATCGGTCCGCGGCTGCACCACCCGGCCGCCCTCGAGCTGCTGATCACCTACGGCGGCCCAGACGGCCTGCGCGCCGCCACCGCCGAGCAGCTGCTGGCCACCGCCAAACCCCTCGCGCCGCGCATGGCCGGACGTCTGGTCGAGGCGGTCAAGGCCGCGCTGGACGCCCAGACCGTCGTCGTTCCCGGCACCACTGCGGCCGCGACCGTCCTGCCGCACCTCGCCCGCTCGCTGCAGTCGGTTCATGACCAGCGCAAACAGGTGGCGATCGGAGTGGAGGAGATCCTTGATGCGCACCCTCTTGCCAAGGTCCTGATCTCGATGCCCGGCCTCGGGATCAGGACCAGCGCACGGATCCTGCTGGAGATCGGCGACATCTCCGCCTTCGCGACACCCGGTCACCTGGCCGCCTACGCCGGCCTCGCTCCGGTCACCCGCCGGTCCGGGTCGTCCATCAAGGGCGAACACCCGCCCAAGGGCGGCAACAAGCCCCTCAAACGCGCCATGTTCCTGGCCGCGTTCGCCTCCCTCTCCGACCCCCTCAGCAGGGCCTACTACGACCGCAAGCGGGCCGAGGGCAAAAAGCACAACGCCGCCCTCATCTGCCTCGCCCGCCGCCGCAGCGACGTCATCTACGCCATGCTCCGCGACCAACAGCCCTACCAACCCTCACGAAAGATCACAACTCAAGCGGCTCCAGCCGCTTGACAAATTCCATAGGGACACCCCCC
>NZ_SMKU01000068.1 GCF_004349215.1 Actinomadura rubrisoli | reverse complement strand
AAAACTCAAGCAGTTCCGCGCCATCGCCGCACGGTACGACAAACTGGCCAGCCGCTACCGCAGCGGCCTGCTACTGGCCAGCCTCATCCTCTGGCTCCGCCACCACGAGTTGTCAGACACCACCTAGGTAGCAGGACCGAGGAAGGCCGGCGCGCCGAACGCTTCAAGGCTTTCCGTCCCGAGCAGCTCGTCGCGATGGCGATGAAGCACCCGCCCCAGCACGCGCCCAGCCGGTCGCCCTTCCTCCCGGCCCCGCGAACCCACGGCTACACACGCTTCACCCCCGGTGAGCGCCTGGTGGACGCCACCGTCCAGAACCAGTCCCTCGGCGACGCCGCCGGCGCGCTGATCACCAGTCCGGGCGATCTCAACCGGTACCTCCGCGCCCTGCTCGGCGGCGGCTACCAGCCCAGGCCCGCCGACGACCTCGGCCGGGTTCTGCGCCAGAAGCCGTGCACGCTGGATGTGCACGGCTTCTTGGTGCCGGTACTGGTCACGCCGCTGCCGCATGTGAGCGCGCAACAGCAGGCAGGGTCGTCGGTGGATAGCGCCGCGATCGAAGAGGCCTCTGACATTCAGTCTTACCTGCATGACTCACATACTTTCTTCCCTGTTATTGAGAGAATCCAATAACTCGCTTGAGGCCACCGGGCGGCCTCGTCGCCTCCGCGTCGGGCCCAGTGAAGATGATCACCTCATTGCCCGTCGATCAAAGATTCCGTGTAGGCTGTGCAATCGAGCGTCACGAGCAGCCAGGGCAACCGCGCGAGTCGGGACGGAGGCCACCGAGAGTGGTTCGGCACAGATCATTACAGCGTGCTGTCGCTCTTTGTGTCGTCGTCATATGCGGATGCCTTCACCTGGTATCCAGCACCTACCTGCGCCCGGTGAACTCCGATCAACCCGCGGCACCGACGCTGGCACTGGTGGAGAATCCACGGAAGGCCGACGCGGCCACCTTGGACGACGGCTGCGAGACAGAGCGGTCGGAGCGGAAGTCGCCCGAACATCTCACCATCCGGCTGGGCAGCAGGACCGTGGCCCCACAACTGGTCAGGGCGTCCGACGCTCCCTCATCCTCCGCCATGCAGCGCGCCGCCGAGGCGAGCGCGGTCATGCGCCGTGTCGGCAAATCCGTCTACATGATCAGTGGGCAGACCGCGCGCATCCTCGCACTTCTGCAGGTCTTCCGCTGCTGAGGTCCGCCCACAGGCGTCCGATCTTCTTTTCGGAGTGCACCGCGCCCTGAGGCAGGGCATCGGTATTCCCGGGTGTTCGACACACATGTGAGACGACCTCGTCGATACGCATGTACCTCTGTCGGCGCCGTGACGGGATCCATCGTGCATCCGATTTGATCACAGCGAATTCAGTCCATGCTTCCGTCGGCGATCTGACGGTTCTTCGAGGTGTGTGTTTCGCATGCGTACTTTTATTGACAATGCGCGTTCCTTCCGCGAGTACGTGGTCCGGCACGGCGAGGATTTCCACCGGCTCGCCGCAGGCCAATCGCCCCTGGCGCTGTTCATCAGCTGCTCCGACTCGCGGGTGGTCCCCTCGCTGTTCACCGGGGCCCGCCCAGGCGAGCTGTTCGAACTGCGCACTGCCGGGAACATCGTTCCCCGGTACCGCCTGGACCGTCCCGCCGGTGAAGTCGCCACCATCGAGTTCGCCGTCGAGGTGCTCGGCGTGGCCGACATCGTCGTCTGCGGGCACTCGCACTGCGGCGCCGTCGGCGCTCTGCTCGGCGCCGGTGATCTGGGCGCCGCACCCGTACTCCGCGGGTGGCTGGCCGAGGTCGCCGACGGATCGCCGGGCGTCCGGCCGCTCGCCCCCGGACAGGACGGCGCGGCGTCCGGTGGGCCCCCGGGCGGTGATCTCGCGGCGGCGGCGCAGAGCCATGTGCTCGCCCAGCTGGGACGGCTGCGCCGGTATCCCAGTGTGCAGCGGCGTACCGAGGACGGCCGGATCACCTTGCACGCCTGGTACTACGAGGTCCACACCGGATCAGTCCTCGTGCACCGGCCGGACACCGACGCCTTCCTCCCCCTGTAGCGAGGATCCGATGCTCCCCACACTCTTGCGATCTCCCCGGCTCCTGCGGGGCGAGATCTCCGCGTCGCTGGTGGTCTTCCTGGTCGCGCTGCCGCTGTGCGCGGGAGTGGCGGTCGCCTCCGGCGTCCCCGCCGGGCTCGGCCTGATCACCGGCATCGTCGGCGGACTCGTGGTGGGGCTGCTGCCCGGCAGCAGCCTCCAGGTCAGCGGCCCGGCCGCCGGCTTGACCGTCCTCGTCTACGAGGCCGTCCACGAATACGGCCTCAGCGTCCTCGGCGCGGTGGTCCTGGCGGCGGGCCTGCTGCAGGTACTGCTCGGCGTGCTCCGGATGGGCCGCTGGTTCCGGGCCATCTCGGTGGCGGTGGTCGAGGGCATGCTCGCCGGCATCGGCCTCACCATCATCGCCGGACAGCTGTACGCGATGGCCGGCGCGACCGCACCCGCGTCAGGTGTCGCCAAGCTCGCCGGCGTCCCGGAGTTGCTGATGGACAGCGCCGGATCGGCCACCGCATTGTCCGCTCTCGGCGTCGGTGCCGCGACGATCGGGTTGCTGATCGGATGGCCGCGCATGCCCGAACGGCTCCGCGCGGTACCGGCGCCCCTGGCGGCCGTCGCGGTGGCGACGGGCGCATCGTCGCTGCTGGACCTGCCGGTGGCGAGGCTGCGGGTACAGGGACTGCTCGGCTCGATCCAGCCGCCGGGCGGCGACGATCTGGCTCGGCTCGCCGAAGTCGGCGTGATGGGCACCGTTGTGGCGTTCGCGCTCATCTCGTCCGCCGAGAGCCTGTTCAGCGCCGCCGCCGTGGACCGGATGCACGACGGTCCGCGCACCGACTACGACAAGGAGCTCATGGCCCAGGGTGTCGGCAACACCGTGTGCGGCGCGCTGGGCGCCCTGCCGATGACGGCGGTGATCGTGCGCAGCTCGGCCAACGTCCAGGCGGGCGCGCGGACCAAGGCGTCCCGGGTCCTGCACGGCTTCTGGCTCCTGCTCTTCGCGGTGCTGTTCCCGGCCGTGCTGAAGATCATCCCGCTCGCCGCCCTCGCGGGCGTGCTCGTGTTCGCCGGCTGGAAACTCGTCCCCTTCACGCAACTGCGCCCCCTGTGGCGGGAGCACCGGGGCGAAGCGGTCATCCTGGCCGTCACCGCGGTCGCCGTGGTGGCGCTCAACCTGTTCGAGGGCGTCCTGCTCGGTCTGCTGCTGGCAGTGGTCAAATCGGCCTGGGACACCTCGCACCTCCACATCGAAGTCCACGGGACGGACGACACCGGCGACGCGTCCCCGCACCCGATCCGCGTCACGCTCACCGGCAACGCCACCTTCCTGCGGCTGCCGCAGATCATCGACACGCTGGAAGAGCTGCCCCGTCACCGGCCGCTTGAGCTGGACCTGGCGGGTCTGCGGCACCTCGACCACGCCTGCCGCACGGCCCTGACCAGCTGGGTGGATCGGCACAACCAGGCGATCCCCACGCTCGTACCAGCAGGATCCGCCACCCCCTGAGCCCGCCGCGTCCGCCTACCCGCTCAGGGTGAATCGGACGCCATCGAATCCGGTCATTTCGTGAGGCCCGCGCGAGACCGCCGTCACCCGGGGCGCCGGGCGGTGGTCTCGCGGGGGATCAGCCGGTGGCTCAGGGTGGTGGTCTCGGCCGGGACGGCGGCGGCGGTTTCCGGCGGAGTGTCGATGATGTGGCGGGCGGCCATGGCGCCCATCTCGTAGAGCGGCAGGCTGACCGTGGTCAGGCCGACGAAGCGGGCGACCCTGAGGTCGTCGATGCCGGCCACGGAGACCTCGCCCGGCACGTCGATGCGCGCCTGCCGCAGCGCGTTGAGCGCACCGACGGCGGCCTCGTCGTTGGCCGCGATGACGGCGTCGGGCAGCGGCGGGCGCGCGATGAGGCGCAGCGTCGCGGCGTGCCCGGCCTCATAGTCGAAACCGCCGGGACGGCAGTGCGCGCTCTCGGCGAGGCCGGCGTCGCGCATGCAGGCGAGGAAGCCGTCCCGGCGCTGCCGGGTGGCCACCATGCCCTCCGGCCCCTCGATGAACGCGATCCGGCGGTGGCCGAGCGAGACGAGGTAGTCGGTGATCTCGTAGGCGGCGGCCTGGGCGTCGGCGGCGATGACGGGGCAGCCGATGCCGCGGGCGGCGAGCGACACCGCGTGGATGCCCTGGGCCCGCGCCTCGCCGACGGCCTCGGCGAGGTCCGGCTCCCTCGGGTCGTCGACATAGCCGCTGCCCGCGAAGATGACGCCGGCGGCGCGGTAGTCCCGCATGGTCCGCAACCGGGTGATCTCCGTGGTGGTGCGGCGGTCGACGTTGCACAGCATCGTGACGTAGCCCGCGCGGCTGGCCACATCGTCCACCCCGCGGGCGATGACGGAGAAGTAGGGGTTGACGATGTCGCTCACGAGCACGCCCAGGAGGCGGCTGCTGCGCGAGACCAGGGCGCGGGCCAGGGCGCTGGGCGAGTAGCCCAGCTCGTCGGCGACCGCCATGACCTTGGCCCGCGTCTTGGCCGAGATGGGGTGGCTGGATCCGGCCAGCACCCGTGACGCGGTGGAGACCGACACTCCCGCCACGCGGGCGACTTCCGCCAGTGAGCTCACGATCACTTCCCTAGGAGAACGTTTTCCTAACTATGCCACGGAGCGGCGGCGGAGAACAACGTCTCACGGCCCGTTTGCACCTATATTCCGGGCTTTTCTTGACAGAAGGATGGTCCAGCTCACTAACATGCCCAGGCAAGGCATACGTTTGCCTAGCCGGTGACCTCAGTCTTCGCAGATCGGTGCAGGGCCGGGGCCAACGGCGCGACCTCGAAGGAGGAGGCTGTGCACGCCCGAACTCTTCTCAGACGGTTCGCCGCGCTCGCGACGCTCTGCACTCTGGCCGGCTGCGGCGGCGGAGGCGCGGCCGAGGTCAAGGAGGACGGAAAGCTCTCATTCAAGATCGCGATCACGGAGCCGGACATCACGACCGTGCCGATCCTCGCCGCCATCGACGTCGTCCGCCGGCAGGGCCACACGGTCAAGGTCGTTGAGCTGGCCGAACCCGAGCTGACCATCGAGGGGCTGGCCAAGGGCGACTACGCGATCTCGGCGGAGGCGACGAGCTCCGCCCTGCTCGCCGTCGAACGCGACGCGCCCATCAAGATCATCGCTGATGCGATCGGCAACCAGTGGGCGGTCTACGGCAAGCCCGGCATCTCCTCCTGCGGCCAGCTGGTCGGGCGCCCGCTCGGGATCTTCAGCGAGGGCGCGACCGCCACCGCGATGATCAAGGAGTGGGTGAAGGCCAACTGCGGCTCCGGCGATCGTCCCAAATACTTGACGATCGGCGGTTCCGACGTCCGCGCCCAGGCGCTCGTCACCGGCCGGATCGACGCGACGGCGCTGGAGGTCGCCGACGCGGTCGCCCTGGAGAAGAAGGCGTCCGGAGGAGCCCGGTTCGCCAAGATCGTCGACTTCGCCAGGAGCCTGCCGGACCTGCACCCGCAGACCGTCTACGCCAACACGGACTTCATCACCGAGCACAGGGACGTGGCGCAGGTCTTCGTGAGCGCACTCGCCGACGAGCACGCGAAGATCAACAAGGATCCGCGGTACCTGGTGGGGCTCGCGGCCAGGTACCTGCCGGAGGAGGGCGGCGCCGAGATGGCGGAGGTCGCCGAACGGTACGTCCAGGCCAAGCTGTTCAACGCGAGGGCCCTGACGGAGCGGAACGTCCAGGGCACCATCGACTTCTTCGTCCGGGCCGGCGTGATCGACCGGGGCATGACCGCGAGGGACGCGGCCGACCTGACCTTCGTGGGCGCGGCCGCATGACCGCCGCGACGAAGGCCCGGTCGCCGCGCGGACGGTCCGGGACCAGGGCGGGGCCCCGCCCGGCGCGGCGGCCCGGCGTCCTGCGGCGCATCGCCGACCGAAACCTGCCGTACCAGCTGCTGACGTTCGTCGTGCTCGCGGCGGGCTGGGAGCTCTACGTCCGGCAGCGCGGCGGCCTGCTGATCCCCGGCTTCTTCGAGACCGTCGAGGCGACGGTCGAGCTGCTGGGCAGCGGGGAGCTGTGGCGGGCCATGTACGTCAGCAACCAGGCGCTGGTCCTCGGCTTCGGCGTCACCGTCGCCGCCGGCGTGCCGGCGGGCATCCTGCTCGGCCGGTTCCGCGCGCTGGAGCGGCTGGCGGACGTCTACCTCAACATCCTGCTGGTCACCCCGATGGCGGCGATCATCCCGCTGCTGGTGATGGCGGTGGGCTTCGGGCTGGCCTCGCGGGTCATCCTCGTCACGATCTTCTCGATCGTGATGGTGGTGGTGAACGCCCGCGCCGGGGTCCGGCAGGTCGATCCGGCGCTCATCGAGATGGCCCGCTCGTTCGGGGCCGGCGAGCGGCGCATCTGGACGCGGGTCCTGCTGCCGGGCGCGCTCCCGGCGATCATGACGGGCATCCGGCTGGGCCTCGGACGCGCGGTCACCGGCATGGTGATCGTCGAGTTGCTCATGGTCTCCGACGCGCTCGGCGGAATGATCCTGGAGTACCGCGGCCTGTTCCAGGCCCCCCTCCTGTACGGCACCATCGTGATCATCGTGGCGGAGGCGCTGCTGCTGATCTCCCTCGCGCGGTGGGCCGAACGCAAGCTGACCCGATGGGCACGGACCACCACGGCAAGGAGCGACCGATGATCGAGATCCGTGGACTGCGCAAGACCTTCACCGGTCAGGACGGCGGGGCCGTCGAGGCGCTGCACGACGTCGACCTCGACGTCCGCCGCAACGAGTTCCTGACGGTGCTCGGGCCCAGCGGTTGCGGCAAGACCACGCTGCTGAAGGCCGTCGCGGGCCTCATCCCCTGGGACGGCGGCGACATCGTCATCGACGGCGAACCGGTGCGCGGGCCGGGGCCCGACCGCAGCATGGTCTTCCAGAACTTCGCCCTGCTCCCCTGGGCGACCGTCCTGGACAACGTGGCCTTCGGGCTCCGGATGCGCGGCGTCGGCCGCGCCGAGCGCGAGGAACGCGCGCGCGAGCTGATCGGCATGGTGGGGCTGTCGGGCTTCGAGACCAAACGGCCGGGTGAGCTGTCCGGCGGCATGCAGCAGCGCGTGGGCATCGCCCGCGCCCTCGCCGTGCGGCCGCAGGTGCTGCTCATGGACGAGCCGTTCGGCGCGGTGGACGAGCAGACCCGCCGCCTGCTCCAGGAGGAGCTGCTGTCCATCTGGGAGGAGCACCGGCTGACCGTCGTGTTCATCACCCACAGCATGGAGGAGGCGGTCCTGCTGGGCGACCGCGTCGTCCTGATGAGCGCCCGCCCCGGCCAGATCGCCGAGATCGTCCCCATTCCGTTGGAACGGCCGCGTTCCAACGACGTCGGCGCCCTCGAACGCTCCAGCCGCTATGTCGAGATCACGGCGTACCTGTGGGACCGGCTGCGCGACATGCACGAGGAGCACCGCCCGGCGAAGGCGGCCCGATGAGCGCACTCGCCGAACGCCGCGGCGCCGCACGCGGAGGACGCGGCCGGCCGTCCTGGCGGCGCCTGCCCGCGGCCCCCGTCAGCCTGGCCGCCGCCGCAGCCGCCTGGGAGCTGATCGGACGGCTGTCGGACGCGTCGTTCTTCCCCCCGCTCAGCGCGGTGGTGCGCCGGCTGGCCGACATGGCGTCCAGCGGGCTGATCTTCAGCAGCCTGCGCGACAGCCTCGTCAACCTGGTCCTGGGGTTCGCCCTGTCCCTGGTCGCCGGCCTGGTCGTCGGGGCCGCCATGGGCCGCTACCGCAAGGTCGAGGCGGCCCTCGGCGTGTACGTGTACGCGCTGCTCACCGCGCCGTCGCTGGTCTTCGCGCCGATCTTCTTCTCGCTGCTCGGAGAGGGCCGCGGCTCGATCGTCGCCGTCGTGGTCATGTACGCGATGTTCGTCATCGTCATCAACACGGCGTCGGCGATCCAGTCCGTGCCGGCGCACCTGGTGGAGATGGCGCGCTCCTACGGCGCCGGCGAGACCCAGCTGATGCTGCGCGTCATGCTGCCGGCCGCCGCGCCCATGATCATGGCGGGTGTCCGGCTCGGCGTCGGGCGCGCCGTCACCGGAATGATCAACGGCGAGATGTTCATCGCCGTCGTCGGCCTGGGCCGGGTCGTCACCCAGGCGGGCGGGAGGTTCGACGGCGCCGGGGTCCTGGCCGTCCTCCTGGTGATCATCGCGGTCGCGCTCGGCGCGGTGGGCCTGGTGCAGGCCGTCGACCGAAGGCTCACCCGCTGGGTTCCGCAGGTAACGAGAGGAAACCGATGAAGATCGACGCCTACAGCCACATCCTTCCCCAGCCGTACTTCGAGCGGATGCGGCAGATCGCCGACCCGTCGGCCTTCAAACGCTGGCTGGAGCTGCCCGCGCTGCACGACGTCGACGAGCGGCTGCGGATCATGGACGAGTTCGGCGACGGCTACCAGCAGGTGCTCACGCTCTCCTCGCCGCCCATCGAGCTGCTCGCGGGCCCGGCCGAGTCCCCGGCGCTGGCGCGGCTCGCCAACGAGTCGATGCGCGAGCTGTGCGACAAGTACCCCGACCGGTTCCCGGCCTTCGTCGCGTCGCTGCCGATGAACGCTCCGGACGCCGTCCCCGGCGAGATGGCGTTCGCCATCGACGAGCTCGGGGCCCGCGGCGTGCAGGTGTTCACCAACGTCAACGGACGCCCCCTGGACGACCCCGAGTTCCGGCCCGTGTTCGACACGATGGCCGCGCGCGATCTGCCCGTCTGGATGCATCCGGCGCGCACCGCCGGGTTCGCCGACTACGCCACCGAGGACACCTCCCAGTACGAGATCTGGTGGGCGTTCGGCTGGCCGTACGAGACGAGCGCGGCCATGGCCCGCCTGGTCTTCTCCGGCCTGTTCGAACGGCACCCCGACCTCAAGGTCATCACCCACCACATGGGCGCCATGATCCCGTATCTGGAGGGCCGGATCGGGCTGGGCTGGAGCGACCAGCTCGGCAGCCGCACCTCCGGCGAGGAGCACGAGCGCCTGCGGAGCGCGCCCCGTCGGCTGCTCGACCACTTCCACCGGTTCTACGCCGACACCTCCCTGTCCGGCTCCGCCATCGGAACCCGCTGCGGCCTGGACTTCTTCGGCGCCGACCACGTGCTCTTCGGCACCGACTGCCCTTTCGACCCGGAGGGCGGCCCGCTCTACGTCCGCGAGACCATCCGCGTCCTCGACGCGCTGGACATCACCGACACCGCACGCGATCAGATCTACCACCGCAATATCCAGCGCCTGATGCGGCTCCCGGGGGGCGACGGCGGCTGACGGCGGTTCCCGGCGGCTGACGGCGCCCACTGGCCGTGAGTGCCGCGGAGCAGGGTCGCCCGCAGGAGAGCGGCCCTGCTCCGCGGCAAGCGTTTTCAGCTTCTGTCGCTAGCAACGTGAATCGGCGCGGTGACGCGCGTCAGGAGGCGGAGTTGTAAGCGCTTACGGATTCGGCCACGATAGACGGACCGCACCCGGAAGGAAGCGACTCCATGGCCGACCGCACCCTGGTCCGACTGCAGGACGTCGCCGCGCGCGCCGGCGTCTCCATCGCGACGGCGTCGCGGATGCTGAGCGACCCGGACTACGGCGGCCGGGCCGCGCTGCGCGAGCGGGTACTCGCCGCCGCGGCCGAGCTGGGCTACCGGGCCAACCCCCACGCCCGCGCGCTCGCCACATCGTCCTCGACGAACGTCGGGCTCGTCGTCCACGACGTCCGCGACAGCTACTTCGCCATGCTGAGCGGCGGGGTCATCTCGGTGGCCGAGCGGGAGGACCTCCTGGTCAGCATGGTGTGCACCTACCGCGACCCGGCCCGCGAGCTCGAATACGTCAAACGGCTCATCGGCCAGCGGGTCAGGGCGCTCGTCCTCGCTGGCAGCGCCTTCCGCGACACCGCCCACAACGCCGCCATGCGGGCCGAGCTGGCGGCCTACCAGGAGTCCGGCGGATCGGTCGTCTCGGTGACGCGCGGCCGCGACATCGGCCACCTCGTCCAGATCGACAACATCGGCGGCATGCGCGGGCTGGCCGGGGCCATGGTGGAGCTCGGGCACACCTCGTTCGGCGTGGTCGCCGGTCCGCTGCGGCTCCTCGCCGTGCGGGACCGCCTCCAGGGTCTGCGGCAGGGCCTGAAGGACCACGGCATCGTCCTGAGCCGCGACGACATCGTCTACACCGACCTGTCGCGCGAGGGCGGGCTGTCGGGAGCGCAGACGCTGATGAGCCGCCCGAACCCGCCGGGATGCCTGATGACCCTCGCCGACGTGATGGCGTTCGGCGCGATGTCGTGGCTGCGCTCGAACGGGATCGCCGTCCCGGACGAGGTGTCGGTGACCGGGTTCGGCGGCCTGCCCGCGGCGGTCGACGCGGTGCCTCCGCTGGCCACGGTGGAGATCCCGCTGGAGCGGGTCGGCGAGACGGCGATGGACCTCGCCCTGCGTCCCCCGTCCCCCCGGCACGTGGTGGAGGTCGAAGGGACGCTGGCGAGGCGCGCCAGCGCTGCGGCGCCCCGGTGAGCCCCCGGCCTGCGCCGGAGGCTCACCAGGGCGCTTACCAGGGCGCTCGCCGGGACGCTCGCCGGCTCAGCCCAGGACGTGCCGGCCGAAGCCCGCGACGACCGTCGCGAGGACGTCGTCGGGGTCCGTCGCCCACACGCCCTCGTTGAAGATCTCCACCTCGATCGGACCGGTGTAGCCGGCGGCGCCGACCGCGCGGGTGATCGAGGGGATGTCGATGGCGCCCTCGCCCGGGATCCCTCGCCCGAACGTCGGATGCGGCTGGGGCACCAGCCAGTCGCAGACCTGGTAGCCGATGATCCGGTCGCCGGCGCGGGCCAGGGACGCGTGGAGGGCGGGGTCCCACCAGACGTTGTAGGTGTCCACGGCGAGCCCGACGTGCGCGGGCTCGAACCGCTCCACGATGTCGAGCGACTGGCCGAGGGTCACCGTGACCGACCGCTCGGCGCACATCATCGGGTGCAGCGGCTCGACGGCGAGCCGGACGCCCGCCGACGCCGCGTACGGCACCAGCTCGGCGATGCCCTCGGCCACGGCCTCGCGTGACCGCGGCAGGTCCAGGTCGTCGCGCACACCGCCGCTGACGAGGTAGAGCACGTCCCCGCCGATCGCCGCGGTCAGCTCGACGGCCCGGCGGTTGGCCTCACGGTCGAGCCCGCCCCCGTCTGGGTTGCGGCCGGTGAAGAACCCGGCGCGGCAGACGCTGGACACCTTCACCCCGTGGTCGCGCAGCAGCGCCGCCGCCCGCCGTGTGCCGTACTCCTCCACGGGCCCCGTCCAGGCGCCGAGCCAGCCGATCCCGTGGCGGGCCAGCCCGCGCACGGTCTCCTCGAACGACCAGTGCTTCACCGTGATCTGGTTGACGCTGAGCCGTTCGATGCTCACGCGCCGCTCCTTCCGTCGATCCCCGCGGCCGCGAGCACGGTGAGCATGCGGCCGGCCGCGAGTTCGGTGTCCTCGATGAGCCCCGCCTCGTCGGCGAGCCGGAACAGGCGGGAGAGGTGGTTGAGGGAACGGGCGCCCTGGTGTCCGCCGAGCATGACGAAGTGCGGCTGGAACCCGCGCAGGTAGGCGAGGAAGACGATGCCCGTCTTGTAGTGGTACGTCGGGGCCTCGAAGATCGCTCTCGACAGCGGCACGGTCGGCGCCAGCACGCGGTCGAAGCCGTCGGCGTCGCCCTCGTCGAGGAGCGCCAGCGCCTCGGACGCCAGCGGTGCGATCGCGTCGAAGGCGCCGAGCAGCGCGTCGCTGTGGCCCCGGTCGTCGCCCTTGATGAGCTCGGGATAGTTGAAGTCGTCCCCGGTGAACACCGTCGCCGGCGCGGGGAGCCGGCGGCGCAGGGCGACCTCGCGCCCGGCGTCGAGCAGGGAGACCTTGACACCGTCCACCGCCGGCGCGTTCTCCGAGACCAGCCGGACGACGGTGTCGGCGGCGGCGTCGAGGTCGCGCGTGCCCCAGTAGCCGCCGAGCCGCGGGTCGAACATGTCGCCGAGCCAGTGCAGGATCGCCGGCCGCGTCAGCGAGCCGAGCACGGTGGAGTAGACCGACAGGTAGTCCTCGGCCGACCGCGCCGTGCGGCAGAGCGCCCGGCTGGCCATCAGCACGGCCTGCCCGCCCGCGTCCTCGATCCACCGGCACTGGCGGAGGTAGGACCGCTCGATCTCCCCCAGGGTGACGGGCCGGTCGTCCGGCAGGTCGTCGGTGCCCGCGCCGCACGCGATGGGCGCGCCGCGGCTCGCCGCTTCCCGGCACGACCGCTCGATGAGCTCCCGGACGCGGGCGGGCGGCAGCCCCATCCCGCGCTGCGCGGTGTCCATCGCCTCCGCGACGCCGAGGCCGAGGTCCCACAGGTGATGCCGGAAGGCCAGCGTCGCGTCCCAGTCGACCACCGGATCGAGCACCGGGTCCGTGGAGGCCAGCGGATCGGCCACGACGTGCGCGGCCGCGTACGAACGGCGCGTGCGCGGCGCGTCGCGGCGGGTCGCCAGGGCCCGGGACGGACCCCGCGGCGTGTACTTCTCCAGCCGGGTGCCGGAGGGCAGCAGGATCGAGGTCACGCGGGCTCGACCACCAGCTCCGGAACGTCGATCCAGCGACGTTCGCGCGACGACCGTAGCGCCAGCTCGGCGAGCTGGACGCCCTTCGCGCCCTCCATCAGGTCCCAGTCGAACGGCGCGTCCTCGACCACGTGCCGCAGGAACATCTCCCACTGGGCGCGGAACGCGTTCTCGAACTGCTCGTTGTCGGGCACCTCCAGCCAGCCCGCCCGGAAGTCGATCGGGTTGGGGATGTCGGGGTTCCACACCGGCATCGGCGTGTTGGCCCGCGCCTGGGCCCGGCACTCGCGGAGCCCGGCGACCGCGCTGCCGTGCGTGCCGTCGAGCTGCCACTCGCCGATCTCGTCGCGGTAGGGGCGGGTGGCCCAGGACGTCGTGAACTGGGCGGTGACGCCGTTCTCCAGCTCGAACAGGCCGTAGGCGGCGTCCTCGGCCGTGGAGTCGTACGCCTTGCCCTCCTCGTCCCAGCGCTTCGGGATGTGGATCGCGCTGTGGCAGAGGACGGACTTGATCGGCGAGACGACGTTGTCGATCAGGTAGCGCCAGTGCGGATACATGTCCAGGACGAGGCCCCCGCCGTCCTCGCTGCGGTAGTTCCATGACGGGCGGTTGGGGTGCTGCCAGTCGCCCTCGAACACCCAGTAGCCGAAGTTCAGCCGGAAGCTCAGCATCGTGCCGAAGAAGCCGCCGTCGACCAGCCTCTTGAGCTTGCGGATGCCGGGCAGGAACAGCTTGTCCTGGACGACGCCGTGCTTGACGCCGGCCTCCCGGGCGAGCCGGGCGAGTTCCAGCGCCTCGTCGAGGGAGACGGCCGTCGGCTTCTCGCAGAAGACGTGCTTGCCCGCGGCGATGGCCTTGCGCACCGACTCGGCCCGCATGCTGGTCGTCTGCGCGTCGAAGTAGATCGCGTCGTCGTCGTTCGCGAGCGCGTCGTCGAGGCTGGCCGTCCAGCGGTCGATGCCGTAGCGGCGGGCGAGTTCCTCCAGCTTGGCCGGATTGCGCCCGACCAGGATCGGGTCGAGGACCAGCCGGCGGCCGTCCTGGAGCGCGAGCCCGCCCTGCTCCCGGATCGCCACGATGGACCGGTCGAGGTGCTGCCGCGTGCCCATGCGTCCCGTGACGCCGTTCATGATGATGCCGATGCGCACCTGGTCCATGGGGAACCTCCTATGAGTTTCTGTAAGCGCTTTCTATTTCACGGAGATCGGCGCTGTCAAGGATCGGCGGCCGAGGAGGCCGGCGGCGGTGCCGCCGAGCACATCGCCGCGCTGGACGGGGGTCAGGCCCGGAGCCGCCGCCACCGCCGCGACGGCCTCGGGGTCGCCGGTGGGGAAGGGATAGTCGCTGCCGAGGACCACGTGATCGCTTCCGGCGAAGTCGACCAGCCACGACAGCGACGCCCCCGAATGGGTGAGGGAGTCGTAGTAGAGCCGCCGCAGGGCCGTGCTCGGCGGCACGCGGTCATCGGTCCAGTCGGCCCGGAGACGGGCTATCGCGTCGAGCCTGCCGGCCTGGTAGGGGAGGAAGCCGCCGCCATGGACCACGCATAGACGCAGGGCGGGAAAGCGGTCGAGGACGCCCGCGAGGATCATGGCGGCGACGACCGCCGTGGACTGCGCCGGGTTGTCCACGATGTCGCCGAGCCGGTCGCCGCCAAGGCCCGCCGGGGACACCGCCCGCCAGGGATGGAGCAGGATCGGCGCGCCCGTGTCGGCCGCGGCCCGCCAGAGCGGGTCCCAGCGCCGGTCATCCAGCCGCGGCCCGGTTCCGCCCGCCGCGAGCTCGCCGCCGGCGAAGCCCGGACGCGCCGCCGCGCGCCTGAGCCGGAGCGCCGCCGCCCCGGGATCCTGCCGATCGAGCAGGCTCAGGGCGGCCAGACGGTCGGGCCGCACGGCCACCACCGCCGCCATGGCCTCGTCCAGCGCGTCCAGGAACTCCGCGGCCGCGTCCGGGGCGAGCTCGTCCGGGCTCAGCTCCATCCACGGAGAGACGACCTGGAGGTCGACGCCGGTGCGGTCCATCTCCGCGATGCGCGCGCGCACGTCGGTGAGGGCCCCGGGCACGGGCGGCGTCAGCCGCGAGCCGAACCGGATGCGCCGGTCGCCGGTGAGGACGGGCAGTCGCGAGCCGCGCCCGCCGCGCTCCATCACGGCGAGCAGGGCCGCCGGGACGGCGTGCGCGTGGACGTCGACGACGCGTCCGGCCGGGAGGGGTCTTGAAGTGGTCATCACGCTGTGGGATGGTAACTCAAAATTGAAAGCGCTTACAGGAGTGGGACATGCCGGATCGAAACGAGTCGGGTCCGCTGCACGGCCGGGTGGTAGCGGTCACCGGGGGCGGCAGAGGGGTGGGACGGGCGGTCGTGCTGGCCGCGGCGGCGGCCGGCGCCGATGTCGCGATCGCCCACCGGGAGAGCGAGGCCGGGGCCAAGAGCGCCGCCGAGGAGGCCCGCGCCCTCGGTGTCGAGGCGGACGTGCACCGCTGCGACGTGACGGAACGCGACCAGGTGTTCAAGTTCGTCGCGGCGGCCGAGCGGCGGTTCGGCAGAGTCGACGGGCTGGTCAACAACGCGGGCATCATGCCCGAATCACCGTTCCTGGAGACGACCGCGCAGGAGTGGGACCGCGTCATCGCCACCGACCTGACCGCGGCCTTCCACGCCAGCCAGGCGGTGCTGCCGGGAATGCTGGAGCGCGGGTCGGGCAGCATCGTGAACATCGCGTCCCGCCTGGGCCAGATCGGCTGGCCGGGTGTCGCGCACTACGCGAGCGCCAAGGCCGGGCTCATCGCGCTCGCCAAGTCGATCTCCCGCGAGTTCGGGCAGCGGGGGGTGCGCGCCAACAGCGTGGCGCCCGGCGTCACCAACACCGACATGGGCCGCGCCGTCATGGCGGGCGAGGTCGGCCGCAGGCGGATGGCCGAGCTTCCGCTGGGCCGGTTCGGCGAGCCCGCGGAGGTCGCCGACTGCGTGGTGTTCCTCCTGTCGGACGCCTCCGCGCTGCTTCTCGGCCAGACCCTCAACCCCAACAGCGGGGGGCTGATGCCATGAGCCCGATCATCGGGACCGTCCAGGACGCGCTCGCGCTCGTCCACGACGGCGACGCCGTCTGGGTCGGGGGCTCGGGCGCCGGGCACGGTGTGCCGCAGGCGTTCATCGACGCGCTGGCGGCGCGGTTCGGCGAGACCGGCCGTCCGCGCGATCTGACCACCGTCCGAGTCGTCGGCCTCGGAGACTTCGCCGACGCCGGGTTCTCGCAACTGGCTCTGCCGGGCCTCGCGCGCCGGACCATCGGCAGCAACATCGGAAACGAGCCCCGGCTCGGCGCCCTCGTGGCGGACGGCGCGCTGGAGTCCTACTCGCTACCGCAGGGCGTGCTCTCGGCGCTGTGCCGCGACATGGCGGCCGGGCGGCCCGGCCACATCACGCACGTCGGCCTCGGCACGTACGTCGACCCGCGGCAGACCGGCGGCAAGCAGAACGCCCGGACCACCGAGGACCTCGTCGAGCTGGTCGAACTGGCCGGCCGGACGTGGCTGTTCTACCGTGCGCTGCCCATCGACGTCGCGGTCCTGCGGGCCACCACGGCGGACGAGGACGGCAACCTCACCTTCGAGCGCGAGCCGATCCTCGGCGACTCGCTCGCGCTGGCGATGGCCGCGCACAACAGCGGCGGCAGGGTCGTCGTCCAGGTCGAGCGGCTCGCGGCGCGGCGCTCCCTGCGTCCGGCGGACGTCCGCGTCCCGGGCGCCCTCGTCGACCTCGTCTATGTGGACGCCGGGCAGCGCCAGACCTACGCGACCGCGTACTCGCCTTACTACTCCGGAGAACTGCGCGCGCCGTCCGCCGCCGTCTCGCCGCAGGACGCCTCGCCGCCGGACGTCCGCAAAGTCATCGCACGGCGGTCCTTCATGGAGTTCCGCCCCGGCGACATCTGCAACCTCGGCTTCGGCATCTCGCAGCAGATCGGCGTGATCGCCGCCGAGGAGGGCGTCGAGGACGCGCTGACGCTCACCGTCGAGCAGGGGATCTTCGGCGGAGTCCCGGCGTCCGGCGGCGACGGCGGCGCCGGGCGGGACTACCAGGCGCGGCTTGAGCAGCCCTCCATGTTCGACTTCTACGACGGCGGGGGGCTCGACATCGCCAGCCTGTCGTTCGCGCAGGTCGACCGGTCCGGAAACGTCAATGTGCACGCCTTCGACGAACGCCCCCGCGGACCCGGCGGGTTCATCAACATCAGCGCGCGGACGAAGCGGTTGTGCTTTGTCGGCACCTTCACCGCCGGCGGGCTCCGGGTGGCCGTCGAGGACGGCGCGCTCACCATCCTGCGCGAAGGCCGGCACCGCAAGTTCGTCGACACCGTGACCGAGATCAGCTTCAACGGGCGGCTGGCGGCGGAGAAGGGCCAGTCGGTCAGATACATCACCGAGCGCGCGGTGTTCGAGCTGACGTCCCGCGGGCTCGAACTGATCGAGGTGGCGCCCGGAATCGATGTGGAAAAGGACGTGCTGGCCCACATGGACATCGAACCCGCCGTCGCGGGCACGCCGGCCATGATGGACCCGCGGCTGTTCACCGCCGGGCCGATGGGGCTGGCGCGCGACCTCACCATGCGCGGAGCGGCGTCATGACCGCGCTCGTGCATCTGGTCGGCGGGGAGTGCACCGAGATCGTCCTGGACAACCCGCCGATGAACGTGGTGTCGCGCGAGCTGACGCGGCAGCTGCGCACAGCGCTCCGCGCGGTGGCGCACGACACGCGGGTCCGGGCGGTCATCGTGCACGGCGCCGGCGGCAGGGCATTCTGCGCCGGGTCCGACATCGCCGAGTTCCGGACCCTGCACGGGCGTGTCGCCGAGGACAAGCTGCTCCTGGAGAGGCTGGTCTACCGGCAGCTCGCCGCGCTTGAGGTGCCGACCATCGCCGCCATCGAGGGCCACGCCCTCGGCGGCGGCCTCGAACTGGCGCTGTGCTGCGACTTCCGGATCGCGACCCGCCGGTCCAAACTCGGGATGCCAGAGCTGAAGCTCGGAGTGACACCGGGCAGCGGCGGCACGCAGCGGCTGCCGCGGGTGATCGGGCAGGCGCGCGCCAAGGAGATGATCCTGCTCGGCGAGCCCGTCGACGCCGCCGAGGCGCTCGCCATCGGGCTGGTCACCCGCGTCGTCGACGACGGGGACGCGGTGGACGCCGCGCGCCGGATGGCCGAGACGCTCGCCGCGCGCGGGCCCGTCGCGATGCGCGTCGCGAAGAGGCTGCTCGCCCTTTCCACGGAGACCTCCCTGGAGGACGGCCTCGCCCACGAGCTCGACGGATCGGAGGCCGTGTTCGCCACCGACGACGTACTGGAGGGCGCGAAGGCGTTCCTCGACAAGCGGCCGCCCCGGTTCAGCGGCCGGTGACCCCGACCAGCACAGGAGGAAACATGCGCACAGTCGCGCTCTTCGGCCGGCCGCTGCGGCGGCGGCACTCCGCGGCCATGCACAACGCGGCGTTCGAGGCGGCGGGCGTCGACGCCCGGTACGAGCTGCGCGAGGTCGACGAGGCCGGCCTCGCCGAGCAGGTCGCCGAGGCGCGCCGCGACCGGTGGATGGGATTCCAGATCACCGCGCCGTACAAGCTGCTCGTGATGGACCTGCTCGACGAGATCGAGCCCGACGCCCGGCGCATCGGCGCGGTCAACAGCGTCGCCGCCGGTCCCGGCGGCCGGCTGATCGGCTTCAACACCGACGTCCTGGGGTTCATGGCCGGTGTCCGGAAGTGCCTCGGCGGGGACGTCAAGGGACTGTCCGTGGTCGTCGCCGGATCCGGCGGCGTCGGCCACGCCGCCGTCTACGGCCTGGCCACCGCCGGGGCGGGCCGCCTGAGCGTCCTGGACCTCGACGCCGCCCTGCCGCGCCGGCTCGCGGACGACCTCGGCGACGCCGCCTCCATCGAGGCCCTCGCCTTCGGCGACCCGGTGGCCCGCGACCGGCTGGCGGAGGCCGACCTGTTCGTCAACGCCACCTCCGTGGGCATGCTGTCCCCGGGACCGGTCGTCGACATCGACCTCCTCGGGCCGTCGGCCGCCGTTTTCGACGTCGTGTACATCCCCGCCGAGACCGAACTGGTGCGCCGGGCGCGCGCCCGCGGAATGCGGGCTTCCAACGGCGACGGAATGCTGGTGGCACAGGCGGCCGCGGCATGGTGCCGCTGGACGGGCCTGCCCGACCCGAGCGAAACCATGCGAAGGGCCGTCGCCCCCCTACTCGCGGAGGACGACCCGCGCCCGTGACGCCTGAAACACCACCCGACGCGTGGCGACAAAGCGCGACACATCTCTGAAAAGCGACATTTTTCCGGTCCATCACCCGCATATACGCAACGGCACCGGTTAATAGGGGCAAGACAGAGGCGTAAACAGCGCAGGAAGACAAGGGAAGAGTGGCGCGGCCGACGTGGACGACTCGCGACACGCACCCGCCGGTTCCTCAGATGGCCCGTCACGGGCTTCCGCGCCATCGGTGCTGACCTGCTCCTCGCCTGGCCCGGTAGCGAGCTCGCCGTCACGGCATCGTGCACGACCCACCCAAAGAAAGGCGATGAAATGTCGAGCATGGACCTTCCAGGATGCCCCGTCGCCGTGTTGGGGATGGGATTCCGCCTGCCGCCGGACATCGAGACGGTCGATGCGCTCTGGCAACTGATGATGGACGGCCGCCGGACTGTCGGTCCGGTGCCGTCCGAGCGCTGGGAGCCGTTCCGCGCCGCCAGTCCGGAGGTCGACGGGGTGCTGCGCCGCACCGTGCGGTCCGGCTCGTTCCTGGATGACATCCAGGGCTTCGACGCACAGTTCTTCGGAATCTCCCCCCGCGAGGCCCGGGTCATGGATCCCCAACAACGGTTGGCGCTGGAGGCCACGTGGAGGGCACTGGAGCACGCCGGGATTCCCGCGCGCAGCATCGCCGGCACCGACACCGGTGTGTTCATCGGCATGGCCGACAGCGACTACGGCCGCCAACTGCTGGTGAACCTTCCCGAAGCCGACGGGCTGCGGATGTCCGGAGCGTTCTATTACTGCGTGCCCAACCGGATCTCCCACCTGTACGACCTGCACGGGCCGAGCATGACCGTGGACGCTGCCTGCACGTCGAGTCTTTCGGCGGTGCACCTGGCAGTGCAGCACCTGCAGAGCGGCCGGATCCCGTTGGCGCTGGCCGGCGGGACGCACCTGATGATCGGTCCGGCGCCGATGCTCGGCTTCGACGATGCCGGGACACTCTCGCCGGACGGCATGAGCAAGCCGTTCGCCGCCGATGGCGACGGCTACGGGCGCGGTGAGGGCGTGGGCGTGCTCGTTCTCAAGCGCCTGGCGGACGCCCAGGCTGACGGTGACCGGGTCCTCGCCGTCATCCTGGGCAGTTCCGTCAACCAGGACGGCTGGACGCTCGGCATGATGGCTCCCTCTGCCTCCGCCCAGGCCCACATGCTGCGCACCGCGTACGCCCGGGCCGGGGTCGATGTGAGGGACCTGGACTATGTGGAGACACACGGCACCGGCACACCGGTGGGCGACTCGGTCGAGGCGACCGCGCTGGCGGAGGTCATCGGCGGTGCGCGGCCGAACGGCGATCCGTGCCTGATCGGCTCGGTGAAAGGGAACATCGGCCATCTGGAGGCCGCCTCCGGCGTGGCCGGACTGATCAAGACGGTGCTCTGCCTGCGCGCCGGCGTCATTCCGCCCACCGTCGGAGCGTCAGACTCGCTCAACCCGGCTCTGGACTGGTCCACCTCCGGCCTTCAGGTGGTGGCCGACACCACACCCTGGCCGGAGCGTGCCCGCCCACGCCGCGCCGGGGTGTCCAGCTTCGGCGCGGGCGGCACCATCGGCCACGTCGTACTTGAGCAGGCACCCGCCCCCCAGCCGCGCCACCGTAAGAGCGCCGTCGGTGGCCTCGCGGTCGTCCAGGACGGCACCGAGTCCCGGGCCGCGTGTTCGGCTGAGCCGGCGCGGATGTTCGTGTGTTCGGGGATGTCCGAGCAGGGCATGCGCGCCGGCGCCGCCGACCTGGCCGCGCATCTGGACGCCGCCGCCACCAGGCCCGACCTGACCTCGGTGGCGCACACCCTGATGGCACGCCGGTCGTCGCTGGTATGGCGCGGCGCGGTCGTCGCCGCGGGCCACGAAGAACTCGTCGAGCGACTGCGAACGCTCGGCGACGGCCAGGCCGGCCAGGGTGTCGCCGCGGCCCGGGTGGTCACGGAGAAGCCGGCCGATGCGGTGTGGGTGTTCTCGGGGCAGGGCTCGCACTGGACCGGAATGGGACGCGACCTGCTGGCCGAGGAGGCGTTCGAGCAGGTCCTGTCCGAGGTCGAGCCCATCTTCGCCGGGGAACTGGGCATCGACGCCCGCCGGGCGGCCATCAATGATCCATTGGAGGACGTCGCCCACATCCAGGCGCTGACGTTCCTGACGCAGGCCGGGCTGGCCGCGGTGTGGCGGTCGTACGGTACGCGGCCGGCCGCGGTGATCGGACACTCCCTGGGGGAGATCGCGGCGGCCGTCACCGCCGGCGTGCTCTCCCTGGCCGACGGCGCCCGCCTGGCCTGCCGGCGGTCCCTGTTGATGCGCGCCGCCCAAGGCGCCGGAACCATGGCTCTGGTCGGCCTGAGCGCCGACGAGGTCTCCGGGCAGCTCGCCGGCGAGCCGGTCACGGTGGCGGTGCACGCCTCACCGGCCTCCTGCGTCATCTCCGGCGACACCGACACGGTCCAGGCATGGTGCCGCCGGTGGGAGGAGCGGGAGGTGTTCGTCCGGCCGGTCAGCACCACCGTCGCCTCGCACAGCGCCCACATGGATCCGCTGCTGGCCGGCATCGCCAAGGCGAGTGCCGACCTGACGGTCCACGAGCCCACCGCCCCGCTGTACACCACGGCCCTGGATGACCCCCGGGCCCAGGTCGCCCGTGACGAGGCGTACTGGCAGGCGAACCTGCGAAACCCCGTGCGCTTCCACCAGGCGATCACCGAGGCCGCCGCCGACGGGCACCGGCTGTTCCTGGAGATCTCCGCGCACCCCGTCGTCACGCACTCGATCACCGAGACGATCGCCGCGCAGCACGACATCGACGACTTCACCATCGCGCACAGCCTGCGCCGCGATGCCGGCACCGCCGAGATCCTCGCCAACCTGGCCGCCCTGCACTGCGGGGGGATGCGCATCGACACCGGCACGGCCCGCTGGAGCGGTGAACTGCTGGACCTGCCCGGAACCAGCTGGCAGCACACCCCGTTCTGGGCCGAGCCGCTCGTCCCGCCGGGCGGCCACGACCCCAGCTCCAGCAGCCTGCTGGGCACGCCTACACAGATCGCAGGAGCCGGCGGACAGTGCCTGTGGGAAACCCGGCTGGACGCCGCCCACCGCCCCTTCACCTACGAACACAAGGTGCACGGTGTCGACATCGTCCCGGCCGCCGTCGTGGTCAACACGTTCCTGGACGCGGCCCGGCAATGCGGCCACCACAACGGCCTGCACGACATCGCCCTGCGCACACCCGTGCCCATCTCGCCCGCCCGCCGTATCCAGGTGGTCCTGCGCGACGGCGAGGTGACCCTGTTCTCCCAGACCGAAGGCGCCGACGCCGGTTGGCTCACCCACACCACCGCCCAGCTGACAGCGGCGGACCAGCCCGCACCCGACCCACCCGATCCGGCAGCGGAGTGCGGCACCGTCCTGGAACACGACCGCTTGCTGGAGCTGCTGAGCCCGCTGGGCGTGGAGGGTTTCGCGTTCGACTGGCAGGTGAACGAGCTGCGCCGCGGCCCAGACACGCTGCACGCGCGCGTCCACGCCCCCCAGCCGGCCAACGCCGCGGCCGCCACCTGGGCTCCGTTGCTGGACGCCGCCATGACCATCAGTTCGGTCCTCCTGCTGGACGACCCCGAACCCCGCATGCCCAGCGCGGTGGGCCGGGTCAGCGTCGAAGGCGAACCCATCGAGGACGCCGCCGTCCACGTCCGGCGCGACCCCGGGGACGGCAGCATCGACATCACCATCACCGACGCCTCCGGCACGCGCCTGGTCGCCGCCGTGCACCACCTGACATTCAGCACCTTGGGCACCGGTACCGGTGAAAGCCCGGCGGAACCTCGCCAGATCACCCACCAGATCCACTGGCGCCCCTGGACGCCGTCCAGCCCGGCGCCCCCACCCCGGCAGGCGATCGTGGTCACGCCCGGCACGCCGCCTCCGGCTTGGCTGGATCGGGCGCTCGCCCAAGCGGGCATTCCCATGGCCACCACCACTCCCGAGGGCCTGCCGGACTGCCCCGGCCTGGCCGACCCGTCCACCGCCGTCCTGGTGGTCCCGGCCCCGCAGCCCGCCCCAGACCACGACGGGGGTCGCCACCGCATCGCCGGCGCGGCCGAGGATGCCGCCTTGCTGCTGTTCCGGACGATCCAGCACCTCAGCCGCACGACGGCGGGACCGTCCCCCCGCCTGTGGGCCCTGACCCATCGGACCGCGACCGCCGACACCCCCAGCGCCCTGGCTCATTCGGCGCTGCGCGGCGCCGGCCGCACCGCGGCCGGTGAGCACCCCGAACTGTGGGCCGGCCACATCGACCTGGAAACCACCGACCCCGACGGCGCCACCCTGGCCGCCGTCCTGGCCGATACCGGCGGCGAGGACACGTACCGCATCGACGGCACCACCGTCCACATCGCCCGCCTCGCGCCCCCCGCCCTCGCCCCCAACGCCACCCGCGCCGTGACATGCCGGCCCGAGGGCACCTACCTGATCACCGGCGGCCTGGGCGCCCTGGGCATCGAAACCGCGCACTGGCTGCTGACCCGCGGAGCGCGGCGCCTCGTCCTGCTCAACCGCACTCCGCTGCCGCCCCGCTCGGCCTGGGACGACGAACAGCCGCCGGCCGTCCGCGGCCGCATCGACGCGGTCCGCGCCCTGGAAGCCCGCGGCGCCGGCGTCCACCTGGCCACGGCCGATGTCGCCGACCGCGAGGCCACCGCGGCCGCCTTGGGCGCTCTGGCCGCCCACCTGCCGCCGATCCGCGGGATCGTCCACACCGCCGGCATCAGCGTCAGCCGGCTCATCGCCCAACTCGATCCTGATGCGCTGCACGCCGTCCTCGCCCCCAAGATCGACGGCACCCTCGTGCTGCACGACCTGTTCCCGCCCGGCAGCCTGGACTTCCTCGTGCTGTACTCATCCATCGGCCAGCTCATCCACAGCAGCGGCCAGGGCGCCTACGCCGCCGCCAACGCCTTCCTGGACGCCTTCGCCCTGCACCGGGGCGCCGACACCTTCGCCATGGCCTGGCCCGGCTGGCGCGACCTGGGCCTGTACGCCGCCGCGACCGGCATCTTCGCCCAGGAGATGTCCACCTCCGGAACCGGCGACGTCTCCGCGGACACGGCGTTCCAATGCTGGGAGCACGCCCTGCACCACGGCCTGCGCCACGCCGTCGTCCTGCCCATCACCGCCCGCGCCGCCACACCGCTGCCGCTACTGAGCGAACTGAGTCCACCCGAGGACACCGACGCCGCCCCCACCGACGCCGACGACGCACCGGACTGGACGACCCTCACCCCCGACGAGCAGCACGCCTACGTCACCGATGTCGCCACCGGGGAGATCTCCCGCGAATTGCAGATCCCCGCCGACGAGTTCGACCGCCGACGCCCTCTGATCGAGATGGGGCTGGACTCCCGAATGACCATGTCCATCCGGGTCCGGCTCGAACACCGCCTCCACGTCAGGCTCCCGGCCACATTGCTGTGGCAGCACCCCACCCTCAACGACCTCACCGCTTCCCTACACACCACCGTCGACGCCTCTCGGACCAGTGCCGTCTGATCGATCACACCACCGTTGCCCGATACCTCCCCACCGGCGAGGCCCCGCCGACCACGTGATGATCGACAACGTCGCCGCCTCCCGAGCCGCCGTCGAGCAGTCCCGCCACCGGCAGGCCCGCCGAGCCGCAGGACGTCCGGACGCCCTTCGTCCTGAAGATCCGTGAGAGCACCGCAGGATTCAGCCGCTGAAGGCGACACCGCATCGCAGGACGGCGCCATGTCGTGGAGGTACCCGTCAGGTAAGCGCGCCCTCCGAGGCTCGTAAGAGAACTCTCCGCTACCAGGAGACCGCAAAGAGTCAACATAGATGTTTTTATGGATGTCCGGAGGTCGAAACAGACAGGAGCGAAAATGACCACGGCATCGAGCGATCTCAGGTTCCAAAAGTTCAACCGCTGGTTCAAGACGGCGGACGTCGACGACGACGGTCTGGTGGATCGCCGCGACTTCGAGCAGTACGGGAAGGCGTACGCCAAGGCGCTCGGCATTCCGCCGGACTCCGACAAGTACCAGCGCATGGTGGAGGTCTCGAAGGGCGTCTGGGACCTCCAGGCCCCGCACGACCACGATGGCACCGTCCGCATGAACATCGAGCAGTGGATCGAGGCTGCGGTCGCGGGCATGCAGTCCCGCCGGGACGACTACCTCGCGCGGGCGTCCGCCGTCGCCGACGCGTACTTCGAAGCGGCCGACGCAGACGGGACCGGGCGGCTCTCCCGCGATGAACACTCGCGCATGCTCCAGGTGACCATGGCCGTCTCCGGCGACGACGCCAGGGCCGTCTTCGACCGGATGGACCTGGACGGCGACGGGGCCATCAGCCGCGACGAGTTCCGGCAGGGGTTCATCGACTTCCTGTCCAGCGACGACCCGGACGCACCCGGGAACTGGTTCTTCGGCCCGCTATGAGCCTTAGGGCGGAGCCGCGGCGGATGCGGTTCCGCCCCCGCGCCACGGAACATTCCGCGGAAGGGAGCCGGCGATGCCAGCCGTGAGTGACCCCGAGATAGCACGCCTTTGCGCCCGGTATTCGGAACTGATCGACGCCGGAGACTTCGCGCGTGCGGGAGCGCTGTTCCATCAGGGCACGCTGACCATCGCGGACACTCCGATCACGGCGACTGGGAGCACCGCCGTCCAACAGGTCTTCGAACGGTTCATCCGCATCTACTCCGATGACGGCACGCCGCATACCAAGCATGTGACGACCAATCTCGTGGTCGACGCCGACGGCGCGTCGGCCGCGGCCGGGCGGTCGTACTTCACCGTGTTCCAGCGGACCGACGACCTCCCGCTCCAGGCCATCATGGTCGGCGGATACGAGGACCGGTACCAGATCGGCGAGAGTGGCTGGGGGTTCGCGCATCGCCGCATCCGCATCGACCATGTGGGCGACGTGAGCCGCCACCTGCTGCGGAGCCTGCACGGATGAGCGGCGCAGTGACGGCTCCCCCGGAGACCCTGCCGGAACTACTGGACGCGGCGGCCCGCAGCAGCGGACGCGTGTGGTTCAGCGGCGACGCCGGATCCCCCGTCTCGATGACCGAACTGTGGCGCCGTTCCGAACGGGCCGCCGCGTTCTTCCGCGGGCGCGTCGAGCCCGGTGAGGCGGCCGCGCTGATGCTCGATGCCTCCCCGGACTGCCTGGTGTCGCTGCTGGGCGCCTGGCGCGCCGGAATAGCCGTCGCCTCGCTTCCGCAACGGGCCCGCGGCATGCGCACCGACGAGTACACCGAGGGCGTGCGGCGCTGGTGCGAACTGGTGCACGCCGGTGTCCTCGCGGTGCCGGACCATGAGATGGGCTCGTTCCAACCGCTGGCCCAACGGGTGGTGCCGTTCAGCTTGTGCGCCGGTTTCGGCGCGCGCCGCGACGCCACCGAAGCGGGCGACTTCATCCAGTTCTCTTCGGGGAGCGGCGGCTCCCCGAAGGGGGTGCGGCTCACCTCGTCCGCCATCGCCGCCAACATCAAGGCGATCCTGGCCGGGTTCGGCGACCCGGCGCGGGAGATGGTCTGCTGCTCATGGCTGCCGCTGTCGCACGACATGGGGCTGATCGGCGCATGCCTGACGACCCTCGCCGGCATGGGGCTGCCGTGCCGGGCGCGCGAGCTGGTGCTGATGCCCCCGGCGGCGTTCCTGGCGCGACCGGAAAGCTGGCTGCGGGCCTGCTCCGAACGGGCGGCGACGACGACGTGGGCGCCGAACTTCGCACTGGACATGACGGCCCGGACTCTGGCGGCCGGACGGGGCGGGATGCTCGACCTGTCCGCGCTGCGCATCGCCATCGTCGCCGCCGAGCCGGTCCGGGCCGACAGCCTGCGCCGCTTCGCCGCGGCTACCGAGGCCGCTGGACTGGATCCACTCGCGCTGTGCCCGGCGTACGGGCTCGCCGAGGCGGCGGTAGGCGTGACCTGCGTTCCGCCGGGGCGGTCCTGGACGTCGGTGAAGGTGTCGGCCGAGGATCTCGGGCGCGGCCGATGGACGCCCGCCGCCGGATCCGACGGCATGGAACTGGTCTCCTGCGGTCCCCCGCTGCCCGGGATGCGGATCCGTACCGAGGGCAACCCGGGGCCGCTGTCGGTCGGCGGCCCGTCCCTTCTGTCGGAGTATGTCGGGCTGCCCGGGTGCCCTCCGAAGGGCGGCTGGCTCACCACCAGCGATCTGGCCGCCGTCCGGGAGGGCGAGCTCTACGTCATCGGCAGGCTCGACGATGTGATCGTCGTCGCCGGCCGCAAGCTGCACCCCGGTGAGCTGGAGGCGACGGCGAGTGAGTGCACCGCGGTGCGGCCCGGCAACTGCGTCGCCGTTCCCGACGGCGCAGGCCGGTATGTGGTCATCGCCGAGGTGCGGCTCGGCTCTGGCCCGGCCCCGTCCGGCCTGCGCGAAGCCTGCGGCTGGATCCGGCGACGCCTCGTGGAGCGGCACGGCGCCGGTCCGTCCGCGGTGGAGTTCGTCGCGCCCGGCACGCTGCCCAAGACTTCCAGCGGAAAGCTCCAGCGGTCACGGCTGAGCGCGCTGTACGGATCGCGCCGGCTCGATGTCCGTGCCACGGCCCGGTTCGGGAGCAGGCGATGACGACGTTCCGGGTCTCTGGGGCGCTGCTGCGCTTCACCGACTTCCAGCCGCGCCTCAGGGTCGCGGACGGCACCGTCCAGTCCGCGATCGACGAACTGGTCGGCCGGTACCCCGGCATGGCGGAGGTGCTGTACGACCGGAACGGACGGCTTCGCCGCACCCACCGCTTCGCGCTCAACGGGGAGCTGCTGACGGGCCGGTTCCTGCACCTTGAGGTGGGTTCCGACGACCAGATCGACATCCTGCTCGCCGTATCCGGAGGATGAGCCGTGCCGCGCGCTGACCGCCACCGCGTCCCCGCGGACGCCGGGCTGTTCGACCCGTTGCAGCTGCAACCCGCCGCCGTCGGCCGGATCACGTTCGATGCCGGTACCCGCTGGCTGCGCCGGCACCTGATCAGCCATCGCCGGCTGCTCACCGAGTGCGGCACCGGGCTGGTCGTGTGGTCTGTCCGGATCCGCTACGAGCGCGCGCTGGGCTTCGCCGACACCGAGGAACTGGGGGTCCGCACCCAGGTCATGGCCCTGTGCGGCGGCGGCCAGGTGCGCTGCGAGGTCGCCATCGACGATGGCCGCGACACCCGGCCCGCCGTCCGCGCCTCGCTGGTGCTGATACCGCTGCGGATCGAAGGCGAGCCGTCGCTCGCGGGGAACCCGGCCGCGCTGGACCCCCGCCTGCTGAAGCTGTTCCGCCATGACGAGCTGCTGCCCGTACCGCACACCTCCCCGGTACCGCGGCTGCGCCGGGAGCTGGGACGGCTCGGCGCGCCGCGGGCGCGGGCCAGTACGGCGTTCCGCATCCACCGGCATATGTGCGAGATGGCCGACCAATGGTTCTGGCCGACCGCGCTGACGCTGGCCGCGACGGGCCGGGCGGAGCTGATCCGGGGCTGCGCCCGCCCGCCCGAGCGGGTCCCTGACGGGCTCAGCCGTCCCGTCCGGACGCTGGACGTCCTGCTGGAGCGGCCCTTCTACCTTTTCGACGAGGGACGGGTCGTGTCGTCGGTGTGGAGCGACGCGGACGGGCCGACCTTCGTACACGAGCTGCGGTCCGGGGACTCTGAACGCGGCCTTGAGCACGGCTGGGTGGTCGAACGGTGGTGATCCCGGCGGCGTACCAGAGCACGCAAGCGCTGGAAGCGGCCTTGGGCGACCCGTTCGACGCGCGCGCGCAGGTCTCCTTTGGGCAGGTGCTGGACGACGACGAATCGTCCCGTCCCCCCGGCTCGGCCTTCGCGGCCCTGGACGCCTGGCGTTTCCCGGCCCGGCTGGTGCCCCGGCGGGACGGCGGGGAGCTGGCCTGCTTCGAGGAGCTGCTGAGCCTGCTCCGCGCGCTGGCCCGGCGCGACCCGGTCCTGGCGGTCGGCTACGGCTCGACGCTGCTCGCCTCGATCCCCGTGTGGGCGTGGGGCGGTGCCGCGCAGCGCGGGGAGACCGCGGCGCACGTCCTGGCCGGGCGTTTCGGAGCCTGCGCCGTCAGCGAGGAAGCGGCGGGCAGCGACCTGGCCGCCATCGCGACCAGGGCCGAGCGCACCGCGGCGGGCTTCCGGCTGGACGGCGCCAAATGGATGATCGGAAACGCCACCCGGGCCCGGTTCGTGACCGTGCTGGCCCGGTCCGGACCCACGCCCGCGCTGTTCCTGCTGGACAAGAAAAGCCTGGTTCCCGGCGAGTTCCGGCATCTGCCGAAGGTGCCGACACTCGGGCTGCGCGGCCACGACCTATCCGGAATCGCCTTCCACGGCTGCGGCCTCCCCGGCACAGCCGCGCTCGGGCCGCAGGGCCGGGGCCTGGAGATGCTGATGGCGACCCTGCGGTTCACCCGTACGCTCGCCGCGGGCGTCGCGCTGGGTGCGGCCGACAGCGCGCTGCGCATCGCGCTCGCCAGGGCCGGTGAACGACGGCTGTACGGGCGGCCGATCCTGTCTCTGGCACCGGTCCAAGGGCTGCTCACCGGCGCGTACCTGGACATCCTGATCAGCGAATGCGTCACGATCAGCACGGCCAGGGAGCTGTCGCTGGACGAAGGGCGCGGCTCGCTGCGTTCGGCGATCACCAAGTACCTGGTGCCGCTGCTGTGCGAACGGGCGATCCGCGATTCCGGCCAGGTGCTGGCCGCCCGCTCGTACCTGCGCGACGGCCCGCCGACCGGGATGCTCCAGAAGCTCAGCCGCGATGCGGCCGTCATCGGGGTCTTCGAAGGAACCGCCCAGGTGCAGCTCGCCCAGCTCGCCTCGTGGCTGCGGACCCCGTCCGACCGTCCCGACCCGTCCTCGCTGTTCCGCCTGGCGCGCTCGGCCGCGCCGTGGCGACCCGAGCGGACCGGGCTCGGGCCCGGGCGGCCGGGACCGGCCGACCCGCTCGGCACCTGGGAGGACGCCGACCTGCCCGCCGGAGCGACCGCCCGGGCCGCGCGGCTGCGTGCCGAGCGCGACGCGGTGACGCGCGAGCTGCGGCACTGCCGCTGGACTGGGCGCCCCCCTCCCGGCGCCTTCGCGCTGGCGCACCGGTACTGCGTCCTCTACGCGGCGGGGGCGTGCCATCGGATGTGGCTCGCCAACCAAGACCTGCTGAGTCCCGAGTTCAAGGAAGGACAGTGGTTGGCCATGTGCTGGGACCGCCTGTTGGCGCTGACGGACCTGCGGCCGCCGGAGGGCTCCGACGCCTGCGGCACCGACGAGCTGCTCCAGACGATGCTGCGTACCGCCGGGTCAGGACGGCTGCTGTCGATCGTCGAACTGCGCCATGGCCGGTGAGCACGGCGTCCCCGGCTCCGCGCCCCAGTATCTGCGCCTGTTGTTCGCAAAGCGGCTGGCGACCACGCCGCAGGCGATCGATCTGGCCGAGCCGCTGGAGTCGTTCGGCTTGGACTCGCTGACGGTCGCGGAGCTGTCGGTGACGATCCAGGAGGATCTGGGCGTCACCCTGCTGATGCACGAGCTGTCCGGCCGGTGCACCCTCGGCGAGGTCGCCGACCGGCTCGCCGAGTTGCTGACCGCCGGGCAGGAGACCGGAGCGGACGATGCGAGCAGATGAGTTCGCACTGGTCGCCGAACAGGCCAGGCGCGAGTTCGCCGGGTTCGTGCGCGACCACGTGAACGCGGGCGCCCACGACCGGGCGTGGCGCTGCGCCGGACTGCCCCTGCCGGTGTTCCGCGCCGCCGCGGAGGCCGGCCTGCTGGGATTCGCGCTGCCCACCCGGATCGGCGGCACCGGACGGTCCTCCCGCGACTGGGGACTGGTCCTGGAGGAGGTCGCCTTCCTGGCCCGTGACCAGGGATTCACCGACCTGCTCGACATCACCGTCAGCGTGGCCCGGATGATCGCCGATGCCGCAAGCCCGGACCTCGTAGACCGCTACGCGCGGCCGCTGGCCGCGGGGCGGCGGCTCGGCACGGTGGCCGTCTTCGAGAACCGCGACCGCTTCGACGAGCGATCCACCGCCCGCCGAACCGGTGGCGGCTGGCGGCTCTCCGCCCACAAGCCGATCGTGGCGGGCGCGCTGCTCGCCGACGTCTTCCTGGTGTCGGCCCGCGACCCCGACTCCGGCGACACACTGGTCTTCCTCGTCGAGCGCACCGACCCCGGCGTGCTCGTCCGGCCGGTGGCGACCGCCGGAGCGCACTCGGTCGCGATCGGCAGCCTCACCGTGACCGACCTGCTTCTGGACGACGCGCGCCTCCTCTGGCCCGCCGACGGGCTCAGCGCACTCAACCTGCACTTCAACGGCCGCCGGGTGGGCAGCGCGGCGGCCACCTGCGGCACCATGCGCGGCGTGTTCGAGGACTGCCTCCGCAGGCTGACCACACGGCACCGCGGTGGCCGCGTGGTGCTGGACTTCCCGAACGTCCAGCTGTCGATCGGCCGGATGCGGGTCGCCGTGGAGAGCTCGCGGGCCATGCTGCACCGCACGCTGGCCGCGGCCGACGGCCTCGACCCGTACTTCGACCCGCTGGCCGCCGCGACCAAGCAGTTCGTCACCGACCAGGGGATCTGGCTCAGCCAGACGGTGCTGAGCCTCATGGGCGGCGAGGGCTACCTGCGCTCCCACCCGTGGGAACGGGTCGCCCGGGACATGCTCGGCCTCGTCGCCGGCAGCGGACCCCAGGAGACCCTCCTGCTGCAGATCGGCGAGCACACGGCCGGCCAGGCCGAACACCGGAGGCTGAGGATGGAACGGATCACCGCGACGGTCACCGACCTCCTGGACCGGTCCGGGGCGGCGGCCACCGTCGCCGCGGCGCTGGAGACCGGGATGCTGGATCTCATGGACCGTCCGGTGGACGTGTCCGCACTCGCCGGCGTGGCCGGCCTGCCCGAGGACGTCACGGCGGCCGTGCTGGAGGTACTGGTCGCCCTGGGACTCGTCCACGCGGACGGCGCCCGGTTCACGGTGGACGCCGGCTGCGCACCGTTCCTTCACGGCGGACCGGAACGCACCCTCCTCGCCCGCGCCCTGGACGACTCGACACCGCGCCCGCGCTCCATCGTCGGCCCCGGCGGGCCATCGATCCCGTACGGCGCGCTGCTCGACACCATCGTCCCTGTTCTCGCCCGTGAGCTGGACGGCTTCGACGAGTGCCTGCACGGCCCGTCCCCGCACGTCCTGCACATCGGCCGGGCCGAGGACGGCTGGGCCGCGGAGTTCACCAGGCGCTATCCCGGGCCGGAACTGACCAGCTCCAGAGCGGACGACGCGCCGACCGCCGGCGAGGCGCGGTTCGACCTGGTGTGGATTTGCGCGCCGGCGCCCGCGCCGCTGCTGACCACCGATGCGCTGCGGCGGCTGCGCCGGGACCTCCGGCCAGGCGGATGGCTGCTGATCCACACCCTGACGGCGGAAGGCGAGCCGCTGGGGGCCGCCGTGTCCCGGCTCCGCTCCGTGGCGGCGGGCGGGTCGGCCCTGCCGCCGGACGAGATCCAGCGGACGCTGCGGGACGCGGGCTACATCGCCGTGCAGGCCCTGGCACCTCCCGCCGGCACCCTCATCGCCGCGAACGCGACCTGACCACGAGAGGAGCGGACCTCGATGTCGCAGAGCCCCCAGCCGGAGCGGCCCGTCCCGCCGGCC
>NZ_SMKU01000689.1 GCF_004349215.1 Actinomadura rubrisoli | reverse complement strand
CCACCCCCTCGCCGTCCGCCTCCGCGCCCAAGCCGCCCGCGCCCAGGCCCGCCTCGGCAACCGAGCGGAGTGCGAGGAACTACTTCAGCAGGCCGGTGACCTCCACGACAGGCTGCCGAGCCGCGCGCCGCTGCGCCTGGCGGTGGACACCGGCATGGTCGCCTCGTTCGCGATGACGTCCTATCCAGCGCAGGCGTACATCTGGCTTGGCGACGCCGAACAGGGTGACCTCCAGAAGGCCGAGCGGTACGCGCAGTCGGCCCTCGCACTCCAGGCCACGGCGCCGAAGCGCAAGGCGATCGCCCGCATCGATCTCGGCATCATCCTCGCTCAGACGGGCGAGCCCGAAGAGGCGGCTGCGCTCGGATGTAAGGCATTGACCACACCGCGGCTGGTCAGCTCCGTCCGAATCCATGCGGCGAATTTGAACGACGTTCTGACTTCGCGGTACCCGGAACTGCCCGCTGTTCGCGATTTTGGTGAGGCGCTCCGGCAGGTTCGCCCGATCGGTTGACGGGCGGCGCGGGTCTTGGTGCGCCTGTGACACGGGTGGCGTTCCGGTCACTATCAGTGAATCTGCGGCGGGCACCACATCCCCAGCGGGAGGATGAGAAGGGTAGAGGGCGGCACCGCCGCGTCCCCCAGAGGGCCCTAGCGAGAGGTGCACCGCGATGTCCAACGCCAGCAAGATCATCGGGGCGCGGCTGCGGAAGCTGCGCGAGGAACCGCGGGACCGGTACGGCCGCCCCCACCGGTCCCGTGAGAAGTGGGCGATCATGCTGCGCTCCGCAGCCGGCCCCGGCGCCGACGGCCTCCCGGGCGTGAAGAGCCTCGCGGACATGATCAAACAATGGGAGCGCGGCGACCACATCCCCGGCCCGATATATCGGCCTTTGTACGCCCGCGTAACGGGGAAGACCGAAGAAGAGCTGTTCGCAGAGGCAATTGCGCCGCACCAGGACAGCGCCCCCACACAACCAGAGGTCGAGCCGACGAAACGCCGAGACGCCCTGAAACTCGGTGTCGCCGCCGCCACACCCGAGGCGGTGCACCGCGTCCTTGGTCATGCCGCCGAGGAGGCCATGGAGTTCACCCGGCTCGCCGACGTGACCTCCCTGGGCGCCGGGACCCTCGCCCATTTGGACGCGGTGGTGGTCGGACTCGATCACGCCTACAGCAAGCGCGCACCCGGCGAGCTGTTCGGCGTGGCCCGCGCCTACCGGCACCAGGTCGCCGAGCTGATCCAGGGACCTCACACGCTCAAGCAAGCGCGCGAACTCTATGTTCACGCCGCGTGGCTGTCGGAGGCGCTCGCCTGGCTGGCGCACGATCTGGGCGACCCGTTCGCGGCCGAGGCGTGGGCCGTCGACGCGTTCCAGCACGCCGACCAGGCCGGCCATGACGAGCTGTGCGCGTGGGCCACTGATGTCATGGCCTCGATCGCCATCTACACCGATCAACCCGCCCGCGCCCTCGCCGCCGCCCAGCGCGGCATCACCCG
>NZ_SMKU01000688.1 GCF_004349215.1 Actinomadura rubrisoli | reverse complement strand
ATCTTCAGCCAGTCGTCGATCTTCACATAGAGTGCGGTCGCGAGGGTGTCCAGGTTGTTCGTCACACAACGATCTTGGACACCCTCGTCCTATGTCCGCAGCCGACCCCTTGGAATCAATCATCTAGTCCTGGACGAGGGGGCGGTCCTCGGTCCAGTCCACATGGACGTGCCGGGACGCGAACAGCCAGGCGTCGCCGTCGCGGGCGAAGGTGTCGAGGTAGCGGGCGACCATGACGAAGACGCGAGGCCCCTGCGGGGTCTCGTAGACATGGCGTGCGTCGCAGTAGGTCTCGGCGGTCGGCGGGTCGCCGGTCAGGTCGGGCAGGTGGTTGCCGACCAGATGGTGGGTCATCGCGAAGCGGTCGAGGGTGGCGGTGGCTTCGGCGATCTCGGCGCGCCCCCGGTAGGTGCGCGGCGGGACGTCCCGCTCGTGGATGACCAGCTCGCCGTCCTCGGTGAACAGGCCCGCGATGGCGTCGGAACGCCGCCGGTCGAGGCCGGACGCGTAGCGGTAGACCAGGTCCCGTAGGGCGTTCCGCACCTCCGCATCGATCATGCGGAGACCGTACCGGTGGACCGGACGCGGGTCTACTTGGACGGCGCACCGGCGCGATCGGTGGCGGGGCCGAGGCCCGGGTAGTGAACGATTTGCGGACGTCGAGAAGGTCGCCGTTGACAACACTGCCTATCGACCGATGTGAAGGTCCGGTACCTCGGAAAGGTATATCGGGTGACCGTCGAGGAGGCGTGGTCTCAGTGCGTAGCCGAGCAGGACGTCTACGCGGCATGTTCCTTTCGCGTCGGAATCGCGATTCGCATCGTCGCACATTTTTGGGCAAAGTCAAAGATGTTCCGGGGTGAAGGCACACGGGCTCTAGGAAGCCACGGCGGTGAGATGAGCCTCTGCCGGCGCCGGACGAACCGTGCGTCGCGAGTGGGCGGCGCGGGATGTCTTCCGGGGCGGATGGACCATGATCGAATTGTTCGGGCCGTCGTGTCGGCGGCGCTTGGTCCACCGGGTCTGTGACTCTCCGTACAGGTTTCTCCTTGGCGGTCGGCGGTCCATCGGGCGGGGCGAACGCCTCGGCGGGTTATCTCGGGACGGGGGATTCCTTCTCTTGAATTTCCGCCGTGACTGGAATTTTCTTTCCTGTCATGCGTGCTGCTCAGAGGGCGGGCAAGCCGGATTCTATTCGACCCGTCCGGGGGCTGTGAAAATTCATTTAACGTTGAATGCATTGACACGCTCCGGCGTGACGGGGTGCACTTCGGGGCAGCTCATCCGAATGAGTGGCACGTCCCAGTCCTCGCCCGGCGGACAACGGGTGTCGCGGAGCGCTCCCTCACAGAGCTCCCTGTGCCCTGTGCTGCCTGGCCCGTGGAAGGAGCACTTCCTGTGAGACACCAGACCGCGTTCGGGGCGGCGGCGTTGGCCGCGGGCCTCGCCGTGGCGATGTCCGTCCCCGCCACAGGTGCCACCTCACGCACCGCGCCGACGACC
>NZ_SMKU01000687.1 GCF_004349215.1 Actinomadura rubrisoli | reverse complement strand
GGGCGGGGACGCTGACGGGGACGCCGGGCAGGTTGAGGCCCTTGTTGTCGGAGACCATGCCGCCGACGGTGACGGTGGTGCGGACGCGGGGGCCGTCGACGGCGACGACCTGGAGGGCGACGCGGCCGTCGTCGATGAGGACGGAGTCGCCGGGGCTGACGTCGCCGGGCAGCCCCTGGTAGGTGGTGGAGACCTCCTTGCGGCTGCCGGGGACGTCCTCGGTGGTGATGGTGAACTCGTCGCCGAGGGTGAGCCGGACGGGGCCGTCGGGGAACCGGCCGATGCGGATTTTGGGGCCCTGCAGGTCGGCGAGGATGCCGACGCCGCGGCCGGTGGCGTCGGCCGCGGCTCGGATCCGGTGGTAGACCTCTTCGTGGATGGCGTGTTCGCCGTGGCTCATGTTGAGCCGGGCGACGTCGACGCCGGCCTCGACGAGGGCGTTGATCTGCTCGGTGCTGGAGCAGGCGGGGCCGATGGTGCTGACAATCTTCGCTCGACGGGTCACATGGACAACGGTACCGTCGGCGCGGGGCTCTGGGCGGGTTTCGCGGGCCAAGCCGGATGTTGGTAGGCGCCTCTCCGCTTCCAACGTGGTCTAGACCACATGTGGCCGGTCAGCGCTTGAACACCTCGATGGCGGCTTGGGAGAACGCCTTGAGATCGTCGGGTTTGCGGCTGGTCACCAGGACGTTGGGTCCGCCTTCGCAGATCTTCACCTCTTCGTCGACCCACGAGGCGCCGGCGTTGCGGAGGTCGGTCTGGAGGCTGGGCCAGGAAGTCATGGTGCGGCCTCGGACGACGCCGGCTTCGATGAGTATCCAAGGTGCGTGACAGATAGCGGCAACGGGCTTGCCGGCGTCGAAGAACGCCTTGGCGAAGGCGACGGCGTTGGGGTCGGTCCGCAGGAAGTCGGGGTTGGCGACGCCGCCGGGGAGGACGAGGGCGTCGAACTCGTCGTGGCCGGAGACGTTGACGGTGGTGTCGACGGAGAAGCTGTCGGCCTTGTCGAGGTGGTTGAACGCCTGGATGCGGCCGGAGTCGGTGGAGACGAGGCGGGGGGTGCCGCCGGCCTGCTCCACGGCCTTCCAGGGTTCGGTGAGCTCGACCTGTTCGGTGCCTTCGGGGGCGCAGAGGAACGCGATGGTCTTGCCCCGCAGGTCCGTAGGCATGGTGGCCTCCCGCTGTCGTGTGTTTCCCGTTCTGTAGAGCCCCCTGCCCATCGAGGCGGGTGGTATGCAGGAAGGTATGAACACCACCGGGTATCGCGAGGTGCCGGTTCCCGGGTGCGGGGGGCTGGTGTGCGCGTGGACGGCCGGGTTGCCGGGTGACGCCGCGCCTTTCGTGCAGCGGGTCGTGCCGGACGGGTGCGTCGATGTGATGTGGTCGGGCCTGGACGGGGAGATCTTGGTGGCGGGGCCCGATACGGGGCCGATGCCTGCGGTGATGCGGCCGGGTGAGGTGGTGGTGGCGGTGCGTTTCGCGCCCGGGGCGGCGCCGCCGGTGCTGGGTGTGCCGGCCGATGCCGTCCGGGATGGGCGGGTGG
>NZ_SMKU01000686.1 GCF_004349215.1 Actinomadura rubrisoli | reverse complement strand
GAGCGTGTCACCTGAAGTGTGGAAAGATCATCTCTTGTTGTTGTGAGGCCCGCTTTACCTGATCCGCCCTGGATAGGCGATGGCGAGTTCGTTGAGTGCTTCGCGCCAGCCTGAGACGCGGAGTCCTTCGACGAGGCGCGTGGGCTGGAAGGCGTTCTTGGTGCCTTTCTCCCGGTTGGCGGCGCGTTCGCGGGCCCTCTTGTCCTCGATGTTGATGATGGCCAGCCACAGCAGTTTGACCACGGCGTCGTCGGAGGGGAAGTGCCCTCTGGCCTTGGTCACCTTGCGGAGCTGGTAGTTCAGGGACTCGATGCCGTTGGTGGTGTAGAGCAGTTTGCGGACCGGTGCGGTGAAGGCCATGTAGGGCGTGAAGCGGTCCCAGGCGTCCTCGAACACCTTGACGGCCTGCGGATACTTGCAGCCCAGCTCGGTGCCGGCGAAGACGGCCAGGGCGTCCAGGGCGGCGTCGGCGTCGGGCGCGGTGTAGACCTTCTTCAGCTCCTTGGCCACCGCTGCGGCGTCCTTGCGTGCGACCGGCCGCAGCGCATTGCGGATCAGGTGCACGACACAGACCTGGACCGTAGTAGCGGGGAACGCGGCGTGGATGGCGTCCTCGAACCCGGCCAATCCGTCGGTGCAGGCGATGAGGATGTCACGCACACCGCGGTTGCGCAGGTCGGCCATCACCGACGCCCAGAAACGCGCCCCCTCCCCGGCGGTGGCCACATCCAGCGGCGTCTTGGCCAGCCAGATGCCCAGCACGTGCTTGTGCCCGTCGGTGTCGACCCCGACCGCGACATAGGCGGGCTTGTTGGTCACCACGTTGTTGTCGCGGACCTTCACCACCAGGGCGTCCAGGAACACCACCGCATACGTCGGGTCCAATGGCCGCGACTGCCACGCCCGCGCCTCGGCCATCACCTGGTCGGTGATGTTGGAGATGCTCTCGTGGGAGAGCTCGGTGCCGTAGACCTGCAGCAGGTGATGCTGCACGTCCCGCACGCTCATCCCATGCGCATACAACGAGATGATCATATCGTCCAGGCCGCCCGCGACCCGGCCCGCCCGTTTGGGCACCAGCACCGGCTCGAACGTGCCCGCCCGATCTCGCGGTACCCGCAGACCCACCGGCCCCACCCCGGTCTGCACGGTCTTGCCGATACGCCCGTTCCGGGCGTTCCCCGAGCTCTTGCTCGCACCGACCTCATGCCGGCCATAGCCCAGATGCGCGGTCAGCTCGGCCTCCAGCGCCCGCTCCAGCACCGCCTTCACCAACTCCCCGAGCATGCTGCCCTCGCCCGTCAACCGCAGCTGCCCGGCCTCGTCCAGCGACTGCTCCAGCAGCAGATCCAGCACCGAGTCGTCAATCAGCTCCCGAACCGGCACCTTCCGCCCCACAACCGGCTCCACCGACGTCTGGACCGAACCGGCCCCAATCTGGCCGACACTCTCATACCCCTTGATCACCGTCATGGTGTCCGTACTCCCCCCGAAGCAGTGGATGATCTTCAACTACCCTTGATGATCACTCCCACACCTACGGTGATACCCCC
>NZ_SMKU01000685.1 GCF_004349215.1 Actinomadura rubrisoli | reverse complement strand
CAATGCCATTTAGTTAGGCAGCTGGACTGAAGAGGTAGATTTCTGGCGGGCGCGGGTGTCGCACTCCATGGTCCGTAGATTTCTTCACGCGGAAAGAATTGTGACGCTGGCGTTTGACCACCCGTGGGTAAGTCCGCATGCGGCGGGGAGGATTTGGCCGTTCAAGTATCTCTGCCAGGGCATCTGCGGTGGCTCGTTCAAGGTGCTTCGGGGGAAAAATCCGCCGGCCCGGTGATCTGGCGGCGGACGACTCGCAGTGAGCGAATGAAGGAGAGCCGGTCCGGATCGATATCCGCTTGGTCGGCGGCCTCCGTCATAAGTTTGCGGACGGCATAATGGCTGAGAAGGAATCCCCAGAGTTCTTGTTCGGCAAGTTCCGGGGTCTTCGACCTCAGGAGCGCCCCCGGCCCCTTCTGGTGGGTCTTCACCTCGTCAATGACCAACTCGATCTCCCACCTCTCGTGGTATGCCGCCGCCAGTCCCGCAGCGGGCGCCTGCTCCGGGTCCAGGATGGTGGTGACCAGAGTGAAGAGCTCGTCCTCGTCTCCTTGCCCGAGTACCTGGTAATCGAAGACGCGCACAGGGAATCCGGGCAGATCTGAGATCTTGATGGTGCCTCTACGTAGTCGCTCGTAGGCTGCCATCTTGCGTCGTGGATCTGCCGAGTATGAAAGATATGACCCGTCCGGCAGCCATTCCAGAATCGGAAGATCGTTGTTCATTTTCGCCCTGAACAGGGCATCGGCACCGCCATCTTTGATTCGCTTCATATTTTCGTGGCTGTACATCCCCTTGTCGGCGATGATGAGCATGTCGTCGCCGACGGCGTCGGTGGCTAGCAACCGGGTTGCCAGCGCGACCTCGGTTTCTCGTTGCGCACCGAGCTCGGCGGCGACGATCGCGTGTGTGCCGCATTCGGCAAGCCCTACGACCAGCGCTTTGGGGAAGACTCCCTTCTCGTTCTTCTTTTTCCCGGAGAAGCCGAAGCGGTCACCGTTAGCAGGGCTGTCGAAGACTTCTACGTCAAAGCCGTCCAGCGCCATCAGCCGCCAGCGCCCCAGCCAGGCACCTTTCGTGGAGCGCAGGGCACAGGGAACCGCTACGCGCTCGAACAGATTACGCATCACCTCGTTGCCCAGACGCTGCCGGGCCTGGGTGAGCGCCGCCGGCGTCGGGATCGTCCATTCAGCTCGCCAGCTCCCCAGCCAGCGCAGGCCCTGGACCAGCTTACGCATGACCTCTTCGTAGGATTCACCATGAAAGAGCGTCATTGCCATCACGAAGTAGACGACCACGCGCGCGGGAAGTTTACGCAGTCGCTGCTCACGCCTGCCAGATTCCAGTATGACCTCGTCCACCAACTCACGCGGAACGATCCGCGTCAGCACACCAATACCGATTCGCTCCGTCACGACTGAACCGTAACCGCTGCCACCGTTGCCAGGATCTGCCATAGCCGAAAAATAGCAGCCCCAGCTCACAGCCGTTGCCCAACAACGAAACCCACAACCTCAACTGTGGATATGTGGATACTGGAGGACACAAGCTTAACTAAATGGCATTG
>NZ_SMKU01000683.1 GCF_004349215.1 Actinomadura rubrisoli | reverse complement strand
CCACCTACCCCCACGGACAACTGTGATCGCCCGCATCGGCGACCTGCCGCCCCTACTCACCGGAGAACAGACCCTCCATGTCTGACAAGCCCCCCACCATCCGCGTCGGCACCTACAACCTGTTCAAGGGCGGCGTGGCCGGCCTCGCCGACCACGACCGGGCCGCCGAATTCGGCTGTCCTGGCCTCGACACCACACGCCTGCGCGATCAGCTCGCGATGCTGTCGCGGCTCAACCTGGATTTCCTGGGCCTCCAAGAGGCCACCTGGGGCGCGCACTCGCCCGACCTGATGAACTTTGTCGCCGACGAGCTCGGGATGTTCCCCTGTTGCGTGGGTCCCTCGAACTTCTACGGCTGCGACCTGGCGGCCTTCGTACGGCAAAACGACCACCTCACCGTCGAGGACGTCACCCACCTGAACGGCCCGCCGTTCGTCCACGGCCTCACCAACATCAAGCTCGCCATCGACGGGCACCCCCGGCCCGTGCACTTCCTGGTCGGCCACTCAGCCCCAAGCTCACCAGGCGCGCGCCTCCTGGAAGCCGAAACGGTCACCGTCCACCGGGACCTGGACGTGATCTACGTGGCCGACTTCAACGCAGCCGCCATCGACGACAACCCCGACACCACCGGCCTGGACCCCTACAAGACCGCCAAGAAACTCATCACCGCCCCCGCACAGGAACTGGCCGCAGCGGGCTTCGGCGACATCGGCCACATCTGGGGCGACCGCACCCCCACCGTGGGGCACGGCACCGACAAACTCGCCTACCGGTGTGACCGGATCCTGACGACGCTGCCCGCCGCGTGGATCACCGGGTACGGCGTCGAGACCGGCGCCGACCACCTCAGCGACCACCGGGCCGTCTGGGCAGAACTCACCCTCACCGACCAATTCCAGGAGCAGCACCATGAGCACCTTTAACCGGCTGCGTGGACGACGCGGCCGCGCCAGAAGCGGATGGCATGACGAGCCTTTCCCGCCGGCGAGCGGCGCCATCCTGGATGACCGGGACGCCCGGCGGCTGCTGGCCCCGGCGATGGCCAACCCCTCGACCATATGGGCCTACGCCAGCGCGGCGGCCACCCCCGGGACCGCGCCCGTCGACGAAATCCTGTGCGTCGAGACCGGCGGCGTCGAGATGGCCGTGGTGTGGGTCCGCCACCACCGGTCCTACACCGGCGCCACCGGACACCTGATCGGCGGCACCGGCCACCACCACTTGATCCTGCTGCGGCGCTGGGAACACCTGGTATTCGAACTAGCCGACCTGATCGAGCACCGCCCCCCGACACCACCGGCCGACGCCCGGCACGCCCGGTTCGACGTCGTACAGGCGGCTCATCTGCGGTGGGTGGCCGGCTACGGCGTGGCCGTCAACCTGGGCGGACTCGCCCGCGACACCATCCGCGACATCGACGACGACCACGACAACAACTTCGACGACGGACCGGACGACGAGCCGGACGACGGGAGCGGCCACGATCTGGGCGACCTGTCCCCGGGCGCTACCACCCTGGACGGGCCCGCCGCCCTGATCCCACCCGGCTGGGACCTTCACGGCTGGGACCACACC
>NZ_SMKU01000682.1 GCF_004349215.1 Actinomadura rubrisoli | reverse complement strand
GGCCAGCGCGGCGCTCTCGGGGGCGTGCGCCCAGTGCCGGTCGTCGCCTTGCCCGGCTGCGGGGTCGAGACGGCCCCGGTAGTTGAACAGGATCTGCGGCCGGGCGGCCCCGGCCAGCGCGGGGGCGGTCCGCGCGTTCAGGTACCGCAGCAAGCCGTGGCCGAAGCCCTGGCCGGGGGCGGCGCGGAGCTGCTCCTTGACCCGCTTGAGCAGGTCACCGGCGGCGGTCCCGCCCCGTCCGGCCGCCTCCGGGTCGACGCCGTCCAGGTCGAGCCGCACCGGGTGGAGGGTGGTGAACCAGCCGACGGTGCGGGACGGGTCGGTGCCGTCCAGCGGGTGGCGGCCGTGCCCTTCCAGGTCGACCAGCAGCCAGGGGTCGCCGCCGTCCCGCCAGCGGACCACGGCCAGGGCGAGCCCGGCGAGCAGGACGTCCTCGGCGCCGCACCGGTAGGCGCGCGGCAGCTCGGTGAGCAGGACACGGGCCTGGTCCTCGGGGACGGTGAGGACGAGGGCCTCCTGGGTCGCGGCGGTGTCGCGGGACGGGTCGGGGCGCCGGGCGGCAAGCGGGGCGTCGGGGGCGGCCAGCGACGTCCAGTGCGCCAGCTCGGCGAGGCGCTCCGGCGCGTGCGCCTCGGCGAGCAGCCGGTGCGCCCACTCCCGCAGCGAGGTGGCGGGGACGGCGAGGTCCGCGGGGGCGGCGAGGTCCGCGGCGCCGCCGGACGCGGCGGCCTCCCACGCGGTGCGCAGGTCGGGCAGCAACGTCCGCCACGAGACCCCGTCCACGGCCAGGTGGTGGACGCACAGCAGCAGCCGCCCGGCGGCGCCGGGGCCGCGGTCGAACCACACGGCCTGGAACACGTTCCCCGCGGCCGGGTCGAGACGGGCGGCGGCGGTCGCGGACTCCTCGGCGACCAGCGCGGTGAGGGCCTCGCCGTCCAGTCCCCGGGCGTCCGCGCGGCGCACGGTCGCGGGGACGGCGCCGGGGGACGCGACCGAGAGCGCCCAGACGCCGCCGGGCCGGTCGAGCCGCAGCCGCAGCGCGTCATGCCGGTCGACGAGGTCGCGCACCGCGCGGGTCAGCGAGGCGAGGTCGGCGCGCGGCGGCGTGACGACCAGCGCCGATTGGAAGAACCGCCCGGCGGGGCCGGCGGACGCGTCCGCCCGGTCGGCGAACCACTGCATGATCGGCAGTGGCGGCAGGCCGCCCACCGGGTCGAGTCCGGCGCGCTCCGGCGGCGGTTCCGCGCCGCGCGCGACGAGCGCCAGCCCGGCCGGGGTCCGGTGCTGGAACACCTCCTGCGCGGTCACCCGCAGCCCGGCCTTGCGCGCCCGCGCGACGACCTGGATCGACAGGATGCTGTCGCCGCCGGAGGCGAAGAAGTCCTCGTCGTCCGCGACCGCGTCCAGGCCGAGGATCTCGCCGAAGATCCCGGCGAGGACGGCGGTCCGCGCACCGGCCCCGGCGTCCGGCGCGGGCGTCCGGGCGGGCGTCGCGGTGGCCGGTTCCGTCGCGGCCTGGGCCGGTTCCTTCGCGGGTGCTCGGCGCGGTGCACGGGCCGGGCGGGCGGGCGCGGGCAGGGC
>NZ_SMKU01000681.1 GCF_004349215.1 Actinomadura rubrisoli | reverse complement strand
GGGGGGCTGCGGGCGCTTGTGTCAGCTCTGGCCGGTCAGGGTGGCCACGAGGTCGGCGGCGGTGCGGCAGCGGTCCAGGAGGGCGCCCACGTGCTGCTTGGTGCCGCGCAGGGGCTCCAGGGTGGGGACGCGCTGGAGGGATTCGCGGCCGGGGACGTCGAAGATGACCGAGTCCCAGGAGGCGGCGGCGACGGATTCGGCGTACTGGCGCAGGCAGCGGCCGCGGAAGTAGGCGCGGGTGTCCTCGGGCGGGTCCTCGACGGCGGCGTCGACCTGGGGCTCGGTGATGACGCGTTCGATGCGGTCGCGGGCGACGAGGCGGTTGTAGAGGCCCTTGTCGGGGCGGATGTCGGTGTACTGCAGGTCGACGAGCTGGAGGCGGGGGTGGGACCAGTCGAGGCCGTCGCGGCTGCGGTAGCCCTCCAGGAGTTCGAGTTTGGCGACCCAGTCGAGTTCGCGGGAGAGCTGCATGGGGTCGTCGCCGAGGCGGTGGAGGACGGATTCCCAGCGGTCGAGGACGTCCTTGGTCATCTCGTCGACGTCGGCGCCGAAGCGGTCCTCGACGTATTTGCGGGATTGTTCGAGGTATTCGAGCTGGAGCTGGACGGCGGTCATCTTGCGGCCGTCGCGGAGGGTGAGGAGGTGTTTGCAGCCGGGGTCGTGGGAGACGGCGCGGAGGGCGGCGACGGGCATGTCGACGGAGAGGTCGACGGTGAGGAAGCCGTCTTCGATCATGGCGAGGACGAGGGCGGTGGTGCCGAGCTTGAGGTAGGTGGAGAGCTCGGCCATGTTGGCGTCGCCGATGATGACGTGGAGGCGCCGGTATTTCTCGGGGTCGGCGTGGGGTTCGTCGCGGGTGTTGATGATGGGGCGTTTGAGGGTGGTCTCAAGTCCGACCTCGACTTCGAAGAAGTCGGCGCGCTGGCTGATCTGGAAGCCGTCGCCGCGGCCGTCGACGCCGATGCCGACGCGGCCGGCGCCGCAGACGACCTGGCGGGAGACGAAGAAGGGGGTGAGGTGGCGGACGATGTCGGCGAAGGGGGTCTCGCGCTTCATGAGGTAGTTCTCATGGCAGCCGTAGGAGGCGCCCTTGTTGTCGGTGTTGTTCTTGTAGAGCTGGATGGGATGGGTGCCGGGGACCATGGCGGCGCGGGCGGCGGCGTCGGCCATGACGCGTTCACCGGCTTTGTCCCAGATGACGGCGTCGCGGGGGTTGGTGCATTCGGGTGCGGAGTATTCGGGGTGGGCGTGGTCGACGTAGAGGCGGGCGCCGTTGGTGAGGATGACGTTGGCGAGGCCGAGGTCTTCGTCGGTGAGCTGGGTGGGGTCGGCGACTTCGCGGGCGAGGTCGAAGCCGCGGGCGTCGCGCAGCGGGTTCTCCTCCTCGAAGTCCCACCGGGCCCTGCGGGCGCGTGCCGCCGACGCCGCGAGGTAGGCGTTGACGACCTGTGAGGAGGTCACCATCGCGTTGGCCCCTGGTTGGCCGGGTACGGAGATGCCGTACTCGGTCTCGATGCCCATCACCCGCCGAACACTCATATCGTCGAGCCTATCGGGGCGGCGGGGGTGGAGCCATGGGGCTCCTCT
>NZ_SMKU01000680.1 GCF_004349215.1 Actinomadura rubrisoli | reverse complement strand
TCACGCGGCGCATCGGGTGGGTGGCGGGGTGCGGCAGGGACCGCCAGGCGGGTCCGGGCAGTGCGGCCGTGCAGGGTGTAGTCCTCGTGGTCAACAGGGCTGACTACCGCGACTTTCTCGTTCCGACCGTGCAAGGCGGCGACCTCAGCCGGCACATCGGGCTCATTCCTCTTGGGGCAGCAGCCTGCCACGCGTCACCACGACGACTCGCTCCCACAGGCTGGCGCCGGCCAGGTCGAACCGGCGGCCCACGGCGATCGCTGCGGCGGCCCCTGAAGCGGACCTTCGGTGAGCGACCAACTGAGTGACAATCGTGGTGGACGTCGGTGGACCTTTGGAGCGCTGTAGATACTTGTGCGCATGGCTGCCGACTAGGTCACTTGTGGTTGATCTTCACTCGTAATGAATAGGTCATCGGTTCGATTCCGATAGGCGGCTCTCAGATCAGAGGCCCATCGCGATCACTCGCGATGGGCCCTTCTGTATGAGTGCCTGACAAACTGCCTGACTAGGCATTCTCCGCAGCGACGGGGAACACGTCGTCCATGGCCTCCGCACCCGCTAGCAGCGCGGGCCGGATCTGGTGCCAGTAGACCGTCTCGGTGACCTCCGTGCTCTTGTGACCGGCCAGACGCGAGATGTCCTCGATGGGGACGCCGGCGTCCGACAGGACCGACACGAAGCTGTGCCGCAGCTCCCGCGGCGTCCACTCGTCCGGGTTCAGGTCCGTCTTCGCCAGGACGGCCCGGAACGAGCGTAGGACGTTGTTGGCGTTCCGCTCCGTGCCCACGGTAGACGCGAAGACCAGGCCGTGCTCCTGCCAGGCCGTGCCGGCTACCTGGCGCTGCTCGTCCTGGAGTTGGCGGTGGAATCGCAGGGCCTCCACGCACCGCTTGGGCAGGGCGAGAGTGCGTCTCGGCTTCTTCGTCTTGGTCTTGCCGCCAGCACGCACCGACCGCCACACCCTGATGGACGACGGGACGGGCGGCTCAGCTTCCGGCCGACCGTCATGGTCTGGTCGTCCTTGGAGACGTCGATGGAGAACACGGCGGCGTCGGTGCGGGTGATGATCTCGGCGACGATGTTCCACGCGCCACCGATGGACTTGCCGCTGCCGGTCATGCCCATGATCTGCAGGTGATGGCTGACGAATCGGTACTCGGCCTCGTCGCCGTCCTGGTAGATCCCGATCCGCAGCGGCTCGTCCACCGAGCCGCCCGGGCGGGACGGTCCCGGCCAGCCGATCGGACGGCGGATGGCGCGCGGATCGGAGACGGTGACGTGCGCCCGGTCGGCGCGGTCGTCGTCCCGCGCCACGATCACCGAGCCGGGTGGCAGCCGCATCCCGGACTCGATGCGGTCGGTGGCCTTGATGGCGTCCTCGGCGGCCTTCTCCCCGGCCGGGAGCTGCATCTGCCCCTTGACCTTGTGGTCGGTGACCTCGGTGGCGCACGGGGCTTCCCCCTGAAATGTGGACACCGATTTCAGGCGGTAGCGGTCAGGCTACCGGTGGTTTCTCGTAGTTGATCGGTGAGAGTTGGCCGAGGCGGGAGTGCCTGCGGCGGGTGTTGTAGCGGGTGGCCCAGCGGAAGA
>NZ_SMKU01000067.1 GCF_004349215.1 Actinomadura rubrisoli | reverse complement strand
GGGCAACGCATTTTACGATCGCGTTTCGGGGACCCGGGCGGCCAAGGGGGGCGCGGGCAGGGCGGCGGCGGCCGCCTGGTACTCCAGGGACTCGCGTTCCACGCGGAAGCCCAGCTCCTCGTTCACCGCGATCATGTGCTCGTTGTCGCCGGAGTTGTCGGTCTCGATCTCGCGGACCTCGGGGCGCTCCCCGGCCAGCCACTGCAGCATCGCGGCCTTGACCCAGATGCCGAGCCGCCGGCCGCGGTGCTCGGGCACGACCGCCGTGTCGTACTGCGCGGCGCGACCGGCGGCGCCGAGCGGGACGACGACCTCGGTGAAGCCCGCGATGGCGGCGCCGTCGAGGGCCGCGACGGTGTAGAGGTCGTCGCCGCGCTTGGCGACCATCTCGGCCGTCTCGCGGACGCGGTGGGCGTCCCAGGGCGTCCCCTCGTACTCGGCGAGGTCGGCCATCGCGGTCTTCGCGCCGGCGAGGGCGGTGGCGTGCTCGTCCGGGACCACGCCCCGCCAGCGGACGAGCCGGTACCCGGCCGGGCCCTGCGCCACCAGCCGCGCCACGCGCCCGGCGGGCAGCTCGTCGAGCCGCAGCAGCATGCCCTTCAGGGTCAGCACGCACTCGAAGCCGTGCGACTCCAGGAACGGGACGGCGGGGGTGCCCGCGAGGACCTGCGCGATCACGCTGGACCTGCCGTCGGCGCGCAGCCCCCCGGCGGCCACGGCCAGCAGCCGGCCGCCGAGCCCGCGCCGGCGCCACTCGGGGCGGACCTGGATGTCGATCTCGGCCGGACGGTCGGCGCCCGGCGCGCCGGGCAGCCGGAGCGCGGCCACCGCGGCCAGCCGGCCGCCGTCGGCCGCCGCCCACAGCCGCTGCCGCGACCCGGGCTCGGCGCCGAGCAGCCGCGCCGTCGTCCGCTCCGGGTCCGGCGCCGGCTCCGCCCCCGGGTCGGCGGCGTGGACGGCCGCGAGCACGCGGTGCCACTCCCGGATCTGCGCGTCCGTCGGATCATCGAGCGCGATGACGTCCATCTGACTTTTGTACCGGATCCCGGCCCGCCGCGACCGTGTCCCGGCGCAACCCATGGGCCCCGGGCACCGGCGGCGCTGGTCAGCGGACCTTCGAGAACGCCTCCAGGATGCGCTCGGCGGCGAGCGCGGGCGTGAGCGTCCCCTCGGCGACGCGCGCCTCCAGGTCCGGGGCCAACTCGCGGACGGCCGGATGCGCGTGCAGCTCGGACAGGAGCCGCTCACGGACCATCGCCCAGGTCCATCCGACCTGCTGGCGGCGGCGCCTGGCCTCCAGCTCGCCCGACTCGCGCAGCCGGTCCTGGTGCTGGACGAGCTTCGCCCACACCTCGTCCAGCCCGGTGTCCTCCTTGGCGCTGCACGTCAGGACGGGCGTGTCGCGGACGCGCTCGTCGCTGCGCAGCAGCCGCAGCGCGCCCGCCAGCTCCCGGGCGGCCCGCTCGGCCTCCCGCCGGTGCTCGCCGTCGGCCTTGTTCACCGCGATCACGTCGGCCAGCTCCAGGACGCCCTTCTTGATCCCCTGGAGCTGGTCGCCGGTGCGCGCGAGGGTGAGGAACAGGAACGAGTCGACCATCTCGGCGACGGTCGTCTCGGACTGGCCGACGCCGACCGTCTCGACCAGGACGACGTCGTACCCCGCCGCCTCCATCACGACCATCGCCTCGCGGGTGGCCTTGGCGACGCCGCCGAGCGTCCCGGCCGTGGGCGAGGGCCGGATGAACGCGTCCGGGTCGGCGGCGAGCCGCTGCATACGGGTCTTGTCGCCCAGGATGCTGCCGCCCGTCCGGGTCGAGGACGGGTCGACGGCCAGCACCGCGACCCGGTGCCCGGCGCCGGTGAGGCCCGTGCCCAGCGCGTCGATGAAGGTCGACTTGCCGACGCCCGGCACGCCGGTGATCCCGACGCGGCGGGCGCCGCCCGCGTGCGGGGTCAGCTCGACCAGCAGCCGCTGCGCCAGCTCCCGGTGGTCGGGGCGGGTGGACTCCACGAGCGTGATCGCCCGCGCGATCCACGCCCGCGACCCGTCCCGCACCCCCGCCGCGTAGTCGTCGAGGTCATGCCGCGCCGGCGTACCGTTCAAGAGGCCGTGTGGCCCAGACGGGCGGTCAGCTCGTCCAGCAGGCCGAGGGCGGCGTCGGCCAGGACGGTGCCGGGCCCGAAGATCGCCGCGGCGCCCGCGGCGCGCAGCTCGTCGAAGTCCCCCGGCGGGACGACCCCGCCGACGACGATCATGATGTCGTCGCGGCCGAGGGCGGCGAGCTCCTCGCGCAGCGCCGGGACCAGGGTGAGATGGCCGGCGGCGAGCGAGTTGACGCCGACGACGTGCACGTCGGCCTCGACGGCCTGCCGGGCGACCTCGCCGGGGGTCTGGAACAGCGGGCCCACGTCGACGTCGAAGCCGAGGTCGGCGAAGCCCGTCGCGATGACCTTCTGGCCGCGGTCGTGGCCGTCCTGGCCCATCTTGGCGACGAGGATGCGGGGGCGCCGCCCCTCGGCCTCCTCGAACGCGGCGGCCGCGGCGCGCGCCCTGTCGATGGAGCCCGCCCGCCCCGCCTCGTCCCGGTACACACCGGAGATCGTACGGATCTGCGCGGCGTGCCGTCCGTAGGCCCGCTCCAGCGCGTCGGAGATCTCCCCGACGGTCGCCTTGGCGCGGGCGGCGTCGATGGCGAGGGCGAGGAGGTTCTGCTCCAGGCCGGGCGCGCGGGCGCCGCTCTCGGCGGCCTCGGCGGCGCGGGTGAGCGCGGACAGCGCGTCCCGCGCCGCGGCCTCGTCGCGCTCCTCGCGCAGGCGCCGCAGCCTGTCGATCTGCTGGGCGCGGACGGAGGCGTTGTCGACCTTGAGGACCTCGATGTGCTCCTCGGCGTCCGGGCGGTACTTGTTCACCCCGATGACGGGCTGGCGGCCCGAGTCGATGCGCGCCTGGGTGCGGGCGGCGGCCTCCTCGATGCGCAGCTTCGGCAGCCCCTCGTCGATGGCCCTGGCCATGCCGCCGGCCCGCTCGACCTCGGTGATGTGGCCCCAGGCGCGGCGGGCCAGGTCATAGGTGAGCCGCTCGACGTAGGCGCTGCCGCCCCACGGGTCGACGGTGCGGGTCGTCCCGGACTCCTGCTGGAGGAGAAGCTGGGTGTTGCGGGCGATGCGGGCCGAGAAGTCGGTCGGCAGCGCGAGGGCCTCGTCCAGCGCGTTGGTGTGCAGCGACTGGGTGTGCCCCTGCGTGGCGGCCATCGCCTCGACGCACGTGCGGGCGACGTTGTTGAAGGCGTCCTGCGCGGTCAGCGACCAGCCGGACGTCTGCGAGTGCGTCCGCAGCGACAGCGACTTGGGGTTGCGCGGCCCGAACGTCTTCACCAGCCGCGCCCACAGCAGGCGCGCGGCGCGGAGCTTGGCGACCTCCATGAAGAAGTTCATGCCGATCGCCCAGAAGAACGACAGCCGGGGCGCGAACGCGTCGATGTCCAGGCCCGCCTCGCGCCCGGCGCGGATGTACTCCACGCCGTCGGCGAGGGTGTAGGCCAGCTCCAGGTCGGCCGTGGCCCCGGCCTCCTGGATGTGGTAGCCGGAGATCGAGATCGAGTTGTACTTCGGCATCCGTCGCGAGGTGAACGCGAAGATGTCGGAGATGATCCGCATCGACGGCGCCGGCGGGTAGATGTAGGTGTTGCGGACCATGAACTCCTTGAGGATGTCGTTCTGGATGGTCCCGGCGAGCCGCTCGGGCTCCACCCCCTGCTCCTCGGCGGCTGCGATGTAGAGCGCGAGGACGGGCAGCACCGCCCCGTTCATGGTCATCGACACGCTCATCTCGTCCAGCGGGATGCCGTCGAAGAGCCGCCGCATGTCCAGGATCGAGTCGATCGCCACCCCGGCCATGCCGACATCGCCCGCGACGCGCGGGTGGTCGGAGTCGTAGCCGCGGTGGGTGGCCAGGTCGAACGCGACCGACAGGCCCTTCTGCCCGGCCGCCAGGTTCCGCCGGTAGAAGGCGTTGGACTCCTCGGCGGTCGAGAACCCCGCGTACTGCCGGATCGTCCACGGCTGGGTCGCGTACATGGCGGGGTACGGGCCGCGCAGGTAGGGGGCGATGCCCGGGTAGGTGCCGAGGAAGTCGAGCCCGGCGAGGTCGTCGCCGGTGTAGAGGGGGCGGACCCCGATGCCCTCGGGGGTGTCCCACGTCTCGGCGTCGGGGTCGCGCCCGATGGCCTCGGCGACGGCGCCGCGCCACCGCTTGGCGGCGTCGTCGGCGGACGGCGGGGGCCCGAGCTCGATCTCGGTGAAGTCGGGGATCATCGGTTCACTCCCAGGTCGTGGAGGGTCGTCTCCAGCGCCTCGACCGCGTCGCACCCGGCGTACACGCGGGCGTCGACGCCCTCGTAGGTCCCCTTACCCGCGAGCCACACCTTCACCGCCCCCGCGTCCTTGAGGGCGCGGGCCGCGTCCGCCGCCTCCTCGGCGTAGAGCCGGTCGCTGGAGCACAGGCAGGCGACGGCCGCGCCGGACGCCCCGAACTCCTCGGGGGCGCCGGTCACCGTCTCGATCCCGCCCGCCTGGAAGAGGTTGGCGGCGAACGACGCGCGCGCGGTGTGGACGGCGATCGGGCCGAGCGTGGCGAGGAAGACCCGGGGGCGGGCCCCGGTCGCCGCGGCGTGGGCGTCCGAGCGGTCTCGGAGGGCCTCGAAGTCCTGCGCGTAGGTGACGACCGGCAGCCCCCCGCCGGGGCGGGACGGCGCCGGGGCCCGCTCGGGCAGGGTCTCGGCGAGGTTGGGGAACTCGCTGACCCCGGTCAGCGGGGCCTTGCGGCGCGCGATGTCGGCGCGGCGGCGCGCCCACGTCGCCGCGAGCCGGTCCGCGACCAGCCCGGAGTCGAGGGCGGCGGCGAAACCCCCGGCCCGCTCGATCTCGGTGAACCACGCCCAGGCGGCGTGCGCGAGGTCCTCGGTAAGGCGCTCGGCGTACCAGGAGCCCCCGGCCGGATCGACGACGCGCGCCAGGCTGGACTCCTCCAGCAGCAGCGTCTGGGTGTTGCGGGCGATGCGGCGGGCGAAGCCGTCCGGCAGCCCGAGGCGCGCGTCGAACGGCTGCACGGTGACCGCGTCGGCGCCGCCGACCCCGGCGGCGAAGGCGGCGACGGTGGTGCGGAGCAGGTTCACCCACGGGTCGCGGCGCGTCATCATGGCCGACGACGTCACGGCGTGGACGCGCGCGGAGCCGCCGTCGGACGCGCCGCTCGCCTCGGCCACCCGCGTCCACAACCGCCGGAGCGCGCGGAGCTTGGCGATCGAGGAGAACTGGTCGGCGTTCACGGCGAGCCGGAACTCGATCTGCCCGAGCGCTTCGTCCACGCTCAGCCCGGCGCCGGTGAGCGCCCGCAGGTAGGCGACGCCCGCGGCGGCCGCGGCGCCCAGCTCGTCGGCGTCGCTCCCGCCCGCGTCGTGGTGGACGGTGCCGTCGACCACGATCGCGCGCATCCCCGGGAAGCCGCGCGCGCACCGGACGGCCAGCTCGGCGGCCTCGCGGAGGGCCTCGTCCGGCGGGCCGGCGGAGCCCGTGCGGGCCTTCAGCCCGAGCGGGTCGGCGCCGAGGTTCCCGGCCGCGCGGGCCTGCTCGCCGCGCTCGGCGACCAGGCCGAGGAACGCCTCGGCGGCCTCGGCCGTCCGCTCGCCCGCGTCCAGCACGACGGGCGCCAGGCCGAGCAGGACGCCGCGCAGCGCCTCGGGGAGCGCCGCGACGGGCAGGGCCGCGTCGCCGAGCTCCAGCCAGACCGAGGTGGCGCCGTTCTCCAGGTCGGCGAGGACCGCCTCCCGGGTCGCGGCCGGGTCGGGGTCCGCGTGCCGCTGCCGGACGTCCCATCCGGCGAGGCCCTCGCCGTCCGGCCGCACCTGCCGCAGGTACGGCGCCAGGCCGGGCCGCCCGGACGGCGCGTCGTCGCGCGTGTAGAGCGCGGCGATCGGCACGCCGTCGTACGACTCGCGGGCCAGCAGGCCCTCGATCTCCTCAAGGGGGGTGTCGTCGGTCGCCGCGCCCGACTTGCGCAGCACCCCTTTCACCATCTCCCGCCACCGGTCGCGCTCGGCCGGGGGGAAGGCGGCGGCCAGTTCGAGTTCTTCAGGCGGCACCGTCATGTCCTGGATGGTAAGCGAGCGCCTACTTGCCGCTCGCGGGCGGGTCCCGTCGATCGGCAGTCTAGATCGGCGCCCCGGGCGGCCCGCGCCCGCGAGGCCGGGTTAGGGGTCGCCGGGGGCCAGGTTAGGGGTCGGCGCCCCTACCCGTAAGCCTGCCCCGGCCCGTGTCCCGTCGCCCGGACGTGATGTCCGGGCGTACCCCGGAAGGCCCTGTGGCATGGGACGTTGCTAGAGTTCGGCGGTGTAGCCGCCCACCGAGGTACGTAGAGAGAAGACAAACGCATGTCGACTGGCAGCCACGCGGGTCGCCCCAAGTCCTGGGTCGCCGTGGCCATCATCTTCGTCGGGTTCGCCATCGGCGGCGTCGCGCTCGTCATGGGCCCGAACTGGATCGTCTTCGGGGCCGGCGCGGCCGTGATCGCGCTCGGCTGCGTGGTCGGGTGGGCGGTCGACATCATGACCGACGTCATCGTCGACGACCCCCGGCACTAGGGGACCGGGGATGCGCCGCCGCCCGCCCATCGAGGAGCGGATCGCGGCACGCCAGCGGGAGCGCGGCCCGCTCAAGCCGGGCGCGTACTTCGAGCACGGCCCGGCCAAGATGCTGTTCTTCTTCGGCATCGGCGTGGTCGTCGTCACCCACCTGATCGCGCTGTCGATGTACTTCCTGGACGCCGGCTGACGCGGGGCCGCGCCCTCGGCCCGCGCCCCGGCGGCCCGCGCCCGCAGGTGCGAACGCGGCGGCGAGAACGTAGCTTCTAGATAGCGCTCCCAAGCGACGTGGCCGCCTGCGACGCCCCGACCCAAGGTGGTGGGATGGCCCTCAGATTCGGAATCGAGGAAGAGTACTTCGTCGTCGATCCCGGCTCCCGCGAGGTCGTCCCCCGCGCCGCCGCCGTCGTCCGCCGCGCGGGCGAGGCCCTGGGCGACCGCGCGTCCACCGAGCTGGTCGACTTCCTCGCCGAGGCCAAGACCCCGCCCTGCGACGACCTCGACAAGCTCGAAGAGCAGATCCGGTCGATGCGGGCGGCGATGGCGGCCGCCGCCGCGGCCGAGGGCGTGCGCCTCGCCGCGACCGGGACGCCGGTGCTGGGCGAGCTGGTCCCCGCGCCCATCAGCGCGGGCCCCCGCTACGCCGAGAGCCGCGCGACGTACCGCGCCCTGGACGACGAGCAGTGCATCTGCTCCTGCCACGTCCACGTCGAGATGCCCGACCGGGAGCGCGCCGTCCAGGTCAGCAACCACCTGCGGCCCTGGCTGCCGACGCTGCTCGCCCTGGCGTCCAACTCCCCCTACTGGGCGGGCCGCGACACCGGCCACGCCTGCTGGCGGGTGATGACGTGGGCGCGCTGGCCGGTGGCCGGGCCCCCGCCGTACTTCGCCTCCCACGCCCACTACGAGGAGCTCGTCGAGACCCTGCTGGGCTGCGGCGCCCTCATGGACACCGGGACGATCTTCTGGGACGTCCGGCCCTCGGCGCGGCTGCCCACCATCGAGATCCGGCTGGGCGACGTGGCCCAGACCGCCGCCGACGCGGCGGAGTTCGCCGCGCTCATCCGGGCGCTGGTGCAGATGTCGCTCACCGCGGTCGAGGCCGGGGTGCGGGCGCCCGACCCGCCCCAGGAGCTGCTGCGCGCGGCGTACTGGCTGGCCGCGCGCGACGGCCTCGCCGGGACGGGCGTGGACGTGTGCAGCGGGCGGCCGGTCACGTTCCGGCGGCTGGCGGGCGACCTGCTGGCCCACGTCCTGCCCGCGCTGCGCGGCAGCGGCGACCTCGACCGCGTCTCGGGCGGGGTGCGGCGCCTGCTGACGGGCGGCACCGGCGCGGAGCGGCAGCGGTCCGCCTACCGCCGCCGCGGGCGGCTGGCCGACGTCGTGGACGCCTGCCTCCTGCGCGACACCCCCGCCCGCGACTGACGGTGCGTGCCGCCCCGGCCAGGACCTGCGCGTACGCCCGGCTCCCGGCGGGTGCGGATCATCGGCGGGCCGGTCCGGTCGCGGCCTCATGGCCGCGCACGCTTTCCGCGGCGCGGTGGTTCCGCGAGGAGGCGCCCGGCTCGGGCGCGGCGGCGCCCGGCTCGGCGGCCGGCGGACCGGCGGCGGACCGGGTCGTCAGCCAGAGGGCGGCCACGACCAGGAGGCAGCCGGCGATCTGCAGGAGGGCGGGATACTCGGCCAGGACGACGGCGCCGAAGATCACGGCGAGGACGGGCTGCAGGAGCAGGAGCGTCCCGCCGACCTCGGCGCGGAGGCGGGGCAGCGCGGCGCCGATCAGCATCCAGCCGCACACCTGGCCGGTCACCGCGAGGGCGGCCAGCCAGCCGAGCGCGGCCCAGCCGGGCGTGAGGTCGACGCCCTGCCAGGGCGCCCCGACCACGACGGACGCGGCGCCCGCGCCCAGCGTCGCCAGCAGGACGGGCCGCGCCCGGTGCGTCTGGCCGTCTCCGGCGAGCCGGGTCAGGAAGAGGTAGCCGCCGTACGCGAGTCCCGCGCCCGTCCCGTACAGCACGCCGCGCACGGGATCGGCGCCGTGAACGGCGTGCGTCCCCGAGTCCGCGAGGCCGCCCGCCAGCGCGACGCCTCCCAGCATGACCGGCACGGCCATCGCGAACGCCCGGGACGGGCGCTCGCCGAACGCGGCCAGGGCCAGCAGCGGCACCACCACGACCTGCACGTTGACCAGGACGGTCGCGATCCCGGCGCCGACCTCGCCGATCGACGCGCCCCACAGCACCAGGTCGACGCCCAGCAGCAGCCCCGCCGCCACGTCGACGCCCTGCCTGCGGCGGGGGCCCGCCCGGCGCCGCTCCCGGGCGGCCAGCGGGAGCAGCAGCGGCAGCGCGAGGGCGCAGCGGAAGAGGGCCGCCGTCCCGGACGAGACCCCGGAGAGCCGGACGAAGATCGCGGACACCGAGATGAACGCGGCGCCGGCGATCAGGAGCAGGCGTGGGTCGATCCGTCGCATACCTCCACGCTGCCGTGCCCCACCCGTTAGCACAAGCGAATGTTCTTTAGCGGAATCCAGTAGCATCACTACTGTGACGATGAATCTGGAGCGCCTTCGGGCCCTGCACTCGGTCTTCGTGCACGGCTCGATCGCCGCCGCGGCCGAGGCCCTGCACGTGACGCCCTCGGGGGTGTCGCAGCAGCTGGCCAAGCTGGAGCGCGAGACCGGGCACCGCCTGCTCGAACCCGAGGGGCGGGGCGTGCGCCTCACCCGCGCCGGGCACGTCCTCGCGGGGCACGCGGCCCGGGTCCTGGCGCAGCTCGCGGCGGCCCGCGCCGACCTGGACGGGCTGCGGGAGGACGCCGTCGGCCCCGTCCGGCTGGGCTCGTTCGTGACCGCGGCGCGCTCGGTGCTCCCCGAGGCGCTGACGGTGCTGCGCGAGCGCCATCCCGGCCTGTCGCCGACGCTGCTGGAGGGCGAGGTCGAGACCGTCCTGCCCGCCCTCGCCCGGGGCGACCTGGACGTCGCGGTGGTCGAGAGCTGGGACACGATGCCGACGCCGATGCCGGCCTCGGTGTCGCACGCGCTGCTGGCGTCCGACGTCATCGACCTGGCGCTGCCGTCCGGGCATCCGCTCGCCCGCCGCCGCGCGGTCGAGCTGGCGGAGGTGCGCGGCATGCGGTGGGCGGCCTGGACGGCGGGCGGCACCTGCGAGCGCCAGCTCGTCCAGACGCTGCGCGAGCACAACCTGGAGCCGGACTTCGCCTGCAACGCGGCCGACTACCCGACCCAGCTCGCGTTCGTGGCCGCCGACCTCGCGGCCGCGCTGGTCCCCCGGCTCGGCCGCGACCCGGTCCCGGACGGGGTCCGGATACTCGCCACCCGCCCGGTCATCCGCCGGAAGATCTACGCGGTGTGGCGCACCGGCGAGGCCCGCCCGGCCGTGGAGGCGTGCGTGGAGGCGCTGCGGACGGTCGCGGAGCGGCTGGCGGAGGAGCGCGCCGCCTGACCACCGTCCCGCGCGGGATGCGCGGGCCGTCCGGTCGCCGGTCGCGCGGGTCATGGCCGGCCGCTCCGGCGGCGGATGCGGCCGCGGGGCTTGAACACCGACAGGGCCGTGGCGGTGAGGAGCATGGTGAGCTGGCCGGACACGACCGCGACCTGGGCCCACTGCCGCCCGGACGGCCGCGACCCGTCCCGCGTGGCCTCCGTCATGGCCTCCGGCTGGAACAGCAGCATCCCGCAGAGGATGACGCCGATCAGCAGGAGCAGCTTCGCGAACACCCAGTAGTGCCGCAGCAGCCCCCACCGGCTGCCGAGCGCCAGCGCGATCCCGCTGCCGAGCGAGATGAGGCTGAGCGGGATGCCACCGGCGAACACCAGCACGCCCATGAGCCGGTAGGCGGCGTGGGCGAGCGCGCCGTCGTCGGTCAGCGTCGCGCACAGGTTGAGCACGACCAGCCCCCACACCTCGCCCAGCAGCGCGACGGAGGCGGCGATGTGGACGACCGTGATCGCCTTGCGGGTGGACGGCCTCGGCCGCCATCGCTGCGCGGTGGCGGGGGCGTGGTGCTGCGTGACCGACATCTGCTCGCCTCTGGCTTTCTTCCGCTTCTGCTCGGACACCCAGATGGTGGCGAGACGGTCCCGGGGCGGTCGTCGGACGGCCGGAGACACCCGCGCTCCGCCGCCGGGAGCAGCACGCCGCCGGGGGCTGCGCCCGCCGTGGTAGCCGCCCGGCGGCCGCGGGCGGGGCCGGGGGATTCCGAGTCTTGACCGGCGCTTCACGTGTAGCGGGCGGGCGGCGGGAATGATCTGATCGCCCGATGCCTCCTGACCGATGTGGGGAACGATGCGATTCACAGCCCGCACGCACCAGCTGCCCGTCCGGCTGATCGTGGGCGCCTTCGTCCTGAACTCCGGGCTGTCCAAGCTCAAGGGCGAGGACGAGACGGCCCAGTACGTCCACGGCACGGCGAAGGCCGCCTACCCGTTCCTGGAATCCGAGGACGCCCAGGACTTCACCAGGAAGGTCGGCAGGGCCGAGGTGGCGATCGGCGCCGCGCTGGCGGTGCCGTTCGTGCCCTCGCTGCTGGCGGGCGCGGCGCTCACGGCGTTCGCGGGCGGGCTGACGGGCCTGTACCTGAGGCTGCCCGGGATGCGCGAGGAGGGCGGCCTTCGCCCCACGCAGCAGGGCATCCCGCTCGCCAAGGACTCCTGGCTGCTCGGCATCGGCGCGGCGCTCGTCCTGGAGGAGCTCGGCCGCGCGCGGGCGGACCGGCGCGCGGTCCGCGCCCGCCTGATCCCCGACTGAGCCGCCCGGGCGCCGCGGACCCGGACCGCGCGCCGCGGCGTCCTTGACGGCGGCACGGCGGCTCGGTGAGGATCGGCGCGTCCGACAGGAAGGCCGTGCCATGGCGTCTCACCCCCAGCCGTCCCCGGTGGTCCGCGCGGCGGCCGGCGCCGACACGGCCGCCATCGCCGCCGTCCTCGGACGGGCGTTCGACGACGACCCGTTCTGGGCGTGGCTGCTGCCGGACGAGCGCTCGCGCGTGCGGCGGCTGTCCGGGCTGTTCGGCCTCACCCTGCGGAAGATCCACCTCCCGCACGGCGCCACCGAGACGGCCGGGCGCGGCGCGGAGATCGAGGCGGCCGCGCTGTGGGACCCGCCCGGGCACTGGCGCGTATCGGCGGGGAAGCAGGCGGCGCAGACGCTGCCGCTGCTGCGCGTCCTCGGAACGCGGATGCCCGCCGCGCTGCGCGCGCTCGGGGAGATCGAGAGGCACCATCCGCCCGAGCCGCACTGGTACCTGGCGGTCCTCGGCACCGATCCGGCGGCGCAGGGGAACGGCCTGGGCGGCGCGCTGCTGCGGTCGCGGCTGGACCGCTGCGACGCGGAGGGCGTGGCCGCCTACCTCGAATCGTCCAAGGAACGGAACGTTCCTTACTACGAGAGGTTCGGTTTCCGGGTGACGCGGGAGCTGCCCCTGCCCGGCAAGGCCTGTCCCCCGGTGTGGCTCATGTGGCGGGACCCCGCGCCCGGTCCCTGATCCCGCCCCGAGGACGCGCACACCCGGTCAGGTCGCCGTCATGGCCGGTAACGGCCACTTGAGCCCAGGACTCCGCCGGGCGTGTGCGCTGCGCGACGGCCTGCTTCCCCGCCGCGTTCCTGCGGGCCCTCACCCCCGGCTCCCGGGACCCGGTGACCGTGGTCAAACGCGAATGGCCCGATGCGGCCACGCCGGGGACCATCCGCGGACGGCCCCCCGGGCGAACCCACCATGAGCGGACCGTGGCCGCCTAACGTCGGAAGCGAGCCACCGGCACCGCTCCCGCTCCTGGTGAAGGCGATAGGTGAAGCGACATGACGACACGCTGGCCGTCCCTGGTGGAGTTCCGCCGAGAACGCCTCGACCTTGATCCCGAGTACGCCCGGTTGCGCGCCAAGGCCCCCGTCACGCGGATCACCCTCGCGGACGGAGGGCGCGCCTGGCTGGTGACGGGCTGGGAGGAGGCGCGCCAGGTCTACTCCGACCCCCGTTTCAGCCGCGCGCTGGCGGTCGCGGACGGCGAGCCCACGTTCATCATCGACATGGACCCGCCCGAGCACACCCGCGTGCGCCGCACGGTCGCCGGCGCCTTCACCCACCGCCGGGTGGAGCGGATGCGGCCCCGGGTCCGCGAGCTGACCGCCGGGCTCCTGGACGGCATGGCCGCCGGCGGCGAGCCCGCCGACCCCGTCCAGCGGCTGTCCCTGCCGCTCCCGGTGACGGTCATCTGCGAGCTGCTCGGCGTCCCGATCGAGGACCGCGAGCGGTTCCAGAGCTGGTCGGAGGCGTTCCTGTCGGTCACCGCGCACACCCCGGAGCAGATCCAGGACGCCCGCCGGAACCTGGACGGCTACCTCGCAGGGCTGATCGAGCGGCGGCGGGCCGAGCCGGCCGCCGACCTGCTGTCCGCCCTGGCCGGGGAGGACGGCCTGAGCGAGCGGGAGCTCGTCCACCTCGGCGTCGCGCTGCTGGTCGCGGGCCACGAGAGCACCGCGTCCCAGATCACCAACTTCGCCTACACGCTGCTGAGCCGCCCCGAGCGCTGGCGGCGGCTGGCCGGGGACCCGGACCTGCTGCCGGCGGCGATCGAGGAGCTGCTGCGGTACACCCCGCTCGGCTCGGAGACCGGGCTCCCCCGGATCGCCGCGCAGGACGTGACGCTCGGCGGCGCGGCGATCGGCGCGGGCGACACCGTGCTGGTCGCGCGGCCCGCGGCGAGCAGGGACCCGGCGGTGTTCGCCGACCCGGACGACCTCGTCCTCGACCGGGCGGACAACCCGCACCTGGCCTTCGGCCACGGGCTGCACCACTGCGTCGGCGCGCACCTGGCCCGGCTGGAGCTGCGGGCGGCGTTCGGCGGCCTGCTGGAGCGCTTCCCCGGGCTGCGGATCGCGGTGCCCGAGGCCGAGCTGCGCTGGAAGACCGGGCTCGTCATGCGCGGACCCACCGCACTGCCGGTGGCGTGGACCGCCCCATGAGCACCCCCGCCCTCAGCTCTCCGGAGGAAGCGGCCGTGGGAGGGGGCGAGCCGCTCTTGCTGCACCGGCCGGGCACCGCGCGCGTCCACGACTTCTTCCTCGGCGGCAAGGACAACTACGCGGCCGACCGCGACCTCGCGCACCGCATCCTGCGGGTCCTGCCGCGGGCCACCGCGGCGGCGCGCGGCAACCGCGCGTTCCTCGCCCGCGCCGTCCGCACGCTCGCCGGACGCGGCATCCGCCAGTTCGTGGACCTCGGCTGCGGGCTGCCCACGTCCGACAACGTGCACCAGATGGCCGCCCGCCACATCTCGGGCACCCGCGTCCTGTACGTCGACCACGACCCGCTCGTCATCGCGCACGCCCGCGCGCTGCTGGTCGACGACGGCAACATCGCCGCGCTCCGGGCGGACCTCCGCGAGCCCGCCGCGATCCTGGGCAGCCGCGAGATGCGCCGCCTGATCGACCCGGCCGAGCCGGTGGCGCTGATCCTGTCCTGCGTCCTGCACTTCCTGCCCGACCCGTCCGGCCCGGTCGCGGCGCTCACCGCGTCCGCCGCCCCGGGCAGCGCGCTGGTGATCTCGCACGCCACCGCCGACTTCGCGCCCGTCGCCGTCACCGAGGCGGCCCGCCTCTACCGCGACGCCTGCGCCACGCCGCTCATCCCCCGCCCCGCCGCCGAACTCGAACGGCTCTTCGCCCCGTTCCGGCTGCTCGACCCCGGCATCACGCCGGCCGCGCACTGGCACCCCGACCTGCCGCCCAGGCCCACCGGCCAAGCCCTCCTCTACGCGGGCGTGGCCATCCGCGACAACGAACCGTCCTGGGGCGCTTGGCCCGCGCACTGGACGCGGTGAACCACTCGGTCCAGGACGAGCCGGCGTCCTACCGGGACGCGAGGAAGCCGGACGCGGCGCTCACGATCATCAGCACGACCACGATCGACGGCATCAGCAGCGCCGGGCGCCGCCGGTCGTGCGCCGCTTCGCGCGGGCCCGGCCCGCAGGTCGCGGATACCGGAATGTGGACCGTAAGTAGTTGACTCAACACCCTCCGGAGTTTCGAGTGGAGGGGGCCACTCTTTGACCTGCCCCCCACACAGATCCGGAGGCCCGGCCATGAGCCGCAAACCGCCCCCCGGCGACGACGACATCCTCGACCGGGCGTCCTCGGCCGGCGCCGCCGTTGGCCGCCGCGGTGGTGGGGGTGGGCTCGCGTGATCGCGACGGTGTTCCGCGCTGAGGACTACCAGGCCAGGGACCGGTTCGACGCCTGGTGTGACCTGGTGGCCGGGATGCCGTGCCCCTACCAGGTGCGTTCCGACCACGCCGCCGACTACGGTTTCACGCTGCGCACGGCGCGGCTGGGCGCCGCCACGGTGGCCCACACCAGTGTTCCCTCGATCCATGCCATCCGTACACCGCGGATGATCCGGCAGGCCGATGACGGCGTCTACACGCTGGAGTTGTGCAGGCGTGGCCGGATCGGCGCCGAGCAGTCCGGCCGCGAGGTGGCGGCGGCCGCAGGGCAGTGGATCGTGCAGGATTCCTGCCGCCCGCACTCATTGTGGTCGGTGGGCCAGGGCCACCGCAGTCCGTCCGCGGTCGGGCTGGCGATCCCCAAGTCCGTGCTGGGGCTGAGCGAGGACGCGGTGGCGCCGTTGCTGGCCGGTCCACTGCCGGGAGACACCGGCTTCGGCGGGATGATCACCGATGTGATCGGGCGCGTCCTGCGCGAGCCCGGCGCCTTCGGGCCCGCTGACGCCCCGCGTCTGGGGGAGGTGCTCCGTGACCTGGTGGCCGCGATGTTCGCCCACGAGCTGGACGCCGGTCACCTGCTGCCCGAGGAGACCCACAGCCGGGCGCTGATCCTGCGGATCCAGGCGTTCGTGCTCGCCCACCTGGGCGACCGCGACCTGACGCCGGGAACGATCGCGGCCGCGCACCACATCTCGGTGGGCTACCTGCACCGGCTGTTCCGCCGTGACGGCCGCACCGTCGCCGCCTGGATCCGCACCCAGCGGCTGGAGCGCGCCCGCTGTGACCTCGCCGACCCCACCCAGCGCGCCACCCCCGTGCAGGCCCTGGCCGCGCGGTGGGGATTCGCGCACGCCTCCGATTTCTCCCGGGCGTTCCGCCGCGCCTACGGCACGTCTCCCCGCGACTACCGAGAAGGCACTCAAGGTTAAGGACTGTTCACTGCGTGTCATGTACGGCAGGTCCGCGGAACGCGAGAGTTGAACCCAGCGGGAACGGGGCCGACATCGCTGAACATCCCGAAGCCGAGCCCCGCACACCGAGAGATCAGCCGAGACGGACAAGGGGAATTCCATGACAGTCGTGTCACATGCGGCCATCGGCCTGGCGGCCATCGCGCTGGCCGCCGGCACCGGACTCGGCGCGGCCGGTGCGGCGCACGCCGACGGGCCGACCGACCCGGTGGTCACGCGGGCCATCGAGGCGGCGCCCTGGGTCGAGCTGAAGGTCGGCGACCGCGGCTACCGGGTCGCGGCGGTGCGGTGCTTCCTGACCCAGTGGGGCTTCTTCAACGGCTGCGCGCCCGGGACGCCCGGCGGGGACGAGTACACGGCGGACTTCGCCGAGGCGGTCAAGCGCTACCAGCGTGCCAGGGACCTGCCCGATACCGGCGTGATCGACGCCGGGACCTGGGTCGTGATCAGGACCGACTTCGGCGTCCTGAAGCTGAACGACCGCCGCACCAACCAGATCAAGGGCGCGCAGTACGCGCTGAAGGTCCTGCTCCCGCGTCCCGGCCTCAAGGTCGACGGCAAATACGGGCCCGACACCGCCAAGGCCGTGCGGGACTTCCAGGCCAAGAAGGGGATCGGGGTCGACGGCGACTTCGGCCCGCTCACCTTCAAAGCGGCCTTCGACAGCAAAGCCGAAGCCCGCGGCATCCCAGGCCGCTGAGCACGCGTCCCCCAAGAGGAGACCGTGACCCGTGACTCGGGGACCACGGGTCACACGCAGGACCCCAGGGACGATCCCTGGGGTCCTGCGCATCGCGCTTGTCCGGGGCAGGGTGGCATGGGCGGGGCCGGGTGCCGCTACCAGCGGTCGAGGTGGAGGATCTCGTCGATGGGCGCGCGCGGGGCGGGGCGGAAGGTGTCGCCGGTGTAGTAGGCGGTCGGGATCAGCGCGCCCTGCCGCACGTCGGCCGGAAGGCCGAGCAGCTCGGCCACCTCCTTCTCGTAGGCCAGGTGCAGGGAGGTCCAGGCGGTGCCGAGCCCCCGGGCGCGCGCCGCGAGGGCGTAGCTCCACGCGGCGGGCAGCAGCGATCCCCACAGGCCCGCCTGGTTGCCCTCCGGCAGGCCGCCGGTGTCCAGCCGCAGGCACGGGACCACCAGCACCGGTACCTCGCCCATGTGCTCGGCGAGGTGGGCGGCGCTGGCGGCGACGCGGCGCTGCGCCTCCGCGCGGGCGGGGTCGTCCTCGTACAGGGCGGCGGCCGTCGCCCCGGACGCGGCGTGCTCCGCGAACGCGCGCCGGTAGTAGCCGCCGATCGCCGCGCGGACCTCGGGCTCGGTGACCACGACCCAGTGCAGCCACTGCCGGCTGCTGCCGCTCGGCGCCTGGACGGCGATCTCCAGGCACTCGCGCACGAGCTCGATCGGGACGGGACGGGCTAGGTCCAGGCGCCGGCGCACCGCGCGGGTCGTGGTCAGCAGTTCGTCGGGGCCGAGGGGAAGGGGCGTCATGCCCCTATGGTGCACCCCTCTCGGCCGGTCCGGTGCCTGCTAGGGTCCGTCCAGGTTTCGTCCAGGATCTAGGGGATTGTGATCAAGAACATCGCGACCGTGCTGGCCACCGCGGCCCTGGGCATCGCGGCCCTGGGCGCGGCGGCCTGCGACGATGACAAGCCCTCCGCCGCGCCCACCGCCTCGGCGCCGGCCGCCTCCGCGCCCGCCGCGGGCGCGGGCTCCGGCACGCCCGCGCCCGCGCCCGTCCCGTCCTCCCCTGCGGCCGCGTCGCCGGAGCAGAGCCCGCGGCGGACGCCGACCGAGCGGCCGAAGATCACCGGCTCCCAGGTCGTCATGATCGACCCCAACGGCAGGAAGTACACCCGCAAGCAGATGGTCGAGCTGGCCGCGGGCATGGCCGCGGTCTACGAGAAGCGGGGCCTGCCGGACGACTTCTGCTCCAAGTCCTACAACGAGGGGATCAAGGGGGGCGGCAGGTTCCCCGCGGGCAGGCTCGCCTTCCTGGACGCCTGCCGCGAGGGCATCAGGCTCGCGGGCTGAGCCGTCCGGGGGCTTGACCTTGACGCGGGCGTCAAGGGTTAGCGTCGTCCTCGGCCACTGAACGAGGAGGGGACCGGATGCGGATCGGCGAGCTGGCCGCGCGGGCCGGCGTGAGCACGCGCACGCTGCGCTACTACGAGCAGCAGGGGCTGCTCACGGCGCGGCGCGCGGCCAACGGCTACCGGGAGTACGAGGAGTCCGACCTGCGGCTGGTCGCGGAGATCCGCTCGCTATCGGCGGCGGGCTTCACGCTGGAGGACACCCGGCCCTTCGTGGACTGCCTGCGGGCGGGCCACGAGGCCGGCGCCGCGTGCCCGGAGTCCGTCGCCGTCTACCGGCGCAAGCTCGCCGAGATCGACGCCGACATCCGCACCCTCGTCAGGCGGCGGGCCGAAGTGGCCGATCAGCTGTCACGCGCCTGCCCGGGCTGCGTGCGGACCCTGGAGGGAACCGATGATCACGCTGACCACCGAGAGCTTCGACGAGCGGGTGCTCCGCGCAGGCAAGCCCGTCCTGGTCGAATTCTGGGCGGACTGGTGTCCCCCCTGCAAGATGGTCGCGCCGATCCTTGAGCAGATCGAGGCCGAGCACGGCGACCGCCTCACGGTCGCCAAGCTGAACGGCGACGATCACCCGGAGATCGTGGCGCGGTACGGCGTCATGGGCTTCCCCACGCTCAACCTCTACCGGGACGGCGAGGTCGTCCGGCAGATCGTGGGCGCCAAGTCCAAGCGGCTGCTGCTGGCCGACCTGCAGGGCCATTTCTGAGCGCCCGCCGCCAGGCGCGGCGGGCCGTCCGGCGGTAGGCCGTGGCGGTGCTGTCGAGGTACCGCCAGGAGACGTGGTGCGGGCTGGCGCCGACGGCGGTCCATTCCCGGCCGAGGCGCTGGAAGAAGCCGTCGTCCGCGCAGCGTCCGCCCCGCCGCTCCCCGATGTAGACGACCATGTCGCCGGTGTAGGCGCGCAGGGCCTGCGAGGCCCACGGGTCGTCGCCGGACGGCCAGCACAGCAGGAGCGCCCGGTCGGGATGGCGGCGCGCGGCGGTGTGGTCGCCCGGCCGGAGCGGGAAGTACTCGATGCCGTCGGTGTAGGCGTTGGCCAGGGGATCGGCGGGCTCGTAGGCGATGACGTCGATCCCGGCCTGCCGCGCCTGCCAGGCCCAGTAGCCCGAGCCCGCCCCGATCTCGACCAGGGCGCGGGGGCCGAGGACCGCGGCGAGCCAGGCGATGTCCCCCGGCGAGGGGATCGCCCAGGCGTAGCGCTTCGTCAGCGCGTGGTGGCCGACGGGCAGCCCGCGGGCGAAGCCGTCCGGGCGCGGGCCGTGCCGCCCGCCGTCGAGCGAGGGGAGCTGCCGGACGATGTCCCAGTACGGGTTGTCGGTGAAGCCGGCCTGGTCGGACGGGCCGCCGGCGATCCGGCGGACGGCCTCGCGCGCCGGCCCGGCCAGCTCCCACCACCGGCCGATCTCCGCCAGCTCGTCCAGCACCGTCATCGCGCGGCCGTCAGGTCGTCCGGACGACCGTGTGCGGGTACTCGGCGGAGCGGTGCTGGAAGGACAGGATCGCCGGGTTCCGCACGACGCCGTCGCGGATCTCCACGGCACTCCGGACGATCTTGTCGTCCGCCCAGGCGGCCGGGCCCGCGAGGACCGTCCGCAGGTGCGGCAGGAGGGCCTCGCTGATCTCCCACGTCGCCGAGTCCCACAGGTAGGACGGGCTGTGGTCGACGCCGTAGTGGCGGACGTTGTCGCCGACCGTGTACATCGGGTCGGTGAACGAGGTCGGCCGGGCCCACTCGAAGCCCATGCCGGCGTCGCACGAGACGTCCACGATGAGGGTGCCGGGCGCGAAGACCGGCAGGTCGGCGACATCGGCGAACATCAGCGGTGCGGCGGTGTCCTGAAGGACGCAGTTGACCACGATGTCGTGCTGGGCGAGGAACGCGGCCGTCGGCACGGGGCCGTCCTCGGTGAGGGTGACGGTCCGGGACGGGTCGCCGGGAATGCGGTCGAAGTGGACGATCCGCGCCGAGTGGATCGGCGAGGCGACCGCGCTGACCCCGCGGTGGGTGAGGATGTCGACGTCGTGCACGCCGTGGGCGTTGAGCGCGGTGACCGCGCCGCGGGCCGTCGCGCCGAAGCTGATGACCGCCGCGCGGCGCCGCCGGCCGTAGGCGCCCGTGGCGCCGGTGAGCGCGAGGGCGTGCAGCACCGAGGAGTAGCCGGCGAGCTCGTTGTTCTTGTGGAAGACGTGCAGGCTGAACCCGCCGTCGGCCGTCCAGTGGTTCATGGCCTCGAAGGCGATCAGGGTCAGCCGGTTGTCGACCGCGACCTGGGTGACCTCGGGGTCCTGCACGCAGTGCGGCCAGCCCCACAGGACCTGGCCGGGGCGCAGCTCCTTGAGGTCGGCGGGCTGCGGCTTCAGCAGCAGGACGACGTCGCACCGGGCGATGACCTCCTCGCGCGGCAGCACGCCCGCGACGTGCGGCGCCAGCGCCTCGTCCGACACGCCGAAGTCCGCGCCGTACCCGGCTTCGAGGTAGACGCGCGACCGCAGGTCGGGGTCGATCCGCCGGAGGTGGCGGGGGTGGATCGGCAGCCGTCGCTCGTTCTCCTTGCCCGATCGTCCGATGACGCCGAGCGTCAGCCCGCTCGCGGGGGTCCGCGCGGCCGGGCTCAACGGACGGCGGAGGCGGAGAGGGGCGACCGGCTGCCGGCCACCTCGTCCGGGACGGGCTCGGCGAGCGCCTCGGCCACCGTCGCGCGGACGGGGAGGCTGCGCTCCAGGCCGGTCGCGCGCAGCACGCGCAGGACCTGGGGGCCGGGGGCGGCCAGCAGCATGACGATGCCCCGGGGGTTGGCGCGGCGCCGGGTCCCGACCAGCACGGCCAGCCCGGCGGCGTCGCAGAACGTGACGCCGGACAGGTCGAGGACCAGCAGCCGGATGCCGGGGCGCAGAAGGCCGGTGAGCCGCTCCCGCAGCGCGGGCGCGGTGGCGATATCGAGTTCGCCGTGCGGCTTGACGACGGCGTGGCCGGCCTGTCGGAGGACGGTCATGTGCACCTCGGTGCGGGCCTGCGGGGGAAATGCCTTCGGGGTGGTCATGGTGATCTCCGTTCGGCGGTGGGCGGGACGGTCCGGGGCGCTGTGTCCCGGCGCAAGACCGGGAGGGGGCGCGGGCGCCTGTGCAGGCGGCCGGTGCCGTAGACCAGCATGAGCAGGACGGTTCCCGCGACGACGGTGGCCGCCGCCATGATGACCGCCGTCAGCGTCGTGGTGGTCCCCAGGAACACCGAGAACACGATGACGGCGAGCCCGGCGACGGAGGCGGGCCCGGCACGGCCCATCCGGGAGGTCCGGACCGCGGATCTCGTGACGGGCCGGACGGGGACGCGGGAGCGGCCCGGGATCGGCATGCATCCCCCTCTGGGGGTGAGCCGGTATGGCGGATCGGCCTCAAGACGAGGTCGCGTCGTGCCGGATGTCCCCCAGTCTACCCGCTAACTTCAGATACCACGAAATATCGGAAGTAAGCTGGGCGGGTGCCTTCCAACGCCGCTCCTCCCCCGGGCCGGACGCCGAAGGGCGCGCGCCCCGGTGGCGGGCGGCGTTCCGGCGCGCGGCCGACCGCGCTGCCCGAGGCGGTCGCGGACGTGTTCGCCGACTACGAGGAGCTCATCGCCCGGCCGGGCGACGCCCTGGACGCCGCCTCGGTGCGCGTCTACCGCTCCCGCGTGCGCCAGTACCTGGCCTGGCTCGCCGCCGCGCTCGCCGGCGGGGCGGTCACCGGCGACCCGCTCGGCGACCCGGACGCGCGCGACGGCGCCGCGCGGGCCTACCGCGCCCATCTGGAGACCGAGGCCGGGCGCAGGCCCGCCACCATCAACGCGCACCTGACAGCGATCGACGACTTCTACCGGCGCCGCGGGCTGGGCCCGGCCGCCACCGCGCGGGCCGCCGTCCCCCCGTCCGCCCCCCGGACGCTGGGCGAGGGCGACCGGCTCCGGCTGCTCCGCGAGGCGGACCGGGCGCCGCTGCGCGACCGGGCGATCGCCTTCACCGCGTTCTACGCGGGCACCCGGATCGGCGAGACGATCGACCTGGACGTCGGGGACGTCCAGGTCCACGGCGGCGGGGCCCATCTGAGCGTCCGCGACGGCAGGAGGCGGCGGATCCCGCTGCATCCCCGGCTGCGCGCGGTCCTGGAGGAGTGGATACGCGAGCGCGCGGGCTGGAAGGGCGCCGACACCGGCGCGCTGTTCCTGAACCATCGCGGCGGCCGGCTGTCGGTGCGCTCGGCCCACACCGCGCTGCGCGCCATCGCCGACGCCGCGGGCATCCCGCTCGGCCGCCACGGCGCGTTCACCCCGCGGGTCCTGCGCGACACCGCGGGCACCATCATGGCCAGGGAGGGCACCGACATCGGCGTCGTGGCCGAGTTGTTCGGCCACTCCGTCGAGACGGCCCGCCGCTACAGCCGTCCGACCGAGCAGGACCACCAGAGGGCCATCGAGCGCCTCCCCCTCGACGAATGACCCGCCGGGCTCCTACAGCCGCTCGGTGATCCACCGCCAGGTGCCGCCGTCGTGCTGGGCGTACATCAGCCGCGCGCCGCTGGAGTCCGCGAGCTCGGCGACCTTCTGGATCAGCTGCCGATGGAAGTCCTTCGGCGGCTGGTCATGGGAGGAGCCCTCCAGGAGGGTCACGGTGATCCGCGCCTCGTCGCGCAGCTGCGCCGTGAGCCGTCCGCTCTCGTCCAGGCGCAGGACGACGATCGCGTCGGCACGGATCATGTCCTGACCGTCGTTGGCCGCGATCCATACCTCGGTGTTCGTGCCGCTCATCGCGCCCTCTCCTCGACTCCGGGCCGGACCTCGCCCTGCCGCCCATTGCAGCACACGCGGGCCCGAGACGGATCATCCGGGCCAGCGCCGGGCGGGAAGTCAGGCGATGGTGCAGATGGTGGCGCCGCTGGTGACGGGCTGGCCGGGGACGGCGGTGAGGCCGGAGACGGTGCCGGACTTGTGGGCGGCCAGGGGCTGCTCCATCTTCATGGCCTCCAGGACGACGACGGTGTCACCGGCGGCGACCTCGGCGCCGTCCTCCGCGACGACCTTGACGATCGTGCACTGCATGGGGCTGACGAGGGCGTCGCCGTCCTGCTCAAGGGGGGCGGCCTCCCGCCTGCGCCGCCCTCCGCGCTTCGGCGAGGACGGCCTGGCGGGCGCCGGGACGGCTGCGCCCGTGCCGTCGTCCTCCTCCTTGGGCAGGACGACCTCGATCCGCTTCCCGGCGACCTCGACGGTCACGGTCTCGCGTCCGGGCGCGTCCAGGGGCTCGGCGGGATCGGGGCCCGGCGGGATCGGCGCCGCGAACTCGGTCTCGATCCAGCGGGTGTGCACGGCGAACGGCTCGCCGGTGAAGGCCGGGTCCCGGACGACGGCCCGGTGGAAGGGCAGGACGGTCGGGATCCCGGCGACCTCGAACTCGGCCAGCGCGCGGCGCGCCCGCTCCAGCGCCCGCTCCCGGGACGCGCCCGTCACGATCAGCTTGGCGATCATCGAGTCGAACTGCTCGGAGACCGTCTGGCCCTCCTCGAACCCGCTGTCCAGGCGGACCCCGGGCCCGGACGGCGGCCGCCACGCCGTCGGCGTCCCGGCCGCCGGGCGGAACCCGCGCCCCGGGTCCTCGGCGTTGATCCTGAACTCGAACGCGTGGCCGCGCGGGGCCGGGTCGCCGTAGCCGAGGGGCTCGCCCTCGGCGATGCGGAACATCTCCCGCACCAGGTCGATGCCGGTCACCTCCTCGGTGACCGGGTGCTCGACCTGGAGGCGGGTGTTGACCTCTAGGAAGGACAGCGCGCCGTCCTGCCCGACCAGGAACTCGCACGTCCCGGCGCCCCGGTACCCCGCCGCCCGCAGGATCGCCTTGGACGAGGCGTACAGCCGCTCGCGCTGCTCCTCGTCCAGGAACGGGGCGGGCGCCTCCTCGACCAGCTTCTGGTGGCGGCGCTGGAGGGTGCAGTCGCGGGTGGACACCACGACGACCCCGCCGTGCGCGTCGGCCAGGCACTGGGTCTCCACGTGCCGGGGCCGCTCCAGGCAGCGCTCGACGAAGCACTCGCCGCGCCCGAACGCCGCCTCGGCCTCCCGGACCGCGGAGTCGAACAGCTCGGGCACCTCGTCCAGGGTGCGGGCCACCTTCAGCCCGCGGCCGCCGCCACCGTGCGCGGCCTTGATCGCGACCGGCAGGCCGTGCTCGCGCGCGAAAGCGACGGCCTCCGCCGCGTCCGCGACCGGGCCCGGCGTGCCGGGCACGAGCGGCGCGCCCTGCTCGCGGGCGATGCGCCGGGCCCGCACCTTGTCCCCGAGCGCCTCGATCGCGGCGGGCGGCGGCCCGATCCACACCAGGTCGGCGCCGATGACGGCCCGCGCGAACGCCGCGTTCTCCGACAGGAACCCGTACCCGGGGTGGACGGCGTCCGCGCCCGCCTCGGCGGCGGCCTTGAGCAGCCGGTCGATGTCCAGGTACGACTCCGCCGCCGTCCGGCCGCCGAGCGCGTACGCCTCGTCGGCCATCCGGACGTGCGGCGCGTCCAGGTCCGGCTCGGCGTACACGGCGACGGCCGCGAGGTCCGCGTCGCGGCACGCGCGGACGATCCGGACGGCGATCTCGCCGCGGTTGGCGATGAGGATCCGCTGCACGCTCACCCTCCCGGTCAGGCTCGGCAGGACGGCGGACCGCCGTTGAAGGCGATCATCTCGCCGAACAGCTCTTCCACGTCCATCCGCTCGCCGGGCGGCGCGCCCCGCTCCTCCGCGCAGGCGCGGCGCAGGTTGGGCGCGAGGCGCTCGGAGTCGAGCAGGCGGGCGTGCCCGCCCAGGTCGGCGCGGCGCGCGGTCTCCAGCGGGGACAGCCCGGCGGCGAGGCCGTCGCGGGCCAGCCGCTGGACCCAGGCCAGGTAGCGGTCCGCCTCGTCCAGCAGCTCGGGGCCGCCGACCGGCCCGTGGCCGGGCACCACGGTCCGGGGGCCGAGGTCGCGCAGCCGGGCGAGCGCCCGGCGCGAGCCCTCGACCGAGCCCATCATGCAGAACGGCGTGACGCCGGACATCACCAGGTCGCCGGCGAACAGCACCCGCTGCTCGGGCAGCCAGACGACGGTGTCGTCGGCGGTGTGCGCGGGCCCGAGCCGCAGCAGTTCGGCGCGGACGCCGCCCACCCGCAGGGTCATCGCGTCGGCGTAGGTGAGCGAGGGCGGCTCCAGGGTGAGCTCGCCCCACTCCACGTCCGGCCACAGGCCCGTCAGGTGCAGGCCGGCGGCGATCGCGTCGGCGCGGGTGCCCTCGTGGGCGACGACGGTCGCCTCCGGCGTGAAGACGGCGTTGCCGAACGTGTGGTCGCCGTGGAAGTGCGTGTTGACCACAAAGCGCGGCGGGGCGGGGGTGATCTCGCGCACCGCGTCCCGCAGGCGCAGCGCCCGCGCCTGCGTGGCGGCGGTGTCGACCAGCGCCGTCTCGCCGCCGGCGGCGATGATCCCGGCGTTGTTGAGGCACCAGCCGCCGTCCGGCTGGACGTAGGCGTACACGCCGTCGGCCAGCCGCTCGACCACCGGCTCGGGCGCGACCGTCATCTCAGCGGTCATGGGGGAGCTCCTCGAAGAACGTGCGGATGTCGGCGGCGAGCAGGTCCGGGACCTCCAGTGCGGCGAAGTGGCCGCCGCGGTCGAACTCGGTCCAGCGGACGATCGTGTCGGTCTTCTCGGCGAAGCGCCGGATGCTGTGGTCGGTCGGGAACACCGCCACCCCGGTCGGGACGGCCGAGCGCTCCCGCGGCGCCCACATGGACCGGTCGTTGAACCGCTCGTAGTAGGTGTGCGCGGACGAGCCCGCCGTGCCGGTGAACCAGTAGACGCTGACGTCGGTGAGGATCGCGTCCCGGTCGACGGCGTCCTCGGGGAGGTCCTTCGCCGGGTCCGTCCACTCCTTGAACCGTTCGACGATCCAGGCGAGCTGACCGGCCGGGGAGTCGTGGAGCGCGTGCGCCAGGGTCTGCGGGCGGGTGCCCTGGAGCTGGAGGTAGGCGCCGGTGTTCTCGCGCCATTCCCGCTGCCCCTCCAGGCGCCTGCGCTCGCCCTCGGTCAGCTCGGCCGGGTCGAGGTCGTCCGGCGGGACGGTGACCAGGGCGTTCACGTGGACGCCCAGGACCCGGTCCGGCGCGGCGCGTCCCATCAGGGGGGCGATGAAGGCCCCGACGTCCCCGCCCTGCACCCCGTACCGGGCGTACCCGAGGCGGGCCATCAGCTCGGTGAGCGCGGCGGCCGAGCGCCCGTCGGTCCATCCGGTGCCGCGCAGGGGGCCGGAGAAGCCGTATCCGGGCAGCGACGGGACCACCAGGTGGAAGGCGTCCCGCAGCCGGCCGGCCAGGCCGGTGAACTCGACGACCGAGCCCGGCCAGCCGTGCAGCAGGACCAGCGGCGTCGCGTCCCGGTTCGCGGACCGGACGTGCAGGAAGTGCACGTTCTCGCCGTCGATCTCGGTGGTGAACTGGGGCGGTTCGTTGAGCGCCGCCTCGTGCCGGCGCCAGTCGTACTCCTCCGCCCAGTACCTGGCCAGCTCGCGCAGGTAGGCGGTCGGGACGCCGCGCGCCCACCCGGTGCCGGGCAGGTCGGGCGCCCACCGGGTCGCGCGCAGGCGGCGGCGCAGGTCGTCGACGTCGTCCTGCGGGACCGCGACGCGGTACGGCTCGATCGGCGGCTGTGGGCCGGGCATGGAGATCCTTCCTACGGCTGCGTCAGGACGGCGGCTGAGTCAGGACGGCGGCTGAGGCGAACCCGCCCCGCCCCCTGGCGAGGACGAGCACCGTGCCGACGCGCCCATGCCGCGGCCCTCCCGTCACCAGGTCGAGGCGCTCGTCCACCCGGTCGCCGTCCACGTTGGCGGTCGGGGGGATCGCGCCGTCGCGCAGCGACAGCAGCGCGGTGGCGATGTCCAGCGCGGCACCGCCGGACAGCAGCCGGCCCGTCATCGACTTCGGCGCGGTGACGGGCACGCCGCGCGGCCCGAACAGCCGGGCGAGCATCGCCGCCTCGGCCCGGTCCAGGTGCGGGACGCCCGCCGCGTCCGCGAAGACGGCATCGACGGCGTCCGCGGGGACCCCGGCGTCGGCGAGCGCGGCGCGGGCCGCCCTGAGCAGCCCGTCCGCGCAGCCCGGCTCCGGGTCGAACGCCGACCCGCAGCCCGCGATCGCGCCGTAGACCCGGGGGGCGCCGCGCGCCTCGGCGTCGGCGCGGCTCTCGGCGATGAGGATCGCCCCGCCCTCGCCCGGCACGCAACCGGACGCGTCCCGGTCGAACGGCAGGTAGGCCGCCTCCGGCTCGGTCCGGGCGCTCAGCTCCCCGCTCGCGGCCTGGATGGCCAGCCCGTACGGGCAGAGCGTGCCGTCCACCCCGCCCGCCACCATGACCGCCGTCCCGGCGCGGATCTTCCGGCGGGCGAACGCGAGGGTGTCCACCCCGCCCGCCTGCTCGGAGGCCAGCACGCCGCCGGGGCCGCGCATGCCGTTCTTGATGGAGATCTGGCCGGTGTGGACCGCGTAGTACCACGCGAACGACATGTAGGCGCTGACGTGCTCCCAGCCCTGGCCCCACAGCTTCTGCAGCTCCCGCTGCCCGAACTCCAGGCCGCCGGACGTGCTGGCCGTGACGACGCCCATCGCGTACTCGGGCAGGTCGCCGGGCTTCACGGCGGCGTCCTGGAGGGCCTCGTCGGCGGCGACCAGGGCGAGCCTCGTCGTCCGGTCGCTCTGCGGCATGAGCCGTTCGGGCAGCTCCTGCTCGGCGGCGCAGACGGGGATCTCCCCGGCCACGCCCACCGCGTACCCGTCCGTGTCGAACCGGGTGATCGGCCCGATGCCGGGCTCCCCGCGCAGCGAGGCCCCCCAGTACTCGTCCGCGCCGATGCCGTTGGGGGCGGTCACCCCCAGGCCGGTCACCACGACGTCGCCGGTCATCGCGTCCTCCCTTCCGGGTCGCGGAACACCATCGCGCTCTGGAAGCCGCCGAACCCGCTTCCCACGGTCAGCGCCCCGCCGATGCGGTGCTCGCGCGCCACGAGCGGCACGTAGTCCAGGTCGCACTCGGGGTCGGCCTCGCGCAGGTTGGCGGTCGGCGGGACGACCCCGTGCTCCATCGCCAGCGCGCACGCGGCGATCTCGATGGAGCCGATGGCGCCCAGCGAGTGGCCGACCATCGACTTGATGCCGCTGACCGGGATCCGGTGGGCGCGCTCGCCGAGGGCGCGCTTGAACGCCGCGGTCTCGTGCCGGTCGTTCTGCTTGGTGCCCGAGCCGTGCGCGTTGACGTAGTCGAGGTCCCCGGGGTTCATCCGCGCCTCGTCCAGCGCGGCGGTGATCGCCTCGGCCATCTCCCGCCCGTCGGGCTTCAGGCCCGTCATGTGGAAGGCGTTGCAGCGGGACGCGGCGCCCGCCACTTCGGCGTACACGTGGGCGCCGCGCCGCCGGGCGTGCTCGTACTCCTCCAGCACCAGCACCGCCGCGCCCTCGCCGAGGATCAGGCCCCGGCGGGTGCGGTCGAAGGGCCGGCACGCGCGCTCCGGGTCGTCGTTGTAGACGGACTGGGCCTTGATCACATCGAAGCAGGTGACCGTGATCGGCGATATCGGCGCGTCGCTGCCGCCGGTGACCACCACGTCGGCGGAGCCGTCCCGGATGACCTCGGCGGCGTGCGCCACCGCGTCGATGCCCGAGGTGCAGCCCGTGGACACCACGGTCGCCGGGCCGCGCGCGCCGGTGGTCAGCGCCACCTCCGCCGCGGCCGAGCTGGGCAGGAAGTAGTCGTACATGTGGGGGCTGGTGTAGGCGGGGTCCACGACCCAGTCGGCGCCGCCGTCGCTGAGCACGACGTACTCCTGCTCCATGCTCTTGGTTCCGGCGACCGCGCTGCCCATCGCGACGCCGGTGCGCTCGGCCACCGCGCCGTCGATCTCCAGGCCGCTGTCGCGCACCGCCTCGTCCGCCGACACCTTGGCCAGCTGCACGAACCGGTCGGTCCTGCGGATCTCCTGGGGGGTGAGGCCGCTCGCGGCCGGGTCGAAGTCGCATTCCGCGGCGACCTGGCAGCGGTGCGCGCTGGCGTCGAACTGGGTGATGCGGCGGGTCGCCGTGGTCCCCGAGCTGATCAGGTCCCAGAACGGCCCGGCGCCGATCCCGCCGGGCGCGACGACACCGACCCCGGTGATGACGGTCCGGCGCCGCGCCGAGGGCGGGGACGCGGGGGCCGTCATGCCGCCTCCCCGAGCGCGGCGGCGAGCAGCTCCAGCTGCCCTGGATCGGCGGAGCAGGGGATGAGGATCAGCTCGTCGCAGCCCGCGGCCGCGTAGCCCGCCACGGCGTCGCGCAGCGTCTCCGGCGCGGTGAGCGCACCGCTGATCATCATCTCGGCGAGCCGTCCCGCGAAGGAGTAGTAGTCGCCGAGGTGCGCGCGGACGTTCTCCTCGGCGCCCGCCCCGAGGCAGAAGTAGGACTGCGCGACCATGCGCGGCCGTCCGGGGCGCCCCGCCTCCGCCCAGAGGCGCCGGACCTCCTCGGCGCGCTCGGCGAACATCCGCGGCGGCCCGGCGGCGCCCATGTACCCGTCGCCGTGCGCGGCGGCGCGGCGCAGCGCGGCGGGGGCGCGGCCGCCGACGAGGATCTCCGGCCCGCCGCCCGGCAGGGGCGGGCCGATCTCGCCGCCCGCCCACGTCCCGCGCAGGTCGGCGAGCATCCCGTCCAGCCGCCGGCCCCGGTCGCCGAACGCGGCGCCGGACGCGGCGTAGTCGTCGGGCCGGGCGCCGACCGCGACGCCGAGGACGAGCCGGCCGCCGGACAGGTGGTGGACGGACGCGGCCTGCTTGGCCAGCAGCGCGGTGTTCCCCCGGCAGGGGGCGATGAGGATCGAGGTCGTCAGCCGCACGCGCTCGGTCACCGCCGCCGCGGCGGCCAGCGTGACGAGCGGCTCGTCGTTGCCGTAGACCAGGCGGTCCAGGACGCCGAGGGCGGAGAACCCGCCCGCGTCGGCCTTGCGCGCCCAGTCCAGCAGCTCGTGCCCCCGGACGTCCGGGATCATGGTGGGCAGTGCCACTCCGATGTCCATCGTGGTCTCCCTCTCCGTCGCGTTCACATCCGCCGCCGCGTTCACGTCCGGTCGGCCAGCGACTGGACGAATCCCGGCGCGGCGCGCTCGGGCCGCAGCGCGGCGTGCGAGCAGCCGACCGTCACGTCCCGCCAGAAGCGCTGCAGGTCGCTTCCGCGGTCCTGCGCTGCGGTGCCCGCGGACCGCATGAGCGCGTTGACCGCGTCCACCAGCCGTCCGGCCGCGTAGGAGGCGTGGTTGGCGTTCTGGAACGCGCGGGCGCGGCCCTCGCCGGAGTCCAGGACGGACACGACCCGGTCCAGGAGCAGCCACGCGGCGTCGATCTCGGCGGCGGCGGTCGCGATGGCCAGGTCAGCGGCGGCGTCGGGCGGCGCGCCGCCGGCCCGCTTGGCGGCCGCGGCGGCCACCGCGGACGACAGCGCCCCGCGCGCGGCGCCCAGCAGCGCCGAGATGCAGGTCAGCCCGCCCACGGCGGGCAGCGGGACGGTGTGCTGCGGCAGTGCGGAGACATGGTTGATGCCGCCCATGACCTCCTTGAACGGCACCGACCGGTGCTCGGGCACGAACGCCTCGCGGACGACCAGCGTGTGGCTGCCGGTGGCGCGCATCCCCACCGCGTCCCAGGTCTCCTCGACCTCGAAGTCCGCGCGGGGCACCGCGAAGAAGCGCGGCTCCAGGCCGCCGGGCGCGGGGCCCGCGATCAGCGCCCAGTCCGCGAACTCCACGCCGCTGACGTACCGCCACCGGCCCCGCAGCACGAAGCCGCCGTCGGCGCGCTCGGCCTCCCCGGCCGGGACAAGGCCGGGGACCAGCAGCGCGTCGGGGCTCTCGCCCCACAGGTCCCGCTGGCCCTCGTCCGGCAGGTGCGCGGCGAACCGCCCGGTGTAGGCGAACATCGCCCCGCACCAGGCGGCGGACGCGCAGCCCTCGCCCACCCGAGCGACCGCGTCGGTCGCCTCGCGGAACGTCGCCGCGGCGCCGCCCCAGCGCTCGGGCACGAAGTGGCGCGGGAGGCCCGCGGCGGCCAGCGCCTCGACGACCTCGGGCGCGAGACGGCCCGTGCGGTCGGCCTCGGCGGCCCGCCCGGCGGCGAGCCCGGCGGCCGTGCCGAGCGCCGCCCGCGTGTCTGCCATGGTCATGGTCATGCTTCTCACTCCAGACGGGGTCACCAGGTCACGGGGAGCTTCTCGACGCCGTACACGAGCCCGCCGTCCTTGAAGGCGAGGTCCTCGAACGGGACCGCGAGCGCGAGGCCGGGCAGCCGGTCGTAGAGGGTGCGGAACACGACCTCCAGCTCCAGCCGGGCCAGCTCCGAACCCAGGCACAGGTGGCGCCCGTGCCCGAACGCCAGGTGCTTGCGGGAGCCGCGGGTGATGTCCAGCTCGTCCGGGCGCTCGAACGCCTCGGGGTCGCGGTTGGCGGCGGCGGTGAGCGGGAAGACGCCCTCCCCCGCCGCGACGCGCGTCCCGCCGATCTCCAGGTCGGCGCCCGCGACGCGGGCGGTGGTCAGGTCGGTCACGCTCAGGTACCGCAGCAGCTCCTCCACCGCGGGCGGCGCGAGCTCGGGGTCCTTGCGCAGCAGGTCGAGCTGGCCCGGATGGCGCAGCAGCGCCAGCGTGCTCAGCGCGATCATGCTGGCGGTGCTCTCGTGGCCGCCGTTGAACAGCAGCCGGGTCAGGTGGACGAGCTCGTCGAACTCCCCGGCCCGGGGGAACGCGCCGGTCAGCTTGCCGACAAGGTCGTCGCCCGGGGCGTCGTACTTGCGGGCGACCAGCTCGCGGAAGTACTCGTCCAGCTCGTTGACGGCGGTCTTGCGCTCGTCCGCGGTGGCGGTGCCGCCGAACATGACGCGGGTGCGGACGTGCAGGAAGTCGCGGTCGCCGGACGGGATCCCGAGCAGCTCCATGATGACCGAGATCGTCACCGGCAGCGCGAACGCGGCGAGCAGGTCCTGCGGCGGGCCCGCCCGCACCAGCTCCTCGATCCGCTCGTCCACGATCTCCTGGACGCGCGGGCGCAGCAGCTTGACCCGGCGGACGGTGAAGTCCTTGGCGACCCGCCTGCGGTAGTCGGTGTGCACCGGCGGGTCCATGCCGAGCAGCGAGGAGTTCAGCGTGAAGTCCTTCGGGATCGGGAACGGCGCGGGGAAGCCCGGGTCGCCGCGGTCGTTGCTGAGCCGCTCGTCGTTGAGGGCCTCCCGGACCTCGTCGTAGCGGGTGACGACCCACGTCTGCCCGCCCGCGGCGATCGGGACCTTGGTCAGCCCCGGCCGGTCGCGGTACTCGCCGTGCGGCTCGGGCGGGTCGAACGGGCAGCGGCGGGGCCACGGGAACGCCGGGCCGCTCGGCTCGTGCTCATGCATCTGCTGTGCCTCCAAGGCCGTTGTGAGGGCTGTTTCGCGGAGTGGTCCGCGGGGCGACGGCCGCCGCGAACCGGGCGAGCGTCTCGCCGGGGCTCGGGCCCTCGATCGCGGCGCGGATCCCGCGGGCCGCCGGGCCGTGCCGGTCCAGCTCGACGTGGGCCAGCTCGACGGAGGTCGACTCGGGGCCGCGGGAGGTGAAGGTCACCACGACGCGGCTGGCCCGCTCGTCGTCGTCGATCGGCCGGAAGTCGCCGTCCACGCGCCACGACAGCGCGATCCGGCGGGGCGGCTCCCACGTCAGGACGCGGCCCCAGTCCCGTTCGGAACCGTCCGCCGCCCGCTCGTACCAGCGGCCGCCCACGCGCGGCTCGAAGACCACGGCCTCCCGCGCGGCGACCAGGACATGGCTCTCCGGCCACCAGTCGGTCGGACGCCCGGTGAACGCGGCGAAGGCGCGCTCGGCGGAGACGGGGACGTCGACGGACTTGCGGACCGGGGGCACCGACTCGTGCGCATCCATGCCCCCACGCTCGCCCGCGCCCGTCGACGTCCTGTCGTGGTCCGGTCGAAACCGGGTTCAGGACCTCTTCTGGCCCACCCGGAC
>NZ_SMKU01000679.1 GCF_004349215.1 Actinomadura rubrisoli | reverse complement strand
CCATCCCCGACCCCGCCGCCCCCTGGGGCGGCTACAAGTCCAGCGGCTGGGGCCGCGAGATGGGCCCCTACGCCCTGGAGGCCTACACCGAGCCGAAGGGCGTCTGGATCCACCTGGGCGCCTGAGAGGTGACAGATGGGTCCCCTGAGATGAAGGAGGGCGTCAAGGACTGTCAAAACCAGGGTAACGGGCATAGGTTGACGAGTATGGAGCGACGCATCTTCGGTATCGAGAACGAGTACGGCGTCACCTGCACGTTCCGCGGCCAGCGACGCCTGTCGCCAGACGAGGTCGCCCGCTACCTGTTCCGCCGCGTGGTCTCCTGGGGACGCAGCAGCAACGTCTTCCTCCGGAACGGCGCGCGGCTCTACCTCGACGTCGGCAGCCACCCCGAATACGCCTCACCGGAATGCGACCGCATCGACGACCTCATCACCCACGACAAGGCCGGCGAGCGAATTGTCGAAGGCCTCCTCGTGGACGCCGAAAGGCGCCTCCACGAGGAGGGCATCGCGGGCGACATCTACCTGTTCAAGAACAACACCGATTCCGCCGGCAACTCCTACGGCTGCCACGAGAACTACCTGGTCGAGCGCCGCGGCGAGTTCGGCCGGATGGCCGACATCCTGATCCCGTTCCTGGTGACCCGCCAGATCATCTGCGGCGCGGGAAAGGTCCTGCAGACCCCCCGCGGCGCCGTCTACTGCGTCTCCCAGCGCGCCGAGCACATCTGGGAGGGCGTCTCCTCCGCCACGACGCGCTCCCGTCCGATCATCAACACCCGGGACGAGCCGCACTCCGACGCCGAGCGCTTCCGCCGCCTCCACGTGATCGTCGGCGACTCGAACATGTCCGAGACGACCATGCTCCTCAAGGTCGGCACCACCGACCTGCTCCTCCGCATGATCGAGGCGGGCGTCGTCCTGCGCGACCTGACCCTGGAGAACCCCATCCGGGCCATCCGCGAATCGAGCCACGACCTCACCGGCCGCCGCAAGCTCCGGCTCGCCAACGGCCGCGAGGCCAGCTCCCTGGAGATCCAGCGCGAGTACCTCGACAAGGCGTCCGACTTCGTCGACCGCAAGGGCGGAGACGCCATCGCCCACCGCGTCCTCGAACTCTGGGAACGCACCCTCCGCGCCGTCGAGACCGGCGACCTCGACCTCGTCTCCCGCGAGATCGACTGGGTCGCCAAATACCAGCTGATCGAACGCTACCGCCGCAAGTACGACCTGCCCCTCTCGTCCCCCCGCGTGGCCCAGCTCGACCTCGCCTACCACGACGTCCACCGAGGCCGCGGCCTCTACTACCTCCTGGAGAAGCGCGGCGCGATGGCCCGCGTGAGCCGTGACCTCGACATCTTCGAGGCCAAGTCGCTCCCCCCGCAGACGACCCGGGCGAAGCTCCGCGGCGACTTCATCCACCACGCCCAGGCCAAGCGCCGCGACTTCACCGTCGACTGGGTCCACCTCAAGCTCAACGACCAGGCCCAACGCACCGTCCTCTGCAAGGACCCCTTCCGCTCCGTAGACGAACGAGTAGACCGCCTCATCGCCGGCATCTGACCCACCCGCCCGTTTCGCGGTACCCCCCAC
>NZ_SMKU01000678.1 GCF_004349215.1 Actinomadura rubrisoli | reverse complement strand
CAACGTCTTGATCGAGGAGGCCGCCCGGCCCTGGGCGGACATCATGACCACGATCGCCCGCCGCAGCTTTACCGGGTCTTTCGCCGTCCTGGTGATCTTCTGCAGACGGCGGCCCTCTTCCATCGACAACGCACGCACGAACACCTCGGGCCTCCTCGCCACGACCACCTCCTGAAACCGGTTCAGGGACAAGGCTGGCTTGATCACCCACCGAGATCAATAACCCATCAAGGTTCAGTGACGAGCCACTAGACGTTTCGGGTCTGACTATCGCGGCTGGCTTGGCCGACCGGCTCGACACGGTGAACGCATTTCATCCTGAGGTGGTGTGGGTGACGCGGTGGTTTTGCAGGACGGCGATAGCTTTGCCGATGTGGGCGGCCTTGCTCGGGCTGCAGCGCAGCTTCCGTAGGATTCGCCATGACTTGAGCTGGGCGTTCGCTCGTTCTCCCGGCCTGCGGATCCTGGCATGCGACCGGTTCGCCTGCTTCTGCGACTCGGGCTTGTCCTTGCCTGTGCAGGGTGTGATCACCACCGATGCCTCGGCCCCCTGGCAGGCCTCGTCGGCCAGGGTGAGGATGCCCGCCTTCTCCAGCTCCCGCAGGATGCCCCAGACGCAGGCGGCGGTCAGGCCATGGACCTTGCCGGGCAACGCCCCCAGCGTCCACACAATCGTGCCGTCCGGACCGATGATCACCTGCACGTTCATCCCGTGCACCCGATGCTTGCCGGAGAAGTACGGCCGGTCCGCCCGCATGCGGTCGGTGTGAACGAGCGCCCCGTCCAGCACCAGAAGGGGTGAAGCCGTCCCAGCGGCTTCCCGCAACGCGTGAGCCGTACCGGGTTTGGGTGCCAGCCAGTTGGGTGCGCCGAGCAGCATCGCTGCCGCAGGAGCCTTCTCAGACGTTGGACTTTAGGGCGAGAGGTTCGTGGCGAGGGGCCGGAGCCGGAAACGGCCCGGATTGCCGTGTTCAGTCCGATCGGCCAGTCGGGCTGCGACGCTCCATCGCAGCAGATTGGCGACGGTCGGCGGCGGCACCGGCCTGCCGAGGCGGGGCGCTGGCCTGCGCGGCCAGCGGTTCGGCGTGGCCGACGGAGTATCCGTCATCGTCGGTCTCGGCGAACACCGCCACCCACACACTTCGCCAAGTCCGGCGGCGGCCCGCCCGGCCAGCGCGCCGCATCGACGGGCGGCGCCACAACCGAGATAGGTGCGAGGCTGCGGACTTAAATCTGCGGAGCGCTCACGATCGCCACCGTCGTCAGTCTGGCTGCCGTTCTAGACGGAGAAATGTCCGGCTTGACCGGGGGTAGCGGCGGCTCTTTGGGGGTGTGTCCTGGGTGGTTGGAGACCCGGATAGTGCCCGCGAGCCAACATCGAGCCGACACGGGAACGTATCGGGACGAAACCGGCGGGGGGCAAACCGGGACAATCTCGGGTTCGTCCAGGTCAGAGGTGGTGGGTCGCGTGGGACTCGAACCCACAACCTACGGATTAAAAGTCCGGAGCTCTGCCAATTGAGCTAGCGACCCGTCCTGCAAGCGTACCGAGATCGGGAAGGGGTTTGCGACGGGGTTGGGGGGCTGTCTCTTAT
>NZ_SMKU01000677.1 GCF_004349215.1 Actinomadura rubrisoli | reverse complement strand
GCCTCACCCACCACCGCGATATCGGTCTCCGCCTCCAGAATCAGCCGGAAACCCGTCCGCAGCAGCGGCTGGTCGTCGACGAGCAGCACCCGCACCGTGCTCATCGCGCCACCCCGGCCGCCCGGCTCCGCGGCGCCGTGCCCGTCCCGCTCGCGTCCATGATCCCCGCTCCTCGCCTCGCGCCGCCCATGCCCAATCTATGCCTCCAGGGGGAAGCGGGCCCGCACACCGAACCCGCCACCGACCCGCGGCCCGATCCGGAGCTCGCCTCCGTACAACGCCACACGCTCATACATCCCGACCAGCCCATGCCCCGGATTGTCCCCGTTGTCGGCCATGATCGTCGCGGTGCCGCGCCCGTCGTCCTCGATCTCCACGGTCAGGTCCCGGTCGGTGTAGTAAAGCCGCACCCAGGCCCGCGCCTGCGAGCCCGCGTGCTTGAGCGTATTCGTCAGCGCCTCCTGGATGAGCCGGAACGCCGCCACGTCCACCCCCGGCGACGGCGTCCGCGCCTCACCCTCGATCCACAACTGCACCGACAGGCCCGTCTCCCGCACATGGTCCAGCAGCTCGCCCAGATCGCCCAGCCCCGGCTGCGGCGCCAGCTCCCGGCCCGCCTGCTCGGCGTCCCGGTCGGTCCGCAGCACCCCCACGATCCGCCGCATCTCGCTCAGCGCCGTCCGCCCGACCTCCTCGATCGTCGACATCGCCTCCCGCGCGCTGTCGGCGTCCCGGTCGATGATCCGCCGCGCCGCGCCCGCCTGCACCGTCATCACGCTCACATGGTGCGCCACCACGTCGTGCAGCTCCCGCGCGATCCGCGACCGCTCCTCGATCCGCGCCGCCCGCGCGTCGGTGCCCCGCGCCCGCTCCAGCCGTGCCGCACGGTCCTCCAGCTCCGCGAAGTACGCCCGCCGCAGCCGCAGGTTCCGGCCCAGCACCCACACCCCGACCACCAGCGCCGCATCGGTGATCAGGACGACCGGGGAGATGTCCACCGGCATCATCACCACCAGCGACACCAGGAAGTACACGAACCCCACCAGCCCGCCGAGCGCGCTGTGCGCCAGCCCCCGGTGCGCCGCGACACTGTAGATCGCGATGAGGAACGCCACCACGTCCGGCACCGACGGCGGATAGGTCTGCGACGCCATCGCCAGCTCGCCCGCCACGATGAACATCAACACCGAGATCGGATACCGCTGCCGGAACGTCAGCGCCATCGTCACCACGACCACGAGCAGCCCGTTCACCAGATCCGGCGTCTGGAACTGCTCGAAGTCCTCGCCCCGCGGAAGATCCTCCAGATACATCTGCGGCAGGCCCACGAGCAGCAGGCCCAGGGCCAGCAGCGCATCGCCCGCCTGCGGGCGCGACTGCAGCCAGGCACGGAAGGTACGAAGACCACGGATGCGGGGTGACACGACTCTCACACTAGGAGGTCACGCCAGGTCGTGACCCCTCCTGTGCGCGGATCTGTCGTCCTCCCCAAGGAGGATCCGGAGCGCCGTCCCGATACGTCCCGGAGCCAACCCTAGCGGCCGGCACCCCGCCCCGCGCACATCTCCCCACCGTTTCACCTGGCCACCCCCTGTGCAC
>NZ_SMKU01000676.1 GCF_004349215.1 Actinomadura rubrisoli | reverse complement strand
GTAGGTGCTTCGGGAGGGGCGGGGAACAGTTCGTCTTGCGGGATTCCGTGCACGGCGGCGTAGGCGGGGGCCCAGTCGGTGGGGAACACGTGCCCCTTTTCGTGCCGGGTGACCTGCTTGGCCAGGCTCTTGACCTTGTCGCCGGGGTGGCTGGTGATGCCGATCGCTTCGCGCAGCCGACGGGCGGTCTCGAAGGGTCCCCAGCCGCGTGCTTCGCGAGCGGCCTGGAGGTGGACGGCCCACGCGGGGCGCTGCTGGACGGTCATGACGCCTGACACCCTTCACCGCTGGGACGGGAACACGGGGATGTCCCCTGCTCTGAGGCCATTGTGAGCGTTCCGTAACGCACCGTGCAGGGTTTTCACTCAATGGTTTGGCCGGAAGGTGGTCCGACCCATCATGAATGGGCGGCTCGCGCTCACCGTGACTGGTCGCTGCTCGTCGTGGACCTGTCATCGACCACACGAACTGAGCCGAACGCAGGACGCCCCGCCGACCGCGACGATCGGCGAGGCGTCGTCGTGTACGGGTAACTACCCGGCGATCAGCGCTTTTAGTTCCTGGACAGCAGGAAGCGAGCGCGCTCCCTCGGGTACAGCACGAAGGACGTGGCGGGCGGTGCGCGTGACTCGCTTGATTCGCCGTTCTGGGGGGACGGCGTTGATCACGTTTACGGCTTCCTTGGTGGCCTCGCCGGGGTCGGTCCGGGCGTGCATGGCAGCGTGGTAGAGCTTGAGCTGAACGGCGGTATAGAGGTATGTGTCGGGCCGGTAGAAGCGCAGGGCAGCCTGCTGCGCCTCCTCGGCGGCATGGTGCTGCCCGGCGAGGGAGTACACGCAACTCTGGTCGAAGAGAAGCCGCTCTTCGCGGTGTGGTTCGCCGGACGGGATGCGGTCGAAGGTCTCTTCCGCTCTGCGGATGCTCTGTACCGCTGCGCGGTGGTCGCCCATGAACACGAGTACTTCCGCTTCCACGGATGTGGCGAACACCAGTGTTGGGCTCGGACGTTGGCCGGCCCGGTGGCGGGCATCGCGCGCGAGGGTGAGCAGCTCCGCGAAATCTTCCCTGGGCTCGGAGACACGGTTGGTGACCTCCCAAGTGCGCGTGTACGCGGAAAGGAGTGCGTCTCCAGACTTGTCAGCCAGATCACGAGCGGTGAGCCACCATCGGTTGGCCAGGCGAGTGTCGTGCAGTTGTACGGCTGTTCCCGCGATGAGGTAGGCGTGTTTCGCCGCGGCATGGGCGAGGTCGCGGCTGACGTCTTCGGGCTGCTTCCTGGCCAGGTGCGGGGCCATCTCGGCCCAGTCACGGGTCAGCCCGACCAGGACGACTTCCGGCGCGTCCACCCGATAGCTACGGATGTGGTCGGAATAGGCGGCGGACCAATCGTCGATCATGGCGCGGGACACGGACGCACCAGGTAGCCGCGGCTGACTCGCCTGCCACGCCTCTGTGAGCGTGGCTATGACAGGAGCGACCACGGCACCCACGGTAAGAGCGCTCGCGTCTTGAATGAGCCGTCGGCGTTTCACGTCGTCATCCCCCTGGCTGGGAGTGGAGCTTTGATCCACGGTACCCGCAGGGGCGCAGGAAGGGGCCTGGGGAGGGG
>NZ_SMKU01000675.1 GCF_004349215.1 Actinomadura rubrisoli | reverse complement strand
GGGTTATGAGCCGGTGCGGGAGCGGTGTGAGGGCGGGGGCGCGGTGGTCCGGATGCGCAATTGCCCGTTCCATGTGGTGGCGGAGCAGTTTCCTCCGCTGTTGTGCGGGATGAATCTGGCGCTGCTGGAGGGGCTGGTGGAGGGGTCGGACGGGGTGCGGGTGCGGATGGATCCGCGGCCGGGGTGGTGCTGCGTGGCGGCCGACACCTCTAAAGACAATGAGGATTGACATAGAAGGCGGGGCATGGTGGGGTGAGCACCATGACCGCTGCTGACGATGCCCGCCCGCACCTCGCCCAGTTGAACGTGGCCACGCTCAGGTACCCGCTCGACGACCCGCGGATGGCCGGCTTCACGGCCCTGCTCGACCCGGTGAACGCGCTCGCCGACGGCGCGCCCGGGTTCGTGTGGCGGCTCGTCGAGGAGGGCGAGGCCGACGCCACCGGGATGCGTCCCGCGGGCGACGACGTGATCGTCAACTTCTCGGTGTGGGAGTCGAGCGAGGCGCTGTGGGACTTCGTGTACCGCAGCGGGCACCTGGAGACGATGCGGCGCCGCCGGGAGTGGTTCCAGCGGCACGTGGACGCGCACTTGGTGCTGTGGTGGATCCCGGCCGGGCACGTCCCGACCGTGGCCGAGGGCCTGGAGCGCCTGGAGCTGCTGCGCACGGTGGGCCCGTCGCCGCGCGCGTTCACGTTCGCCTCGTCCTTCACCGCTGAGGAGGCGCTCCGGGCGGGCGAGGCGGGCGAGGCGGACGCGGCGGCCGGGCGCGCCAGGGGCGCCGGGCGCGCCGGACGGACGGGGGAGTCCGGCGAGGCGGAGCCCGCCGCGCTCTAGGCGCCCCAAGCGCCGCCGCGCTCTGACGCCGTCAGTCGAGCAGGGTGGCGGTGTGGCGGCCCGCGGCGGCGGCGGTGAGGAAGTAGGCGAGGTCCTCGTCCAGGCGGCGGCCCATGGTGGACAGTCGGACGCCCCAGTCCTTCTCGGCCGACCTCAGCGCCTCGTGGAGGCCGTCGACCGGGACGGGGACGAGGGTGTGGCGGTCGCCGAGCTCGGCGGCCTCGGCGGCGACGCGGGCGCCGAACGCGCCGCCCAGTTCGGGGACGGGGATGTCGGCGCGGGCGAGGGCGACGCGGCCGTAGGCGGTGAGGGAGTGGTGGGAGACGCCGATGTGGCGTTCGCGCTTGTCGCCCTCGCTGACGCGCAGGGACCCGACGGGGCGGCCCCGCAGGACGGACGCGGCGTTGACGGCCTCTCCGGCCGAGACGCCGGAGAATCCCCAGCGGGTGCCGGTGCCGAGGTTGCCGGGGCCCTGGGCGAGGACGATGACGTCTGCGTCCAGGACCAGGCGGGCCGAGAGCAGGCCGGTGTGGACGGTGACGGCCTCCAGGTCGCCGCCGAACGCCTGCCCCGCGGTGACGGTGGCGGCGAGGGCGCCGGCGTCCTTGAGCTGGGCGATGGACATGGAGAACCAGGCGGGCAGGGCGCCGCCGTCCGGCATGACGTACACCGCGCGGGTCCCGGGACGGGCGGTCAGGAGCCCGGCCAGGATGGGCGGGAGGGCGGAGTGGAGGTCGGCGACGATGACGGGCGCGCCGCCGAGGGAGTCGGCGTCGCGGAGGGCGGCGTGGTGGGGGGAGTCCTGCTCGTC
>NZ_SMKU01000674.1 GCF_004349215.1 Actinomadura rubrisoli | reverse complement strand
GTCCCCGACATCCCCGCCTGCACCTTCTAACGCGGACGTCCACGCCATCGGTGAGAATTGCCCCCTCACCTCCGGCGCCAAGGGCCTCCCCACCGCCGCCCGTGCCCACTAAGGCAAGACGATTCGGCCTGGGAGGCCCCCAACGCGGCCGTCCCGTTGAAGTTCCTGAAGGTCCTGGGAAAGCGCGCTGACAATGTCGGAGGGGATCTCGCCGACCTTGCGCAGGACGTCGTCGCCGGGCATGCGCGGGATGCGTTTGGATCACATTCCTTCTCAGCTGAGAGGTGACGGAAACCATGCGGATCATCCTGTTACTCGTGCTCCTGCCGCTGGCCGGATGCAGCGGCAGCGGTGGGGAGCATCGCGCGGCCGTCCCCTCGACGGGCCGACCCAGTACGAGCACGTGCGGCGGCCCCAGAGCGGCGCTGCTCAGCGACCGCGTGATCGATGGCGCGATCGGAAGGGAACCGGTATGGCTCTGGCTGCCTCATGCCTACGACTCCGTACGCGGTGCCCTGTCAGCACAAGCGACCACCTTCGGCCGTCACGGTTGGGGATTCAAAGCCGCTTGGGGAATTCGCTCCGGCGCTCGGGGCCCGGTCACCGCGCACGGTCGTAACCGGGTCACGGGGCATCAGGTGTGGTTCGCGCCCAATCTCCATGCCCCCACGACACGGCTGACACTGGACACAAGAACACCGCTGGACCGCTCGGGGGGATGGCTTCTGTGGCAAGGGCAAATCAGCTTGCCCGAGTCCGGCTGCTACGACCTGCAGGCGGACTGACCAGGTGGATCCTGGCGCTTCACCGTCGACTTCACCGCTCCGCGTGGACCGCCGGGGCCGCGGTGAATCCATCCGAAGGCCGGGACGTGGTTCAGCGGAGGGTGGCCAGTTCCTCGGCGGTGAAGGCGGGCCCCGGGGCGATCGTGCCGTCGAAGATGAACGCGAGAAAGTCCTTGTCGTAGTAGTCGCCGCCCGGCACCGGGTCCTTGACGGCGTTGGTGCCCGGACGGGTGACGCGCTGCCGGGAGTACCACGGGTCGATGAGGAACCACTCCTCACCCCACGTCGCCGGCTTCGCCGGATCGCTGCCGGACGCCCGGCCGACGACCACGAACGCATGGCCCTCGCCGCCGGGCGCCAGGTTGAACTGCTCGACCCGCACGCCCTCGGGAAGGAGCTTGGTGTTCTCGGCCAGCCAGCCCACGGTGATGCCCGCGATATAGGTGCAGTTGCCGCCGGTGAAGCCGGAGTAGTTCGTCCGGCCCCACTGAAGGTAGCCCTTCTTGAGCAGGACGCGCACCTCGTCGAAGTTGTCGGCCGTCACGTCGACGAGAGCGTCGGCGTCCTTGATGCCGCTGAGCTCGTTGTAGCGCGCCTTGTACTTGCGCAGATCGAGCCCCTTCGTCTTCGCGAACGTCGCCGATTCCGGAATGGTCAGCGGCGCGGCGGTCAGCCCGGGACTGGCCTTGACCTTCGAGACCTCCAGGCCCTTTTCGCAGACCTTCTCCCACAGGTTCCAGATCTTGCACGTGGCGAGCTTGCTCCCCTCGATGGCGTCCTGGATCGCTTTCATGGCACCTGTTTTGGGCGAGGCCACGCCAGGCCGCTCTGGGTTCATGAAATCCCTTTCCCCTGAGAAGAAAACCCCCGAAACACCCCACATGC
>NZ_SMKU01000673.1 GCF_004349215.1 Actinomadura rubrisoli | reverse complement strand
GGACGGCCTGCGTGGCGGACGCGGGCGGCGTCCCCGGGGCGGGCCGGGCGCGGCGCGGCTGGCGGCCCCGCCCGGACGGCGGGGCCTCCTCGGGCCGCTCGCGCAGCGCGTCGCGCCCGTCGTCCGGGCGGCCGCTCACGCGCACGTCGGAGGTGTGCCGGCGCCCCTGGTAGGACCGGCCTGCGGGGAGTTCCGGCACCGCGACGTGGCCCTGGCCGCCGCCGAGCGCGCCGCCGGGCGCACCGGGCCCGCCACCGAGGTCGGTGGCGGGGCCGTCGGACGGCACCGGGCCGACCGCGGCGGGCCGCCGCCGGGGGCGGGCGGACGCGCGCAGGAACGACACGACGCAGGCGATGATCACACCGAGGGCGAGCCCGATCGCGCCGTTCTGCGGAAGCTTGCTGGGCGTCGGCGCGGACGGGTCGGCGGTGTCGAGGAACTGGACGCCGTCGTTGGTCTTGGACCGGGCCGACAGCAGCCCGCTCTCCTCGGACTGGAGCTTGGTGAGCTGGGCGGAGAGCAGCCGGTAGGCGCGGCTCCCGGCCTGGGTGAGCTCCATGTCCTGGGTGACCTTGGTCTGCAGGCCCTTGATGCTCTTGATCTGCTCGTCCAGCTTGCTGGTGTTGGTGGAGACCGTGACGTCCTGGTACGCCTGGAGGACGGCGTTGGCGATCACCGCGGCCTCGGTCATGCTGGCGCCGGTGGCGGTCACGATCACGACGCCGCCGTCCGGCTTGCTGGAGGTCTTGACCCGGCCGCGCAGCTGCTCGCCGGTCAGGCTCGGGCCGCGCTTGCTCTTGACGATCTGGGCCGCGCGCGCCATCACGGGCGTCGACCCGGCGAACGCGGCGCGCTGCGCGGTGTAGGTGGCGTAGCCCTGCCCGGAGACGACGCCCATCCGCAGCGCGTTGTTGTTGTTCGTCGGGTCGGTGACGGCGAACCTCGCGGTGGCCGTGGCGCTGCTGAACAGGATCTGCGTCGCCGCGACGGACGCCAGGACGCAGGCCAGCACGATGATGAGCGACATCAGCCGGTAGCGCCAGACGGCCTCGACGAGGCTGATCTCCGGGGTGGCGGGGGTCTGTGCTGTCATCGGGTGATCTGAGTCCTCAGGAGGCCGGGGGCAGGGTCGCGCGGGTGGTCGCGGTCAGGCCGCGAACGGCCTCGCGCAGCTCGCGGTGGTAGCGGTCCGTGCCGAACCGCAGGGCGGCGTCGGCACTGGCCCGCTTGGCCATCGCCAGGGCGCCGTCCCAGTCGTCCAGGAGCCGGGCGACGCCGTCCGCCAGGGCGGCCGGGTCGTCCGGCCGGACGACGACGCCGTTGTCGCCATCGGTGAAGATCTCGACCAGCCCCTGGGTGGCGCAGGCCACCACGGGCCGCCCGGCGAGCATCGCCTCGACGGCGCCGTTCCCGAAAGACTCGACGCGCGAAGGCACGATCGCGATGTCCGACTCGGCGAACGACTCCCAGACAGAGGGGCGGAAACCCGCGAAGGTCACGGATCCGTCGTCGCCGACCAGGGCCCGCAACTCCTCCTCGAACCATTCGTATCCCGGGTAGACGCTGCCGACCAGGGTCAAGATGACATCGTACCCGCGCTCCCGCAGCAGCCGGACGGCCTTGACCCCGATGTCGGAGCCCTTGCGCTGCGACAGCCGTCCCACCAGGACGATCCTGGCCGGCGGGCCCGGCTCCGGGC
>NZ_SMKU01000672.1 GCF_004349215.1 Actinomadura rubrisoli | reverse complement strand
GACCCACACCCCTCCACCACCGAACCCACACGCCCCGCCAGCCCGAACGGCGAACGACCCGCACCGCCACGTCCGGAAGGGACCGCGCCGCCCCCGGAAGCGGTCGTGTCGCCAGGTCCAAAGAGACCTCCGGTACCGGACGAGGGCGCGCGCGGGCAGCGGCTCCATCCGTTCACGTTCGTCGTCGGCGCCGTGCGCGAAATGGTCGCGCTGCTCGCGGCGGGCGCGACCGGGCTCCTGGTGGGCGGCCTGTCCACCGCGTTCTACTTCACCCTCGTCGGACTCGGGTTCGGCCTGATCTTCCATGTCGTCAACTGGGTGACGTTCACCTACGTCCTGCGCGACGACCGCATCGACCTCCGGCGCTCCCTCATCGGACGGTCGGTCAAGAGCATCCCGCGCGACCGGATCCGCGGCGTGGACATCACCGCGTCCCTGCCCCACCGGTTCCTGGGCCTCGCCGTCGTGCACATCGACGCGGGCGCCGACGGCGGCGAGGGCGTGCTGAACGCGGTCGCCCGGCAGGAGGCCGAACGGCTCCGCGGCGTCCTGCTCACCCGGGCGTCCCCCGAACGCGCCGCGCCGCCGCGCCGCGTCCTGGCCCGCATGCTGCCGCGCTGGTACGTGTACGCGCCGCTCAGCGGCGCCTACCTGCTCACCCCGTTCGCGCTGGCGGGCAGCCTCCTGGGCACCCTCTACAACCTGGGCGACGACCTCGGCCTGATCACCCAGGAGCGCGTCGAGAACCTCGGCCACGACGTGGTGGGGCTGCCCACCGCGCTCGTCGTCGCGCTGGCGATCCTGGTGCTCATCGCCATGCCGGTGATGTCGGTGATCGTCTTCACGCTCTTCAACTGGGACTTCACCGTCCACGAGCGGGACGGCTCCCTCGTCGCCGAACGCGGGCTCATCACCCGCCGCAGCGTCTCGCTGGAGCGGCGGCGCCTGCGGGGCGTCGAACTGTCCGACAACCCGTTCGAGCGGATGGCCGGTGTCGTCCGCCTCGGCGCGCTCATCACGGGCCTGGGCGACGCCGCGCACCGTGGACGCCTCCTGCCCGCGGCCCCGCGCGCCGCCGCGGAAGCACTGGCGGCCCGCGTCCTCGGTGAGGTGCCCGGACCGCTGATCGTCCACCCACCGGCCGCCCGTGGCCGCCGCGTAGCGCGCGCGGTGGCGCCTCCCCTCGGCATCGCTCTTCTGGCGGTCATCGCCGGGCAGCCCTTGGTCGCGTACATCTGCGCCGCCCTCGCCGTCCTGGTCATACCGCTCGGCCTGGACCGCTACCGGCAACTCGGGCACGTCACCGACGGCGAACGCCTCAGCGTCCGCTCAGGCTCACTACGCCGCCGCCAGGTGGTGGTGGAGCACACCGCCATCGTCGGCTGGCGCCTCCGCCGCACGCTCTTCCAGCGCCGCCTGGGCCTGGCCACACTCTTCGTCGCGGTCGGCGCCGGCGAGGGCGGCTACTCGGCGATCGACATGTCGGAAAAAGACGCCATCGCGTTCGCCGCCGGAATCACCCCCGACTGGGTGGCTCCGTTCGTGGAGCCACCGTCGGCTTGACCGCTTGGTTATTCGGGGCGGCGTGCTCCGAACATGATTTCGTCCCAGGAGGGCACGGAGGCGCGCTTGCCCTTGGCTTTGCGCCGCCCCCGGGCCGGCCGCTGCGCTGCGGGCGTGGGTGTCTCGGCGGCTGCTGGGG
>NZ_SMKU01000671.1 GCF_004349215.1 Actinomadura rubrisoli | reverse complement strand
GAGTCGGCGGGCGCCGGCAGCGGGACGGGAGGGTTGCCGCGCGCCGCCTTCCACGCCTCCCGGTACGTCTGCTGCTCCGGATGGCTGAGGCCGGCGGCGAGGAGCATGTCGTCGAAGCCGCTCTCGCTGGGCATCGCCTCCCCGCTGATCCAGCGCTGCAGGGTGCTTTTGGGCGTTCCCAGCGCGGCGGCTTGAGCCCGCAGGCCGGACGCGTTCGTCCGCTCGGCCAGCACCTTGATCATTTTTCCCAGGTGCCTGCGCTCCGGAGACACCAGCCGTTCGGTCTCGGTCTTCCGTCCCACGATGGTGTCCCGTCCCGTCCCGACGTCGTGAAGCCCCTGGTCAACCCCGGTTTATGTCCCACCTTGGATTTCGTCCCACAACGGGTTGGCGGCGAGCTCGGCCGGGGCTTTGATCCTGGCCTGTCGGCGTCTCCCAGGAGACGAAAACCCGAGAAGAGAAGAACACCACCCATGTCCCGTTTTCCTTGCATCCCGCATCCGCGCGGCATCGCCTCCGCCATGGTGGGGATCGCCGCCGCGGCGGCCCTGCTGTCCGGGCACGCCCAGGCCGCCGGTTCCCCTTCCGCCCCCGCGGCACGGCCGGCCAACGCGCCCGCCGCCGCGCCCACCGGCAAGCCCGCCGCCAAGCGTGAGACCAGGTGGGTCCTGCAGCTGAGGTACCGGATCACCAAGCCGTGCACGATCTACTTCAACCACCCGGACCACACCCGCGGTGCCAACAAGTCCTGGACCCTTACCCCCCGCACGAGCGGTAAGGGCAAGCCGACGACGGTAAAGTGGCGCTACAACGCCAACCGCAAATGGGCGGTGATTTCTGTCGGCGGCCACGGATACCCGCACTGGGGGTACACCAACCGCACCAAGAAGGACACGTGCCTGGGCACCTCGATCCGCCAGGCGGAGAAGGTCGCCAAGAACTCTGAGGGGAAATGGACGGTCCCGGTCTCCTACTACCCCGCAGGCCGGCCGATCCCATCGAGGATCGGCTACGGGCGCTCCAGGGCGGTGGGAGCGACCGAACAGCACGTCGGCTGGCGGGAGGTCAAGCAGACCCTCCCTGGCGCGAAGATCATCCGGCGGGTGGCCACCGATGAGAACGTCACCCTGCGCGACAACGCCAACTTCGTGATCGGCAACGTGCCCAAGGGCTGGAGGGTCGACCGCACCCGCGCCACTCGCCAGAACGGCCACTGGACCAAGGTCAAGGTGCCCAAGCTGAACCGCTGGGGCTACATCGAGACCCGGGCGCTGCCCGCACGCAGCACCACACACCCGTCCGCGGCCGCCGCCCACGCGACACCGGCGCCGGCGGCGACACCGGCACCCCCCGCCCCGGCCTGCCACTGGAAGGTCATCTGGCCCGCCGCGGGCGTCTACCCCACAACCGCCCGCACCACCGCGCCGCTGAAGGTCAAGCACGCCGGCGACACCGTCGGCCAATCCTGCGCCACCGTCCACAACACCGCCGAAAACCAAACCTACGTCCAGGTCACCCTCGCCGACGGCGGCACCGGCTGGATGCGCCGCAGCGCCCTGCACCCCGCCTGACCCACCCAGGCCCCGTTACCTTTTTCACGTCCCACCGACCGCTGGTTGGTGGGAGCCAGGTCACCCGGTCCGGCATGATTCAAGCCCCCTGTCGCAAGCATGATCCGGGGGGTGTTGTCACCGGGCCCGGGTGGCGT
>NZ_SMKU01000670.1 GCF_004349215.1 Actinomadura rubrisoli | reverse complement strand
CCCGGCGCCCCCGGTATGCCGGGGATGCCAGGGATGCCGCCCCCGCCCCCGCCCAAGCGCGGCGGCGGCGGTGCGCTGATCGCGGCGCTCGTCGGCGGCGGCGTCGTCGTTCTCCTGATCATCGGTGTCGTGGTGTTCGTGCTGACCTCCGGCGGCGACGGCAAGACGCCCGAGCAGAAGCTGAACTCGGCCGCCGACACCATGGCCGCGGCCCGCGCGGTCGGGCTCAAGGGCAGCTTCGGCGGTGGCGCCGACACCTTGAACGGTGAGCTGAGCGTCACCAAGGGCGGCCGCGCCACGGGGCCCGTCACCTGGAACAGCGACAATCTCACGCTGCTCTCGGCGGACGGCAAGCTGTTCGTCAAGGCCGGCGCGGCCTACTGGCGGCGGCAGATCTCCGCCAGCGAGACCCCGTACTACCTCGGGACCGGCGATCAGTGGGGCCGGCTCAGCGCCGACAAGCTCGACATCGACTTCAAGGCCGAGCTGACGCCCGTGGCCCTGGCGGGCAAGCTGCGCTCGGCGGCCGCCTCCAAGGTCAAGCCGATCAAGACGACGTGGCAGGGCAAGAAGGCGCTGAAGTTCAGCACGTTCTCCTCCACGCTCTACATCACCGACGCCGACGAGGCCGAGCTGCTGCGCTACGAGGCCACCACGCCGCGCGTCTCGCTCGACGTCACCCCGAAGAGCGCGGGCCAGGCGTCGACGCTCCTGTCCGACATGCGCACCAACATGGGCGAGCTGAAGGACTCCTTCGACGCCTCGGCGCGGCCGACGGTCGACGAGTGGAAGAAGGGCGGCTGCAACGGCAACTCCGGGTGCACGGTGGAGGCCAAGATTCGTCCGCCGTTCGGCGCGCAGACGCCGGTGACGATCGACGTGCGCTTCCGGCTCACCGCCGGCACGCTGAGCGGCCGCGACCTCGGCAACTGCACGTCCAGGATCACGATCACCGGCACCACTTCGCAGTGGGCGAGCTGCCGCGTCTCCAGCAGCGCGTGGTCGAGCTGGGCCAAGTCCACGGGCGGCACGTACTACAAGCACGCCGACTACAAGGTGATCGGCGCCACAGCCAGCGAGGTGCAGGCACTGCAGAGCGGGCTCGACAGCGAATGAGGCCGCAGGTGAGGCGCCCAGCGCGCTGAACCCGCGCCTCCGGATGCCCGGCGACGCACCGTTCCCGCCGCGGCGGGACGCGTCGCCGGGCACCCTTATGCTCTGGGGAAACGCCCCTCCGGCCCTGGCGACCGCCCTCGGCGCGGGCTGAGGAGGGCCGAAGGCGTGACCGGAAGCGAGCAGAGTGAGCGCCGAGTGAGCGTTGAACAGGATGGGCCGTCCACCGCGGCCAAGCACCCGTCCCCCAGGCCCCCGCTACAGGACAAGCTCGTCGCCGGCGGACCCGCGCGGCCCAACCGGCCCATGCCGTCGAGCGAACCTGTAACGCCCAACGGACCTGTGCCGCCGGACGGGATTGCGCCGCCCGATCGGCCTGTCGTGCTTGGTGGGGCTGTGCCGCCCGGTGGGGTGGTGCCGCCGGGCGCGGGAGGTGCTCAGCGGGGCGGTCAGGGGCGTGGGAAGGGACGTCTGATCGTCGCCGGGGCCGCAATGGCGGCGGTGGGGGTCGCGGTGGCGGCCGTGGCGGCCGTGATCGTCCTGGGAGGGGACGACGGGCCGGGCGAGAAGAAGCCGAAGCCGGGCAAGCGCGCGCCGTCGACC
>NZ_SMKU01000066.1 GCF_004349215.1 Actinomadura rubrisoli | reverse complement strand
GTGTGTTGGGTGGGGTGGGGTGGTCGTCGGTTTCTTTTGGTAGGGCTAGGGCTTCGGATATTCGGTGGACGGCTCCGGTGCCCTGTTGGACGGCGCTGAAGGCTTCGAAGATCGAGCCCAGGGGTGCTGTCAGGTACAGCATGTAGAGAAGGAAGGCGACCAGGTCGGCGACGGAGCCCGTTCCGTCGGCGACGCGCATTCCGCCTACCAGGAGGACCATGAGGAAGGAGCCGGTCACCGCCAGTTCGGTGGCGGGGGCTACCAGGGCGTCGAAGCCGGCCATCCGGATGTTGGCGGTGTAGGCGGCCTTGGCGCGGCCGCCGATGCGGGTGCTCTCGCGGGTTTCGGCGCGGCCCGCCTTCACGGTGCGGATCGCGCTGAGGGCGCGTTCCAGGTCGGCGGCCATCTCGCCGGTCGCCTCCCTGCCGCGCAGCGACGCGGCCCGCATGCCGCGCAGCGCGACGGCGAGGACGGTGCCCGCGACGGCGACGATGGCCGCGACGCAGAGGAAGAGGGCCCAGTCCAGCCACAGCATCAGCGCGATCGTCGCGGCCAGGCCGATGCTTCCGGTCACGGCGTCGGTGAGCCCGCCGGCGATGATCTGCCGCAGCGCGAGGGTGTCCGCGTCCGCCCTGGAGATCAGGTCGCCGATCCGGTGGCGGTCGTACACGGGCATGCGGAGCCGCAGCAGGTGGTCGATCAGGTTCAGCCGGACGCCGAGGACGATGCCCTCGCCGGTCCGGGCGAGCTGGAAGCGGACCAGGGCCTGCACCAGGCCCTGGACGGCGAACAGCGCGACCAGCGAGGCCACGGCGTACCACGGCGTCCGGGCCGATCCGGCGGTCTCGATCACGTCCCGCGCGACCAGGGGCTGGGCCAAGCCCAGCGCGGACGCCAGCAGGGTCGCCGCCACGGTGGCCGCGATGGCGCCGCGGTGGCCGGCGGCCAGCCGGAGGACGTCGCGTATCCCCGCGGTGTTCCGCCGGCCCTCAGCGTCCACGGTCCCCGCCCTGCCGCGGGGGGACGGTGATCAAGGGCGTGAGGTAGCCGTCCGGCACGTCCTCGTCGACGAGGCGGCCCTCGGCCTCCACCCACGCGTGCGCGCCGAACGGCGGCATCACGCGGGCGCCGACGCACCAGCTCGGCCAGGCGCCCCGCATCCGGCACAGCAGGACGGTCGCCAGCGACCGGGGCAGGCATCCCCGCGGGCCGAGGCAGGCGAGGCTGACCGCGAGCACGGCGTCGCGCGCCGCCTTCGCCTGGTCGTAGGTGGCCGGCGCGGCGCCCCTGGACAGCAGGCCGAGGACGGAGCGGATCCGCGCGGGCGGGAGGAGGGCGACCAGCCGGGCCAGGACGACGGCGAGCCGGGCCGCGGCGCGGCGGCGCAGCGGGCCCTTCGGGGGGCGGTGCAGCGCGCTGGGGACGGTCACGGCTTCACCAGGCCGGCCGTGCGGAGCTGCCCCACCAGCACCGTGACGTCCCGCAGCGCCCGCGGCTCGTCGATGTCGAACTCCTCGGCCAGCGCCGCGGCGGCCTCGGCCGGGGTCCTGCCGTCGGCCAGCAGCCGGACCACCCGGGCCGCGGTCGGGTTGAGCTGGAAGTAGTCGCCGCTGCGCTCGTCGAGGAGCACCGTGCCGTAGGCGGTGTCCGTCGTGGACACGCCAGGTCGCAGGTTCATCCGGTCTTCCCTTCTTGGGGCTCATCCCGGGGATGGCGCACCGGCGGGCCGGGCGCTGGGCTGCTCCAGGGTGCGCAGCCAGACCTCGCAGCCGATGGTGGAGTACAAGATCGCCTCTCGCAGCGCGGGCGTGTCGGGGCGGGCCGCGAGGGCCTTCAGCCGCTTGCCGTCGACCAGGCCGAGCCGGACCAGCCGCGAGTCGTCCCACAGCTCCATCAGGTCGCCGCTGTGCTCGCGCAGCCCGTCGGCGGCGTCCATGGACGCCTCCGCCTTGTTGGCCCGTTGGAGGCACTCGTCCGGGACGATGCCGCGCATGGCCGCGACGAGGACCGGCTTGTAGCGCCACGGGGTGACCCGGTCCTCGGGGCGCACGGCGAGGCAGGCTTCGATGACCCGGTCGTCTAGGTAGGGCGAGGCCATCGGGAGGCCGGCGCGGGCGCTCATCTGCTCCCACTGCCGGATGATGCGGGTGCAACCCCGGATGGCGTGCAGATCCACGTGCTGGCCGCGATCGGGTGCCAGCGGCTCGGCGGTCCGGGCGGCCTTGCGCAGCACCTCCCTCGCCGCTGCCTCCGCCTCGGGCGTGACCCAGTCGAACAGGCGCGGAGCCATGTCCCAGCCGAGCATGCCGGTGACGGCCGGCCGCGTGGGCGCGCGGAGGTCCGCCGCCGCGTCCGCCAGCCACCGGCGGTAGGGGCGGCCGTCGGCCAGGGCGCGGCCGGTCGGGACGAGCGGCCAGTCGAACAGCGCCCGGAAGCCGCGCAGCCGCCGCAGCGCGAGGAGCGGCCGCCTGCGCAGCAGCCCGTGGTAGTGGGCCTCCGAGCACCAGGCGACGTGATCGCCGCCGATGCCCGTCATGTGCAGGCGGCTTCCCTTCGCCAGCAGCCGGGGGATGTGTTCGAGGACCCGGGCGCGGTCCATCATGCCGATGCTGGGCTCGTCCAGCGGGTCGTCGATCTCCAGGAGCCCCTCGTAGACCAGCGGCGAGTCCTCGGCGGGCCACACCGCGTGCTCGACGCCGGGCAGGTGCGCGGCCGCGCGCCGCGCCCACATCAGGTCCTCGTCGGCCGGGTCCCGGCCCGGCCAGGTGGCCGCGACGACCCCGGCGGCGCCGCGGGCGGCCAGGAAGCAGATCGAGGTCGAGTCGAGGCCGCCGGACAGGTCGCAGCTCACGACGCCGCCGTGCGCGGTGCGCGCGTCGACCGCCTCGGTGAGCGCGGTCCTGATGTCCTCGGCGGCGGTGGCGAGCGGGCGCACGGCCTCGGGCGGGGTCCACCAGCGGCGCACCCCGGTGCGGCCGTCCGGCTCCACCACGAGGTGGCGGCCCGGTTCGACGGCCCCGATTCCGCGCCACAGGGGCGGGTGGAGCAGCGGATGCGGGACCGGCCACAGCAGGCGCGCCGCGACCTGGCGCTCGTCCAGGGCGGCCCCGGTCAGGGCCGCGAGCACGTCGGCGCGGTCGGCGGCCACCGTGACGCCGTCCACGCGGGCGTGGAACACCAGCCGCAGCCCGGCGGCGTCGCCCTGGACGCGCGTCCGGCCGTTCAGGGCGGCGACCAGGTGAAAGCTTCCCGGCAGCGCGCGGACGAGCCGGTCGAGCCCGGCGAGGTCGCGCAGGCGCCCGGCCTCCCGGGCCAGCCGCCCGGCGCCGATCGGGCAGGTGCCGATGATCGCGATCCGGGCGTCTCCGGCCGCGGCCTCGGTCATCTCGGCGTCGGTCCAGCGGCCCGCGAGCCAGGGCCGCCCGGAGGGGTGTCGCAGGATTCGTACGGGCGGTGTGGGCAGGCCCGAGGCCACGGCGAGGGCCGCCTCGTGGTCCGGAAGGACCACGAAGGACGCCTCGCCGTGACCCGGCATGCCGTCGTGATCAGGCATGGGCTGTGAGCGCCTTGCTCAGTTCTTGCTGAGGATCAGACGATCGCGGCCGTGGCGCTGAAGCAGGCCGGTGTCCTTGCGGAAGGAGCCGGCCGCCACGAGGACGGGTGTCTCGTACTTCTTCATTTCTCCTCCTCTTGCCGTGGGTTTTCCGGGGAGATCTCCCGTGTTCCGCCTTCCGCGAATCACCGCGAAATACGAAACGCGTGAAGCATGACATCCAGGTGCGTCCTTGGCCATCCCCGTCCATTTCCGATCTTCCGGGGGTCGGGATGATCGAAAGGGCGTACAAAGAGGAGAAATCGGTATAAGGTAAACATTCTCCCTGGTATGGGGTTTCCGGTAAGGCGTTCGGCCTATCCCTGCGGACACGTTTCAATGACGGCGCCGAACAGTGTCTGTACCGCGACGTGACGTTCGGCGACGGGACTTGGTGCGAATTCATGGCTTATCGCGGCGGGCCTCGATGGTCCAATATTCGGGCCGGGGAGAAGCGCGCGAGAGGCGCCGTCGGCCTTTCCGTCCGCCCTTATGATCGAGGACGCCGGATGGCCGCTTATGGCCTCAGGTCGAAGAATGATTCCATGCGGCGCTTGTGGTATTCGAGGTCGTCCTCGTCATGCTCGACGCCCCTTTTCCGCGCCACGTGGAAGTAGGCGGTCTCGCGGCGCAGGCGGTGCCGGATCAGCTGGGCGACGGTCTCGTCGTCCATGGGGCCCGCCGTCCCGCCCGCCTCGTGGTAGTCGGCGACGAACCGGCGCCGCCGGTCGGGTGCGCCGGCGTCCTCGTCCGCCCATTCGAGGGCGGCCGAGGCCACCTCGAACTCGGGCGTCGTGACGAAGGACTCGTCCCAGTCCAGGACGGCCACGAGCCGGCCGTCCCGCGCGAGCGTGTTCCCCTCGTAGTAGTCGCCGTGCACCGGCTGGCGGACGGGGTTGCGGCGATGGAAGTCGGCCAGCCACCGGTCGAGGGCCGGGTCGGCCAGCTCCGGCACGTCCACGGGGCCCTCCCCGTACAGGCCCGGCTCGGCGAAGGACGCGACCGGACGCGGCGGCGGGGCGTAGGAGGCCAGCGCGCGGTGCAGCCGGGCTAGGAGCCGCGCGCCCTCCACACGGACCTCCGGCTCGTCCGGGTCGGGCCACTCGCCCGCGACATGGGGCCACAGCGACAGGGGACGCCCCTCGGCCCGGACGACCGTGGCGCCGTCGCGTGCGCGCAGCGGGGCGACCGCCTCCGGCATGAGCGCCGCGGCGTGCAGGGCGACCCCGTGGGCCCACTCGGACGCGGCGTCCGTCCGCCAGGCCGGGCCGACGCGCACCACCAGGTCGCCGATCCGGTACGCGGCGGACTCCTCCCCGCCGAACAGCCGCTCCGCGGGTCCGCCGAGGTCACGCCCCCACGCCCGCTCGGCCGCCCGCCGCATGCCGTCGGTCAGGGACGTCTCAACGTAGATCATCAGATCACGATAGTCACCGCCTGCAGGGGCGGCCGCCGGGGCCCGGGGGTCCACCGATCGGTGGACGGGAGGTTCAATCGGTCGGGGCTGTCGGCGGTGGCGGGCCGCTGACCAGCATTGACGGTATGAGAAACCTCACTGTGCGAATGGCCCGATGGAGTGCCGGGCATCCCTGGCGCGCCATCGCGGGGTGGTTCCTGTTCGTCGCGATGTGCCTCGGCGTGGGCCTATCGGTCGGCGGTCACCCCGCCGGGACGGCCGACTTCCGGGTCGGCGAGGCCGGACGGGCGGAGGCGATGGCGGCCGAGGGCGGGCTGCAGCAGAAGCCCGTGGAGCGGGTGCTCATCTCCGGCAAGGACGGAGTCCAGGCGTCCGGCGGCATGGACGCGGCCGCCCAGGACATCAGCGGACGGATGAAGCGGCTCCCCGAGGTCGAGTCGGTCGGGGCTCCGGTGCGGTCGGCGGACGGCAGGGCCGTCCGGGTCGATGTGACCTTGCGAGGGCCCGAACTCGAAGGCAGGAAGCACGTCGAGCCGCTGCGGGCGCAGACCGCGCAGGTGCAGGCCGCCCATCCGGGGCTGCGGGTGGAGGAGACCGGCGCGCCGTCCGTCAGCAAGGGCGTGGAGGAGCTGCGGGGCGAGGACCTGTCGCGCACCGAGGTGATCGCGCTGCCGGTCACGCTGCTGACGCTGCTCCTGGTGTTCGGGTCGCTGGGGCTCGCGGTGGTGCCGCTGCTGCTGGCGCTGTCGTCCATCGCGGCGTCCGTGGGCCTGTCGATGCTGGCCTCGCACGTCTTCCCGGACGCGGGGGTCGGCACCAACGTCATCCTGCTGATCGGCATGGCGGTCGGCGTGGACTACACCCTCTTCTACCTCAAGCGGGAGCGGGAGGAGCGGGCGCGCGCCCAGGGCCGGCTCAGCCCGCAGGCGGTGGTGGAGCTGGCGGCGGCCACCTCGGGACGGGCCGTGGTGGTGTCCGGGCTCGCGGTCGCGGTGTCGAGCGCGACGCTGTACCTGGCGGACGACGTCATCTTCTCCTCGATCGCCACGGGAGCGATCCTCGTCACGCTGGTCGCGGTGGCGAGTTCGCTGACCGTCCTGCCCGCGCTGCTGGCCAAGCTCGGCGCACGGGCCGAGCGCCGCGCGGCGCGCAAGGCCGAACGGGCCGCGCGGCAGGGCAAGACCGCGCGGCAGGGCAAGACCGCGCGGCAGGGCAGGACCGTCCAGGGGCGCGGCGCCGCCCGCCGGACGGGCACCGGACGGATCACGGCGGCCATGCTGCGGCCGACGAGCAGGCACCCCGCCGCGACGCTGGCCGTGTCGGTGCTCGCGATGATCGCGCTGGCGCTGCCCCTGCTCGGCCTCAACCTGACCGACATGGGACGGGAGACCCACCCGCGCGCCATTCCCGCCATGCAGACCTACGACCGGCTGACCGCCGCTTTCCCCGAGCTGAAGGCCATGCACCAGATCGTCGTCCGGGCCGAGCCGGGACGCGCGGACGAGGTCGCCGGCGCGCTGCGGGAGCTGGCGCGGCGGGCCGAGCGCGACCCGCGCCTGACGGGGACGGCCGAGCTGCGTGCCTCGCACGACGGGCGGATCAGCCTGCTGGAGCTGCCCGTCCCGCACTATGTGAGCACGAAGGCGGCGCGGACGTCGCTCAAGGACGTTCGAAACGACTATGTCCCGGCGACGGTCGGCCGGCTCGGCGTCGACGTCGCGGTGACCGGGGACGTCGCCCGTTACGCCGACTATCCCGAGCATCAGAAGCGGAAGCTGCCGCTGATCATCGGGACGCTGCTGCTGGTGACGTTCGCGATGACGGTGCAGGCGTTCCGGTCCGTGGTCCTCGGCCTGGTCGGGGTGGTGCTGAACCTGCTGTCGGCCGGCGCGTCGCTGGGCGTGCTGGTGGTGGTCTTCCAAGGGACGTGGGCGGAGCGGCTGCTCGACTTCACCTCGACCGGGTCGATCGGCTCGCGGGTGCCGCTGCTGCTGTTCGTGATCCTGTTCGGCCTGTCGATGGACTACCAGGTGTTCGTGATCAGCCGGATCCGGGAGGCCGCGCTGCGCGGCGTGCCGACCCGGCAGGCCGTGCTGGACGGCGTCGGCGGGTCGGCCGCAGTGGTGACGAGCGCCGCGTTCGTGATGGTGACGGTGTTCGCCAGCTTCGTGTTCCTGCACATCATCGAGATGAAGCAGATGGGCTTCAGCCTCGCGGTGGCCGTGCTGCTGGACGCCGCCGTCATCCGGATCATGATCCTGCCCGCGCTGATGCTGCTGGCGGGCGACCGGGTCTGGTGGCCGTCGCGGAGCGTGCGGCGGGCCCTCGAAGGGGCCGGCCGGCCGCTCGAAAAAGTAGGCTGACCGGCATGGACGAGCGGGTGCGGCCGGGCGACCGGTTCCAGGTACTGCTGGGGTGGTACTCCGTCCTCTGGGTGGTGTTCGGCCCCGTGCCCAACATCATCGCCGCGCTGGACGACCCCGGCGCGCTGAGGTACTGGGCGCTGGCGCTGCCGGCCGCCCTCGCGCTCTGCTTCGCCGTCCTGAAGATCTTCCCCCGCAACCCCGTCGTCCGTCCGTCCGCCTTCCTGGGCGCGCTGCTCGCCGGCCTCGGCGCGATCGCCTATCTGCGCAGCGGCGGCGCGGCGCTGTACATCGTGTCGCTGCCGCACTTCTGGATCCTGGCCCGGAGCCCGCGGCGCTCGATCATCCTGACCGTCGCGGGCGGCGCCGCGACGCTGATCGGCGCCGCGATCCGGCACGCGGACCTGACCGGCAACGCCGTGTTCACCGTGATCGGCTGCGCGGGAGGCGTGCTCCTCGGGCTCGGCGCCCACTGGTTCGCCGAGCAGAGCGAGGAGCGCGCCGCCCGGCTGAGCGCCGAGCTGGAGGCGACGCGGAGCCGGCTGGCCGAGGCGCACCGGCGCCAGGGGGCCTCGGACGAGCGGGAGCGGCTCGCGCGGGAGATCCACGACACGCTCGCGCAGGGCTTCGCGTCCATCATCGTCCTGGCGGAGGCGGCCCGCGCCGGCCTGGACACCGACCCCGGCAAGAGCGCCAAGCAGCTGAGATCGATCGAGCAGACCGCGCGGGAGAACTTCACGGAGGCGCGCGTGCTGGTCGGCTCCGTCCCGCAGAGCGGCGTGGCCCCCGCCTCCATCGCGCGGACGCTCCGCCGCACCCTCGACCGGTTCGCCGAGGACACCGGCATCGCCGTCAGCGCCGACCTGCCCGACGTCGACTGCGACCGGCCGACCCGCATCGCGCTCCTGCGCTGCGCCCAGGAGTCCCTCGCCAACGTCCGCAAGCACGCGGGCGCCGCCGCGGTCGGCGTCGTCCTGGAACGGCATCCGCACGGCGTCGAGCTGGAGATCACCGACGACGGCCGCGGCTTCGCGGTGGGGGAGTCCCGCGGCTTCGGGCTGGACGGCATGCGCCGCCGGCTCGCCGAGCTCGGCGGGGAGCTCACCGTGACCAGCTCCATCGGCGACGGCACCCGTGTCCTCGCCATGATCCCCATGAACGGCCAGGTGGCGACATGACCGATGGCAGGCTCCGCGTGATCGTGGTGGACGACCACAGCGTGATGCGCGCGGGCGTGGTCGCCCTGCTGGCCCCCGAGCCCGGCATCGAGATCGTCGGCGAGGCGGGCGACGGCCGCGAGGCGGTCGAGCTCGTGGAGCGCCTCGCGCCCGACGTGGCGCTGATCGACCTGCGGATGCCCGTCCTGGACGGGGTGTCGGCCACCGCCCGGATCGCCGGGGGCGGGACGGGGACCCGCGTGCTGATCCTCACCACCTACGACACCGACGCCGAGATCGAGCGCGCGATCGAGGCCGGCGCCGTCGGCTACCTGCTCAAGGACACCACCCGCGAGCAGCTCGCCGACGCGATCCGGTCGGCGGCGCGGGGCGAGACCGTCCTGGCCCCGCGGGTCGCGGAGCGGCTCGTCGCCCGCATGCGGCGGCCCGCGCAGGTGCCGCTGACCGCCCGGGAGGTGGACGTGCTGAACGCGGTCGCGGACGGCCTGTCCAACGCCGACATCGGCAAACGGCTCGTCATCGCCGAGGCGACGGTCAAGACGCACCTCCTGCGCGTGTTCGCCAAGCTCGACGTCAGCGACCGCACGCACGCGGTGGTGGTGGCGATGGAACGCGGCCTCCTCCAGCGCCCGGGCGCCTCCCGGTGACCCCCGCCCGGGACGGGTTCGGCCGGGGCCGCGCGGCGTCCTACGATCGCGGCATGGAGGTCGAAGTGCGCCCGGCGGGGCCCGCGGACATGGCGGGCCTGCCCGCGATCGAGAACTCGGCGGACGAGGTGTTCGCCGCCGCCGGGATCGTGTTCCCGCCCGGCCCGACGGTGATCGAGAAGATGATCGAGGACGCCGCGGAGATCATCGTGGCCGGCGATCCGCCGGTCGGGTTCGCGGCCGTCGAGCCGCTGGACGGCGCCGTGCACCTGGAGCAGATCGCGGTCCGCGCCGACCTGATGGGCCGGGGCATCGGCGTCCGCCTCCTGCGGGCCGTCCGGGACCGGGCCGCGGCGGCTGGCTCGCCGGGCGTGAGCCTGCTGACCTTCCGGAACGTCCGCTGGAACGCCCCCTGGTACGCCGCGCACGGATTCGCCGAGCTCCCCGAGGACCAGTGGGGCCCCGGCATCCGGTCCCACTGGAACGACGAGATCGAAGGCGGCCTCCACGCCCTGGGCCCGAGACTGGTCATGTGGGCGCCCACCTCCCGGTCCGCCGCGAACGCTCGCTCTACTTTGTAAAGGCGGGAACCCGGGAGGGTTCCTGGACGTCTGCCTCATGGAGCCGGAGGAGGATGATGACGAGTCCGGGGTCTTGGCTGCGATCGGTGCGTGAGCGTCTCGGCGAGCGGGGTGTGGCCGTCGTCGTCCTGGTGGGGCTGGTGGCTCTGGCGATCGTCCCGCTGGTGGCGATGCCCGCCGTCCGGTGCGAGGTGTTCGGGGCCGGCTGCCGCGAGCGCGGGCCCGAGCCGGAGGTCCGCGCCGACCCGGTGGCGGCGCCCGGGAGGCCGCTCACCGCGGTCCAGGCGGCGACCAGGGGCTCGTACGCGGCGCTGGGCGACTCGTACTCGGCGGGCGTCGGGGCCGAGGCGTCGGTGGGCGACCAGAATCCGCTCGACCGCTGCCACCGCACGTCGAAGGCGTACTACAACGAGGTGGCCAAGGCGTTCCCGTTCCCGAAGGGCAGCGCGTTCTGGGCCTGCTCCGGCGCCACCACGTCCGACTTCCTGACCGGACGGCACGGGGAGCCCCCGCAGCTCGGCCGCGTCGGCGCCGACACGAGCCTGGTGACGCTCAGCGTCGGCGGCAACGACGTCGGGTTCTCCAAGGTGCTCGCGGGCTGCGTGGTGAAGCTGCCGTGGAGCAAGAGCTGCACCGAGCAGGGCAACGACATCGCCGGGCGGATGGCCGACCTGCGCCGCGACCTGCCCGACCTGATCGACAAGATCCACGCGCGCGCCCCGCACGCCCGGATCGTCCTGATGGGCTACCCGAAGGCGTTCTCCGAGGTGAAGGGGACCGGCGGCGACAACCTCAGCGTGTCCGAGCAGCAGTGGCTGAACGCGCGGGCGTACGAGCTGGGCCAGCTGATCCGGCAGACGGCCGCGGAGGCGGACGCGCGGATCGTGGCCAGGCGCGGCCAGGGCAGCGTGGAGTTCGTCGACGCCTACAGCGCGTTCGCCGGGCACGAGGTCGGCAGCTCGGACCCGTACATGAACGGCCTGGCGGTGAACCTGTCCGCGCTGCAGGCCGAGCCGCGCAGCTACCACCCGACCGTCAACGGCCAGCACGCGCTGGCGGGCCTGTTCATCGAGCAGATCAGGAAGGGCCCGGGCCGTCCGGTCTCGTGACCGCCGGAAGGACGCGTTCCACAGCGTCCGCCACCAGCCGCCGCACGTCCTCCTCGGAGAACACGCCCGGCAGGGTCAGGCGCTCCACGATCAGCCAGTTGAGGGCGAGGTAGAGCAGCCGCACCGAGGTCGCGTCGCCCGGCAGGCCGGATTCGAGGTGGTGGGCGACGTTGGCCTCGACGTCCGCGCGCACCCGCTCGGTCAGCACGTCGCGCAGCTCGGGCCGCCTGGTGGCCTCCAGGCGCAGCTCCAGCAGCGCCAGGTAGCCGGTGCGGAAGGCCGAGATCCGGCCGACGATCTCGCGCAGCAGCTCGGTGACCCTCGCGGCGTCGCGCGGCCCCTCCCGGGTGCCGGCGAGCGTCGTCGCGTCCGGCTGCAGCCGCTCGTAGATCCGCCCGCCCGCCTGCGTGAACAGCTCGTCCCGCTTGGCGAAGTAGTTGGACGCCGTGCCCGCGGGCACCCCGGCCTCGGCGTCCACGGCCCGGAACGTCAGGCCGCGCGCGCCGTCCCTGGCCAGCACCTCGATCGCGGCGTCGACGAGCGCCGCCCTCCGCTCGGGGTTCCTCCGCATATTGACACCACTCCAATTGTAGTACTACATTCAAATTACTACATACAGAGTACTACGAATGGGGTGCACGTATGCGAAAGCTCGTCTACTACGTCGCCGTCAGCATCGACGGCTACATCGCGGGCCCCGGCGGCGAGATGGACTTCTACCCGCTCGCCGACGACATGGCGGCCTGGATCAACGAGCGGTATCCCGAGACCCTCCCCACCCACGTCCGCCTGCACGCCGGGCTGGAGGACGCGCCGAACAAGCGGTTCGACACCCTCGTCATGGGCCACGGCACCTACCGGCCGGCCCTCGACATCGGCGTCACCAGCCCGTACGCGCACCTGCGCCAGTACGTCGCGTCCACCACGCTGGCCGGGATCGCCGACCCCGCCGTGGAACTCGTCCGCGACCCGCTGGACACCGTCCGCTCGCTCAAGGCCGAGGACGGCGGCATGGACATCTGGCTCTGCGGCGGCGGCAAGCTCGCCGCCGCCCTGCTCCCCGAGATCGACGAGCTGATCGTCAAGACCTACCCGGTCGTGGCGGGCGCGGGCATCCCCGCCTTCTCCGGCGCGTTCCGTCCCACCCTGTTCACCCCGGCCCACCGGGAGACGTTCAGCAACGGCGCCCAGGCCACCTGGCTGACCCGCACCCCGTGAGACCCCGGACGAGGACGCGACCCGCGAGCGGTCAGCCGTTGCGGACCATGAGCCACTCGGCGTTCTGGACGTAGTAGCGGAGATCGTCGCGCAGGGCGGTGACGACGGCGTACATGTGCGCGGCGCCGTAGACGACGGCCACGTCGACCGGGTCGCCGTGGCGCTCCGCGTGGATCTGGGTGAGCGTCGCGACGAGCCGTTCATCCCGATCGTCGACGACCGCCTTGCGGAGCATGCGGGCCATCCGGCCCTGCACCCAGCGGTCGTCGTGCTCGTCGGCCTCGTCGATGCCGCGGATGCCGCGCGGGTCCCGATGGCGGCCGAGCAGGCGCAGGCCCACCGCGGCGGCGGAGTCGACGGCGGTGTCCAGAAGCCGCTCGGCGCCCGTCCGGTCGCGTTCGGGTCTCTCGCTCTCGAAGATGACCGGTACGCCCAGGGACTCCAGGTCCAGCGCGTCCAGCTGGTCGACCAGGCCGTCCCAGCGGAGCCTGGCCATCTGCTCCTGGGCCGGGGCGCTCCCGGACGGCCCGCCCTCGGCCACGATGAGGGCGCAGCGGGCGGCGCGCTCGGCTACCTCGTCGTAGAAGCTCCGCTCTCCCACGTGGAGCATGGGGAAGAGCACGAAACGCAGCGGAGATGTCCGGCGCCCCAGGGTGAGGACGGCCGATCGCACGCCGATGACACTCGACTCGATGAACTGTATGAAGCGCCCCCTACGGCAATCCACTCCCACTCATGAGACCGCGGGCACGCCGTTTCGGTTGCCTCCGGGAGCCTTTGCGGCCAATGTCGGGTCAGCAGGGTTTGAGGCCGGGGGCCTCGGCGCCGCCGTTGAGGCGGCCGCAGATCGGGGTGGACTGCGGACGGCCGTCCTTCAGGGTGACCTTGACGACGGTGAGGCCGCGGCTGACGGGCCGGACGGGCTCCCTGTGGTCGCCGGTGAAGTCGATGTTGCCGGTGGCGGAGCCGCCGCGCTTGACCCGCAGGATGCGCAGCTCCTCCAGGACGGCGCCGGCGGTGACGGAGCGGCCGCCGGTCACGAGCCGGCGGCCGAGGAAGTTGTAGGCGTTCTGCGCGGCCTCGCTCAGCGCGATGGTCGCGTCGAAGGTCAGGGCCATCTGCCCGTCCACGAGCAGCGGTTCGGCCGGGCGGACGCGGGGGACGCCGATCGCGAGCCTGCCGCGCGCCATGAGGAAGAAGTCGTCGGTCAGGTCGGCGTTGTTCGCGATGAGGTTCGGCAGGTGGACGAACGCGGTGTGGTAGACGGTGGTGTTCTGCGGGAGCCGCACCTCGTGGGGGCCGGTGCCGAACCGGGACCTGGTGACGTCGTCGCCGGCCAGCAGGACAAGGCGGTTGCGCGTGCAGCCGCCCTGGACGAGACCGTTCATCAGGCCGGGCAGGTCTTCCGCGCGACCGGCGAAGTACACGAGGGTGTAAGGGGCGCCGGGTTTCTCGCAGGCGGCCTTGACCTTGCTGGAGATGTCGCCGGTGCCGACGTAGGTGACCCTGTCGGTGACGCTGGGCGCGAGCACGCGCTTCACGTCGTTCGCGATCTCGCTGCTGTAGACGTCCTTGGACGGGCCTGAGGAGCGGTGGACGAGCATCGCGTGCTTGATCGGCCCCTTCACCCCCGCGTCGCGCAGGGCGGCCCGGCTGGCGGCGGCCTCCTCGTAGTTGGTGGCGGCGAGCCGGTAGTAGTGGTCGACGCCGGGCAGCTGGTCGGAGGAGTTGACGGTGTTGACCACGGGCAGCCCGGCGCCGGTCAGCCGCTCGATCGCGGTCCTGGACGGGCCGGTGTTGCGGCCGAAGCCGGCGACGCCGACGATGGACGGGTCGTGCCGGGCGAGGTGCAGGATGCGGTCGGCGGTCTCGACCGAGAGCGCCATATCCTGCCCGGCGTTGGCGGGCAGGATCCGGAGCTTGAGCGAGTTGCCGATCTCGCCGGGGTTGCCCCGGTGGTTGTTGCGGATCTGGGCGAGGTAGGCGCCCGCGAGGTCCCGGATGCTGCTGACGGTCAGTTCGCTCTGGCCCGCGCTGGCGGTGAAGATGCCCGCGTAGACCATCGTCGCGTACGGCTCGCCCTCGCGGACGACGCGGCGGTTCTCCTCGTCGATCTTCCGCTGGAGGTCGGCGAGGGTGATGTGGCCGCCGGTGTTGGCGGTGGACGGGCGCCGCAGGTCGCCGTCCAGGCCGATGCTGTCGGCGCCGCGTTCGAACCGGACGCCGTGGGTGGAGACGCCGACGCACTCGCGGCTGCCGTCGGCGTTGGTCTGCTGGCGGGTGTCGCCGTTCCAGCCGAAGGGTAAGCCGACGCTGCAGTAGGTGGCGCGCAGGTGGGTCTGGGCGAAGGTCAGGACGATCGCGCACACCAGGGCGCCGGCGATGAGGCCGCGCCACGACCACAGCCACGTCCAGCGCGGACGGCGCCGGACGGCGAGGCCGGGCCTGTCGTCGGCGGCGGGGTCGCCGCCGACGGGGATCCGCAGCAGCCAGGGCAGCGGGACGGACTCGCTGGGGCCCTGCGCGATGCCGAGGGACGACCGCCAGTAGTCGTAGCGGGCCTTGGGGGCGCCGGTGCCGGGGGCGGGCCCGCCGAGCCAGTCGTCGCGGGTGTCGGCGTCGAGGGTGGCGATGACCAGCAGCGGGTGGAACTCGCTGCGGCGGGTGCGGATGTCGCTCATCGCCGACAGCACGGCCAGGCCGCCGCCGCGGCGGGACACACGGGGCAGGAACACCACCGGCGGGGCGGGGCGCTTGAAACCGCGCAGGCTGGGCGCGAGCCGCCGGTGCTGGTCGCGGATGTCCTCCAGCAGCGCGAACGTCTTGATCTGGAGCAGGAACCTGGCCGCGTCGGGCTTGGTGAGCCGTTCGGACACCCGGTGCAGGCGGCGCTCGAAGCCGAGGTCGTCGCCGTCGCCGAGGACGGCGAAGAACGACGTCCGGGCGAACCAGCGGTAGCGGCCGCCGAAGCCGATGCGCGACAGGACGGGCAGCCACACCGGCCGCGCCGAGAGCCCGGCGACGAGCAGCAGGACCCCGGCGAGGACGGCGGCGGCCTGGATCGTCCGGACGAGGTCGGAGCGGGGGAAGCGGAGGCGGCCGAAATGGGAGCTGGTGCCGCTCCAGGTCAGCGGCTGGGAGATGGCGTCGACGAGGGCGATCGCGGCGGCCTCGCCGTCGGGCGCCCCTGCGGCCTCGGGGGAGATCACCGACAGGCCCATCTCGCTCGCGAGGCTCTTGAGCACGTCGAGGTGCTGGTCAGGGGCGTCCTGGCCGGAGGCGGGTTCCAGGACGGTCACCGGGAACGGGCGGGTGTCCAGTCGCAGGGGCAGCCGGCCGGTCATCCAGTCGAAGAGCGCGAAGAGGCCCCGTCCGGCCTCGGGCGGTAAGGGGTTGCCCACGGCTGGCCTTTCCTGGCGGCGGGGTGCGGAACGCGTTGCCTTCCGAGAAGCCTAGGTCCGCCGACGCCGCACCGTCATGCGGCGGCCGATCCGCCCGCCGCAAATAAGCAGATAGTTACCTTAGGGGCAACAAGCGAAGCGTTGCGATCGCGTGCGAAGCCAGGTTCGAGCGTGCGAGAACCTGATCGCGCAGCGAGCCGCTAGGCGAGTCGGAGCGATGCGGTGATCGCCGCAGTGCCCGCTGAAGGTCAATACAGCTAGCGCCTGACGCCAAGGGCACTGCATTAAGCGGGTTGGTAGTTGCCTCAGGTGTCGACAACCTCAACGTTGCGATCGCGTGCGAAGCCAGGTTCGAGCGTGCGAGAACCTGATCGCGCAGCGAGCCCCTGGGCGAGTCGGAGCGATGCAGCGATCGCCGCAGTGCCCGTCGAAGGAAGGCGCCCCAGCGCCTGACGCCAAGGGCACTGCAATTAGTACGCGCCCAGGCGCTCGACGGCGTCCGCGAACTCCTCGATCATGTCGTAGACGACCTGGCGGGCGGGCTTGACGGTGTTCATCAGCCCGACGCACTGCCCGACGAAGTAGTTGGCCAGCTCGCGGGCGCCCGGGTTCCCGGACTCGGCCACCTTGGTGATCTGCCGCATGGCCCCCTCGGCGATGATCATCTGGAGCGGCATGCCGAGGGGGCCGGGGCTGGCGGGCCCCTCCCACTCGTCGGTCCAGGCGGAGCGGAGCTGGCGGGCGGGCTTGCCGGTGCGGGACCGGGACCGGACGGTGTCGCGGGACGTGGCGGCCAGCATCTTCTGCTTCACCGCGGGCGAGGTCTCGGCCTCCTCGGTGGTGAGCCACACCGAGCCGCACCAGACGCCGGACGCGCCGAGGGCCATGGCGGCGGCCATCTGCCGTCCGGTGGCGATGCCGCCCGCGGCGAGGACGGGGACGGGCGCGACGGTGTCGACCACCTCCGGGACCAGGACCATCGTGGAGATCTCGCCGGTGTGCCCGCCGGCCTCGCCGCCCTGCGCGACGATGAGGTCCGCGCCCGCGGCGACCTGGCGGCGGGCGTGCTCGGCGGTCCCGACCAGGGCCGCGACGGGGACCCCGGCCGCCTTGGCCTTGTCGACCATGACGGGCGGGGGAGTGCCGAGAGCGCTGGCGATGAGCCGGATCGGGTGGGCGAGCGAGACGTCGATCAGCTCCCCGGCGCCTTCCTTGGTCACCTGCGTCCCGCCGCGCGCATCGGAGCGCTTGGCCTTCTCGAAGTCGGGCAGCGGGACGCCGTACCGTTCGAACAGGCCGATGAGAAAGCTCCAGTGCTCCTCGGGGACGGCCGCGAGCATGGTGTCCAGCCCGCCTTCGCCGCGTCCGGCCCGCTCCGCCGAAGCGTCGATCTTGCCGGGGACGAGGACGTCGACGCCGTAGGGCCGTCCGCCGACGTGGTCGTCGATCCAGCGCAGCTCCTCCTCCAGCCGCTCGGGCGAGTAGGCGACGGCGCCGAGCACGCCGAGCCCCCCGGCATTGGTGACGGCGGCGACCACGTCGCGGCAGTGGCTGAAGGCGAACAGGGGGAACTCGATGCCGAATCGCTCGCAGACCTCGGTGCGCATCCCCCGACGCTAGTGGACCGAACGTCATTCGGTCCAGGGGGTGGGCCGGACGGACGGCCCGCGTGCGCCGGCCGGCGGGGTCAGGGACGGAAGAGGACGTACGACTCGCCCTCGCCCGGGTGGACGAACGAGGCGCGCAGCGGCAGGCCCTCGCGCAGGGCGTCCCGCTCGACGCCGTCCAGGCGGGCGTGCAGCCACGGGCCCTCGGCCAGCTCCACCAGCGCCAGGATCGCCGGGGACGGGACGGTGCCGTCCCCGGCGGGCCGCCCGTGGGTGATCGTCCAGGTCACCAGGGTCGCCGCGCCGCCGGCCTCCGCCCAGCCGAGGTCCTCCTCGCCGCAGCCGGGGCAGGCGACCGCGTCCGGCGCGAACCAGCGGTCGCACGCCGCGCAGCGCCTGACGACGAGGCGATCGGCGGCGGTGCCGTCGAAGAACGGGTCGGTGCGCCCGTCGCGCCGCAGGACCCCGATGTCCATCGCTCAGCGCTCCTTCGCGCGCGGGCTGACGATCAGCGTGCAGTGGTGGTCGAGGATGCCGCCGTTCCCGCTGACCAGGATCACCTCGCTGGACGGCGCCTGGCGTTCCCCGCCGTCCCCGCGCGCCTGCACGACCGCCTCCGACAGCGGCGTCATGCCCCACATGTAGTACGCCGACAGCTGCCCGCCGCCGGTGTTGGTCGGCAGCGACCCGCCGGGCCCGAGGGCGCCGGACGCGGCGAACGCGCCGCCCTCGCCCTTGGCGCAGAACCCGTAGTCCTCCAGCGACACCAGGACCGTGTAGGTGTAGCAGTCGTACAGCTGGCACACCTCGACGTCGGACGGCGCGATCCCGGCCATCCGCATCGCGGCGGCCCCGGACGCGGCGGCGCCCGTCGCCAGGCCGAACCCGCTGCCGCGCTCCTTGCGGTGCCCGGGGTGCCCCTGCCCCCAGCCCCAGATGTGGACGGGCGGGCGGGCGAGGTCGCGGGCCCGGTCGGCGCCGGTGACGATCACGGCGACGGCGCCGTTGCTGACCAGGCAGCAGTCCAGCAGGTGCAGCGGCTCGGCGACCCAGCGGGACGCCTGGTGGTCGGCGATGGTGATCGGCTCGCGCAGCTGCGCGAGCGGGTTGCGCGCCGCCCACTCCCGGGTCGACACGGCGATGGCGCCGAGCTGCTCGCTGGTCGTCCCGTAGCGGGCCATGTGCCGCTGGGCGGCGAGCGCGTAGAAGGCGTTGACGCTGCGCAGGCCGAGCGCCGCGGTCATGCCGCCGAACCCGTACCACTCGCGGGCGTCGCGGTGGTAGGCCGCGCCCGCCGGCTGCTCCGGCTTGAGCGGCGCGTCCGCGAACACGCAGGCCACGGTCGTCGCGGCGCCGCTCAGCACCGACATCGCGGCGTAGGAGACCATCGCGCCGGCGGTGGCGCCGAAGGCGTTCAGCTGGCTGAGCAGCCGCAGGTCGCGCAGGCCGAGGGTGTCGGCCAGCTCGATGCCGGGGGAGCCGCCCAGGCCGTGGCTGACCAGCAGGCCGTCCAGGTCCCCCAGGGCCAGCCCGGCGTCGGCGGCCGCGAGCCGCACCGCGTCGGCGGCGAGGCGCCGCGGGCTGCGCCCGTAGACCCGGCCGAGCTCGGTCATCCCGAGCCCGGCGATGGCCGTCCCGCCGGTCATGGAGCCGTACCGTCGATCATGGGTGTGCGCGTCCCCTCCCGCGTTCCGTGTCCGCCACGTTACCGAATGCCGTTCGGTGACTCCACGGCCGGGGCCCGTGAGAACGATCACCCGCGCGCCGCGCCGTCATGGGGCGCGGGCGCGGAAGGTGTCGCGGTAGACCTGCGGTGAGGCGCCCACCCGGCGGGCGAAGTGGGCGCGCAGTGTCACCGGGGACCCGAACCCGGACGCGGCGGCGACCCGCTCGACCGGCAGGTCCGTGCCCTCCAGCAGCTCCTGCGCCCGGCGGATCCGGGCGCCCGACAGCCACCGCAGCGGCGTCGTGCCCGTCTGCTCCCGGAACCTGCGGGTCAGCGTGCGGACGCTGACCGACGCGTGCCGGGCGATGTCGTCCAGGGTCAGCGGGCGGTGCAGGTTGGCCTCCAGCCAGGCCAGGACCGGCTGGAGGGCGGTGCCGCCGTCCGCCGGGTCCTCGTGCCGGATGTACTGCGCCTGCCCGCCGTCCCGCTGCGGCGGCATGATGATCCGGCGGGCGGTCCGCGCGGCCGTCGCGGCGCCGTGGTCGCGGCGGACCAGATGCAGGCACAGGTCGATCCCCGCCGCCACGCCCGCGGACGTCAGGACCTGCCCGCCGTCCACGAACAGCACCGACGGGTCGACCTCCACGCCCGGATGGAGCCGGGCCAGCCTGCGCGCGTACAGCCAGTGCGTGGTCGCGCGCCGCCCGTCCAGCAGCCCGGCCGCGGCCAGGACGAACGCGCCGACGCAGATGGAGGCGATCCGCGCGTCCCTCGCCGCCGCGTCGCGCAGGGCGTCCAGCACCTCTCCGGGCGGGCTCGCCAGGTCGTCGTGGCCGGGCACGACGATCGTGTCGGCCGTGGCCAGCGCGTCCAGCCCGAACGGCGTCTCCACCCGCATGCGTCCGAGCTGGGCGGACGTCAGGGCGCCGCCGGGCCCGGTGCACACCCGCGTCTCGTACAGCGGGACGTCGCGGTCGGTGGTGGACGAGCCGAACACCTGGCCCGGGACGGCCAGGTCGAACGCCACCACCCCGTCCAGGGCGAGGACCGCGATGATGTGCATGGCCAGAACGTAGCGCACATCGGCAGTCCGGACACTGGCCGGGTCTCCCGCCCCTGTCGGACGATCGGTGGCGTCCGTCCGGGACGTCCCCGGGACGTCCGATGACCTTCGAGGAGACCGCCGTGGCCGACCGTTTCGCCGAGTTCGCGATGCCCGACACCGACCTGACCCGCAAGGCGTACGACCTGGTCTTCGACACCGAGCCGACCTCCGTCGCCCACCACAGCGCCCGTACCTACCTGTTCGCCCGCGCCGTGGGCGGGGCGCGGGGTCTGCGGCCCGGCTCCGACTACGACGACGAGGTGCTGTTCCTGTCGTGCGTCCTGCACGACGTGGGGTTGACCGCGCAGGGCGACGGCGACCAGCGCTTCGAGGTGGACGGCGCGGACGTGGCCGCCGCGTTCCTGCGCGACCACGGGCTCGCCGACGACCGGGTCCAGATCGTCTGGGAGGCGATCGCCCTGCACACCAGCCGCGGCATCGCGACCCGGATGCGCGCCGAGATCTCCCTCACCCACGCCGGCACCGGGCTGGACGTCGTCGGGCCGGACGTCGGCGAGCCGGGCGTCGACGCGCTGCCCGAGGGGTTCGCGGACCGGGCGCACGCCGCCTACCCCCGCCTGAAGCCGGGATGCGGCGTCCACGAGGCCATCCTCGCCCAGATCGCCCGCGACCCGGGCAAGGCGCCCATGGGCTCGATGCCCTTCGAGTTCGCGCGGCAGGCCGGCGCCGCCATCACCGTCCCGATCTGGACGGAGGTGGTCGCGCGGGCCTGGCCGGGCGTCGCCTGACCGCGCCCCGGCGGAGGGCGCGACGGCGCGGGAGTCGCCCGCGCCCCCGGGGCGACGGGGACGCGGGCGACGCGGGCGGTGAGCGGCGGCCCGGGGCTCAGGAGGCGAGAACCGCCTGGAGGAAGTCCCGGGTGCGCTGCTCGGACGGCTCGCCGAAGATCCGGTCCGGCGGCCCCTCCTCGACGATCTGGCCCTCGTCGAACATCAGGACCCGGTCGGAGATGTCCTTGGCGAAGCCCATCTCGTGGGTCACGCACAGCATCGTCAGGTCGGACCCGCGGGCGATGTCGCGCAGCAGGTCCTGCACGCCGACGACCAGCTCGGGGTCCAGCGCCGAGGTGACCTCGTCCAGCAGCAGGACCCGCGGCTCCATCGCCAGCGCCCGCGCGATGGCCACCCGCTGCTGCTGCCCGCCCGACAGCTGCGACGGATGCGCGTCGATCTTGTCGGCGAGCCCCACCATGTCCAGCAGGCCCCTGGCGCGCTCGACCGCCTCGTCCTTGGGCACCCCCAGCGCCCGCACCGGCCCCTCGGTGAGGTTGCGCAGCACGTTCATGTTGGGGAACAGGTTGAACTGCTGGAACACCATGCCGACCTGCTTGCGCATCTCGTGCAGGTGCCGCTGGTTGGCCGGGACGCGCTTGCCGCCCTTGTCCATGTGCCAGAGCGTGTCGTCGCCGATCCAGATGAGGCCCTCGTCGAGCTTCTCCAGCGTCATCAGCAGCCGCAGGATCGTGGTCTTGCCCGAACCGCTCGGCCCGATGAGCGTCACGCGCTCGCCCGGCGCCACGGTGAAGTCGAGCTCGCGGAGCACGACGTTGGCCCCGAACCGCTTGACCACCTTCTCGAAGCGGATGCCGGGCGCGCCCCCGCGCGGCAGCACCGCCGACGGCCCGGGACCGTCGCCCTTCTGCACGGAGATGCCCGGCACCTCCTCGGGCGTCGGGGTGTCTGGTGTGGTGTCAGTTGGTGGCATAGCGCCTCTCCAGGCGGCGGAGGAGAATCGAGGAAATAACGCTGACCACGATGAACAGCACGCCCACCATGGTCATCGGCTCCAGGTACTCGAACGTCCTGGCCCCCACGGACCGGGCGGAGGTGAGCAGTTCGGTGACGCCGATCGCCAGCAGCAGCGGCGAGTCCTTGAACATCGCGATCAGGTAGTTGCCGAGCGTCGGGATCACCTTGCGGATCGCCTGCGGCAGGACCACGCCCAGCCAGACCCGCGACCTCGGCAGGTTCAGCGCGGTCGCCGCCTCCCACTGCCCGCGCGGGACGTCGGCGATCCCGGCCCGGTAGACCTCGGCGGTGTAGGTCGAGTAGTGCACCCCGAGCATGATCACGCCGACGGTCAGCTTCCCGAACGTCAGGCCCCAGGAGGGCAGGACATAGAAGGCGAAGAACAGCTGCGGGATCAGCGGGGTGCACCGGATGAACTCGGTGACCCACCGCACCGTCTGGCGGACGACCACGTTCGGCGTGCGGCGCAGCAGCGCCCACACCAGGCCGAGGACGACCGCGATCAGATAGCCCAGCAGCGTCGCGATGATCGTGTAGCGCAGGCCCCGCAACAGGTCGGGGAGGATGTCGCCCGAGTACTGCCAGTCCCATTCCATCAGCTGGACACCCCCGCTCCCGGAGCGCCCGCCGCGATCGTCCCGAGCGAGGGCTCACGGGAGGGACGCCGGCCGAGCATGCGGTCCACCCGGCGCTCGGCGAGGCGGACGAACAGCTGCAGGGCCTGCGCGATGACGAAGTACAGGACGAGGACCAGCGAGAAGGCCGCGACCGTCTCGCCCGTGCTGCTCTGGAGGTTCTTGGAGACCTGGGTCAGGTCGGCCAGGCCGACCAGCGACACGATCGCCGTTCCCTTCATCAGCTCGATCAGCAGGTTGCCGAACGGGGGCAGCATCAGCGCGAAGCCCTGCGGGACCAGCACGCGCCGCATCCGCTGGTAGGGCGAGAAGTTCAGCGCCACCGTCGCCTCGTACTGCGCCCGGGGCACGGCCTTGATCGAGCCGCGCACCACCTCCGCGCCGTAGGCGCCGACGTTCAGGCCGAGCGCGAGCACCGCCGCGAACATCGTCGAGGTCAGCTTGATGCCGACGAGGGGCAGCGCGTAGAAGAACCAGAACAGCAGCACCAGCGTCGCGGTGCCGCGGAAGAACTCCACGTACACGCGGTTCAGCACCCGGATCCACGCGTGCCGCGAGGTGCCCGCCAGGCCGAAGACCATGGCGAGCACCAGCGCCACGCCGCTGCCGTAGACCGTGAGCTGGAGGGTCATCCACGCGCCCTTCAGCCACTGCTCATAGCCGTCGAGGACTTCGGACACGGGATCAGCCCTGGCAGAACTTGGCGGCGGTGTCGGCCGGGCCCGGCATCTCGCTCTGGGTGAAACCGAACGGCTGGAGGATCGGCAGCAGCCGGTTGCCCTTCTTCAGCTCGGCGAGCTTGCCGTTGAAGGCGCTCAGCAGGTCGGTGTCGGCCTTGCGGAACGCGAACGCCCCGGCGCCGAGCTGCGGCTTGCCGTCGATGACGGGCGTGAACGGCTGGGTGACCTCGTACGGCTCGTCCTTGTGCTTGGACAGCAGGTCGGCCAGCGAGATGCGGGTCAGCCAGATGCAGTCGATGCGCCCGGCCTTCAGGCTCTCGAACCCGCTCGCCTGGTCGGGCACGACGGTGATGTTGCCCTTCTTGACCCCGCTCTTCTCGGCGTAGCCCTGCTCGACGGCGCCCTCCAGCACCCCGACCTTGACGCCCTTCTTGCCGGGGTCCTCCTGCTTCAGCAGACCCTTCGGGTTGCCCTTGCGGACCATGAACGCGCTCTTGGCCACGTACTCGGGGTCGGAGAAGGCCACCGACTTGCAGCGCTCGGGCGTGGGGAACATGCCGGCCGCGACCAGGTCGAACCGCTTGGCGTTGAGCCCGCCGATCAGGCCGCTGAAGTCGACCTGGACCCCCTCGACCTTGTCGATCCCGAGCTCCTTGAAGATCACGCGGGCGAGCTCGGGCGCCTCCCCGGTCAGCTTGCCGGACTTGTCGGTGTAGCCGTAGGGAGCCTCGTTGGCGAAGCCGACGGTGATCTTGCCCGCGTCCTTGGCCTTGTCGAGCGAGCCGCCGCCCGACTTCTCCTTGTCCGGGTCCGTCGTCGAGCAACCCGCGGCGGCCAGCGGCACCGCCGCGGACAGCAGGACGGCGGAACGGAGGAAGTCGCGTCTCGAGGAAGTCATCGTTGAACTCCTGGATGGTGTGCCGCCGCGCCCGCGGGGGGCCGGAAGCCCCCCGCGGGCGCGGGGCCGATGGGTCGGGGATATCGAGTTGGAGCGGTCAGGCGCCGACCGGGGTGAAGTCGCGGGCCCCGATGAACGAGGGACGCGGCGCGGGCGCCGAGAACGGCTCGACGCACGTGTTCTCCACGCTGTTGAACACGACGAACACGTTGGAGCGGGGGAACGGGGTGATGTTCCCGTTCGAGCCGTGCATGCAGTTGCAGTCGAACATGGTGGCAGAGCCCGCGGGCCCGGTGAACAGCTCGATCCCGTGCTTGTCGGCCAGAATCGACAGGCTGTTGGGGTCGGGCGTGCCGACCTCCTGTCCGCGCAGGGACTCCTTGTAGTGGTCGGCGGGGGTCTCCCCGACGCAGGCCACGAAGGTCTTGTGCGAGCCAGGCATGATCATTAGCCCGCCATTGTGCACGAAGTTCTCGGTGAGCGCGATGGAAATGCTCACCGCGCGCATCCGGGGCATGCCATCCTCCGCGTGCCAGGTCTCGAAATCGGAGTGCCAGTAGAAGTCCTTGCCAGTGAACCCTGGCTTGTAGTTGACCCGGCTCTGGTGGACGTAAACCTCCGAGCCGAGAATCTGCCGGGCCCGGCCGACCACGCGGGGATCGCGGACGAGCGCGGCGAAGACCTCGCTGATCTTGTGGACCTCGAAGATGGAGCGGACCTCGTCCGAGCCGCGCTCGGTCACCGTGCGCTCGTCGGCCAGGATCCGCGGATCGGTGGCCAGCCGCCGCAGCTCGGCGCGGAAGTCCTCCACCTCGTCCGGCGCGAGCAGCTCGTCGACGGACAGGTAGCCGTTGGCCTCGTAGGAGTCGAGCGTCGCGGCGTCGATCGGGCCGGCCTCCGGGCCGGCGTACACGACGGGGTCCTGCCGGTACAGCAGCGCGGCCTCGGCGCACTTGCGGGTGGGGTAGGCGTCGTCGATGGTGGGATGGGACTCGATGATGCTCATCACGCGTCCTCCTCGGTGAGCAGCGGATAGATCCCGTTCTCGTCGTGGACCTCCCGGCCCGTACAGGGCGGGTTGAAGACGCAGACGGTCCGCACGTCCGTGTGAGCCCGCAGGGTGTGATGCTCATGCCCGTCCAGCAGGTACATCACGCCGGGCTCCAGGGGGTGCTTCTCGCCGGTCTCCTCGTTGACCAGCTCGCCTTGGCCCTCGATGCAGTAGACGGCCTCGATGTGGTTGGCGTACCACATCCTCGTCTCCGTGCCGGCGTACAGGACGGTGTCGTGCAGCGAGAAGCCGACGCCCTCCTTGGCCAGCACGAAGCGGCGGCTGCGCCAGGTCTCGGCCCGCACGTCTCGGTCCGTGCCGGCGATCTCCTCAAGGGAACGAACGATCATGAATCTCCTCTTTCGGGGTGGGTCCGGATGCGCCTCGATGCCCTGGACGGCCAGGACGGCCAGGACGGCTCAGGCGGGCACCGTCGAGCGGACGGCCTCCAGCGAGTCGGCGATGATCTCCAGGCCGCGGCCGAGGTCGGCCTCGGTGGTGGTGAGCGGCGGCAGCAGCTTGACGACCTCCCCCTCCGGGCCGGAGGTCTCCATCAGCAGCCCGCGCTCGAACGCCTCGGCGCACACCTTCGGCGCGAGCTCGGCGTCGGTCATGACCAGGCCCCACGCGAGGCCGCGGCCGCGGACGCACTCGACGGCCCCCGAGTGCGCGAGCGCGATCTCGTTCAGCGCCGTCTCGACCTGCTGGCCCTTGGCGAGGGTCTGCTTCTCCATCCCGGCGCCCGCCCAGTAGTCCTCCAGCGCGGCGACGGCGGTGACGAACGCGGGGTTGAACCCGCGGAAGGTGCCGTTGTGCTCGCCGGGCTCCCACACGTCCAGATCGCGGCGCATCAGCGTGACCGCGAACGGCAGCCCGTAGCCGCTGAGGGACTTGGACAGGCAGACGATGTCCGGGGTGATCCCGGCCTCCTCGAAGCTGAAGAACGGCCCGGTGCGGCCGCAGCCCATCTGCACGTCGTCGACGATGAGCAGGATGTCCTGCCGATGGCACAGGTCCTGGAGGTGGCGCAGCCACTCGGCGGTGGCGACGTTGATGCCGCCCTCGCCCTGGACGGTCTCCACGATCACCGCGGCGGGCTTGTCCAGGCCGCTGCCGCTGTCGTCCAGCATCGTCTCGAACAGCAGGAAGTCGGGCGTGCGCCCGTCGAGATAGTTGTCGTACGGCATCGCCACGCCGTGGCCCAGCGGCACCCCGGCGCCGGTGCGCTTCATCGAATTCCCGGTGACGGCGAGCGCGCCGAGCGTCATGCCGTGAAAGGCGTTGGTGAAGCTGACGACGGTCTCGCGGCCGGTGTACTTGCGCGCCAGCTTCAGCGCCGCCTCGACCGAGTGGTTGCCCGCCGGACCGGGGAACTGCACCTTGTAGTCGAGCCCGCGGGGGCCGAGGACGTACTCGTTGAACCGTTCCAGGAAGTCGCGTTTCGCGGTCGTGTACATGTCAAGGCTGTGAACGATCGCGTCACGGGCCAGATAGTCCATCAGCCTGCGTTTCAGCTGAGGGTTGTTGTGTCCGTAGTTCAGGGTTCCCGCGCCGGCGAAGAAATCGAGGTAGGTGCGCCCGTTCTCAGCGGTGATGTGGCTGCCCCGGGCGGTGGTGAACACCGCCGGCCAGCCCCTGCAGTAGCCGCGGACTTCCGATTCCATGCGGGCGAAAACGTCCATGTTCTGCCTCCGGCAGGTTGGAGAAGGAGCGGATGGATGGAGCGGTCGGGACGGTCGTGGGACGGGTGGACGGTGGTTCGCGCGGCGGCGGGGCCGCCTCGGGCGGTCGCCCTCGGCGGGCGCCGGCGCGCTGGGTGACCGCCGTCAGTTCACGGCGGTGAACGGGCCGATCCGAAAGAGCACCTCGGGCTCGTGTCCCCTCTCGGGGAAGTGCTCCGCGCCGAACAGGGGGCTGCGCTCCAGGCCACAGCCGCGGTCGCGGGCGAAGGATTCGAACATCGCGGTGGAGGCGGCGTTGCCCGGCGTCACGGTCGCCTCCATGAACCGGTGGCCGCGGTCGGCCAGCCGGTCGCCGAGCCGGTCCAGCATCCGGCGGGCCAGGCCCCGCCCGCGGTGGGTCTCGGCGACGGCCACCTGCCAGACGAAGCACGTGTCGGGACGGGCCGGGCGGACGTAGCCGGTGATGAATCCGGCCGGGACACCACCGATCCGGGCCAGCACGGAGGTCTCGGCGAAATCGCGGCACCAGAGCGCGTAGCTGTAGGGCGAGTTGACGTCCAGGACCCGCGAGTCCCGGGCGAGCCGCCATAGCTCCGGGCCGTCGGCGAGGCTGGGCACCTGGAGTTGCACGTCCGCGTTCGTCTCGTTGCCGGCGGGGCGTCGGGTCGGTGATTCCAGGGGTTGCGCTGCCATGTCCAGGCAACTTAGCGAATCTTGCTGCGTGATCGCTCGGGATTGTTATCGGCGAGATGTTTAGAACCGACGCGCAGCGGGTAGGGCAATAGGCTTGCGAATTTCGGGGTTATTTCGGCCATGTCAACGCGGGGCCGGGGCCTGTCTTTCCCCCCGCTACGCAGGAGGGACGACCGAATGGGCGGACTCCGCCGCGCGCGGCCGGTTTGCGCGCCACTTTAGTGATTTGTTGCGTCGCCGCGAGAGATTTTGTATATCGGTTGTGTGAGGTGAATCACTCGGATTTCCTGACAACGCGGGGGCGACCGCGGGCGTCGGCGGGTGTCCGAGGAGGTCCGGCCGGTCCACGGCGTACTGGGACGGATGGGGGCACAGGCGTCCACGCGCGTCCTGAGAGGCCCCATTTACTTGCCTTCAAGTCCAGACCTGGCTTATGGGACGGTAAGACTCCCCTTGCGCCTGAGATAGAGAACCGGGGGTTTCCGGCCGACCTCGGGGGCCGTTCGGGGCCTCGCGGGAAGCGAGGCCCCCGCCCGGTTCCGGACCTACGGGCGGGCCGTTGAGGCACGTCCGTATCGGGGGGTGCTCAGCGAGCGAAGCGGTCGGTCGCCTCGATGAGACGGTGCAGGATGCCGGGCTCGCTGTAGGCGTGGCCCGCGTCGTCCACGATGTGGAACTCCGCCTCCGGCCAGGCACGATGCAGGTCCCAGGCCGTCGCCGCGGGCGTGCACACGTCGTAGCGGCCGTGCACGATCACGGCGGGGATGCCGCGGATCTTGTCCACGTCCCGGATCAGCTGCCCGTCCTCGAAGAAGCCCCCGTTGACGAAGTAGTGGTTCTCGATGCGGGCGAACGCGACCGCGTAGTCCGGCTCGCCGAACCCGCCCGCCAGCTCCGCGTCCGGCAGCAGCGTGACCGTCGAGCCCTCCCACATCGACCACGCCTTGGCCGCCGCGACCCGCACCTCCCGGTCACCGGAGTTGAGCCGCTCGTGGAAGGCGGACATGAGGTCCTCGCGCTCGTCCTCGGGGATCGGCTCGACGAACCTCTCCCACAGGTCGGGGAACAGCAGCGAGGCCCCCTCCTGGTAGAACCAGTACAGCTCGAACGGCCGCAGCGTGAAGATGCCGCGCAGCACCAGCTCGGTCACCCGCTCCGGATGCGTCTGCGCGTACGCCAGCGACAGCGCGCTGCCCCAGCTCCCGCCGAACACCAGCCACCGCTCGATGCCGAGATGCTCGCGCAGCCGCTCCATGTCGTCCACCAGATGCCAGGTGGTGTTCGCCTCCAGCGACACCTCCGGGTCCTTGGCGTGCGGCAGGCTCCGGCCGCAGTTGCGCTGGTCGAACAGCACGATCCGGTACGCCTCGGGGTCGAACTGCCGGCGGTGCGCCGCGCTGCACCCGCCGCCGGGCCCGCCGTGCAGCATGACCGCGGGCTTCCCCTGGGGATTCCCGCAGACCTCCCAATAGATCCGATTGCCGTCGCCGACGTCGAGCAGCCCGGACTCATACGGCTCGACCGGCGGATACAGGGTGCGAAGCTCCATGGTGCGCGATTGTCCCACCAGCGCTCGCGGTGTCCGCGTTCCCGCCCCCGGAGGATGTGACCCATGGCACCGTGGAGGGGGGCCGCGCGGTCCCGCACAGGGTGTGATCAGGCGTCCGGCGTGCGGCAACGCACCTTGAGGATCAAGAAACTAAACCCCAAACTGGGCAAACGCTCCGCGGGTCGGCACTAGAGTGCCTTTCGTGAGCGAAGCGACGAGCCGTAGGGCGAGGAGTGAGCGAGCACCATGTCCATGGCAGCCCCGCGAACGCGGCTCCGAGCCGCCAGGCGAGGAACAAAGTGAGTGAGCTGAACGGATCGGGTGGTTCGCGCGGGATCCCGGACGCGGGCTCCCCCTGGCCCGCGATGGGACGGGGCACCGACGTGCCCGTGCCGGCCGCCCAGCAGCCGATACAGATGGCCAAGCCCGGCGAGGCGACACGCCCCGAGGTCGAGCAGCCCGAGGCCCAGCCCTGGGACATCGTCGAGCGCCTCCGCCAGATGGCCGACCTCATCGGCGACGCGCTCGCCGCCGGGGAGCGCAAGGTCAGCGAGGCGCAGACCGAGACCGCCTCCCAGGTCGCCGCCGTCCAGGCCGAGAAGGAGTCGGCGCAGCGCGACGCGGCCGCCGCGTGGGGCGAGGTGCAGCGCGCCCGTGGTCAGGCCGAGCAGGCCGACCGCCGCGCCGTCGAGGCCGAGCGCCGCGTCGTCGAGGCGCAGAACGAGGCCGCCGCGCAGCTCGCGGCCGTCCAGGCCGAGAAGGAGTCGGCGCAGCGCGACGCCGCGGCCGCGTGGGGCGAGGTGCAGCGCGCCCGTGGTCAGGCCGAGCAGGCCGACCGCCGCGCCGTCGAGGCCGAGCGCCAGGTCGCCGACGCCGAGCGCCGCGCCGCCGAGGTCCAGAACGAGGCCGTCACCCAGATCGCCGCGCTCCAGGGCGAGAAGGAGGCCGCCCAGCGCGACGCGGCCGCCGCCTGGAACCAGGCCCAGCAAGGACGCGCGCAGGCCGACCAGGCGCGCGGCCAAGCCGAGCAGGCCCGGGTCCTGGCCGACCAGGCGCGCGCGCAGGCCGAGCAGGCCCGCGCCCAGATGGAGCAGGCGCAGGCCCAGGCCGAGCAGGCCGAGCGCCGCGTCGCCGAAGCCGAGGCCACCGTCCGGCAGGCCATACAGCAGCGCGACGCGATGAGCGAGGCCCGCGACGACGCCCTCCGCGCCGTCGAGGACGCCGTCGGCGGCCGCCGATCCGCCGAAGCCGAACGCGACCGCGTCGCCGAGCAGGCCGGAGAGCTCTCCCGCGCCCTGGAGTCCGCGCACAGCGAGCTGTCGACGCTGCGCGCCAAGGCCACCGACGCGGAGATGACCGCGCAGAACCTCCAGCACGCCGTCGTCGCGGCCGGCAAGGAGGCCGACGAGACCCGCCGCCGTGCCGAAGCCGCCGAACGCCGCGCCCAGGAGAACGAACGCCGCGCCCAGGACTCCGAACGCCGGAGCCAGGACGCCGAACGCCGCGCCCAGGAGGCATCGGTCCGCGCCGAAAGCGCCGAGACCGAACGCCAGCAGGCCCTCGACACCGCCGCCCAGTCACTGGAAGCCGCCAAGAAGGCCGAACGCGAACGCGACGCCAACGCCAAGGCCCGCGAAGCCGCCGAACGCACCCGCGAAGGCGCCGTCCAATCCCAGGCCCGCGCCGAATCCGAACTGACCCTGGCCCGCGGCCGCGCCGACCAGGCAGGCCGCGAGCGCGACAAGGCCGTCGCCGGAATGCGGCAAATGGCCGCCGAACGCGACGCCATCGCCGAAAAGCTCGCCGAACGCGACCAATGGGTCGACCAACTCGCCCAAGCCGTCACCGAGCAGCGCGCCCAGATCGCCGAACTCTCCCAAGAACGCGACGCCGCCCGCAACGCCGCCGACCAGGCCCGCTCCCTGATCGACGAACTAACCAGACAACTCCGCACCATCATGCCCACCGGAGCTCCGCGTATATAGCATTGCCCTCGGCGTCAGGCGCTAGGGCGCCTTCCTTCAACGGGCACTGCGGCGATCGCTGCATCGCTCCGACTCGCCCAGGGGCTCGCTGCGCGATCAGGTTCTCGCAAGCTCGAACCTGGCTTCGCACGCGATCGCAACGCTGAGGCCGTCGACACCTGAGGCAACTACCACCCACCTACTGCAATGCCCTCAACGCCAGGCGTCAGCACGCGCTTCGCCAACGGGCGCCACGGTGATCGCTGTGTTTATTGCAGTGCCCTTGGCGTCAGGCGCTAGCTGTAGCGCACTAGCCTTCGGCGGGCGCTGTGGGGATCGCTGCATCAGGCACAGCGGTCAGCACACCGCACCGGGAAGAATGTACGAACCCCAGCGGTCGACGACCGGGACGTTGCGATCGCGTGCGAAGCCAGGTGCGAGCGAAGCGAGAACCTGATCGCGCAGCGAGCCGCTAGGCGAGTCGGAGCGATGCCAGCGATCGCCGCAGTGCCCGTTGAAGGAGGGCCTCCAGGGCCCGACGCCGAGGGCACTGCAATGGGACTGTTATTCTGGTGGCCCGTGGACAGTGAGCCTGTTCGCCTCGCAACGACCACGGGAGTGTCTTCTTGCCTTCGGCAGCCACTGGTAGGTCACGTCCTACCAAGCACCTCTTCGTCACCGGCGGTGTCGCCTCCAGCCTCGGCAAGGGACTGACGGCGTCCAGCCTTGGACGGCTTCTCACTCTGCGTGGCCTGCGGGTCACCATGCAGAAGCTGGACCCCTACCTTAACGTCGACCCGGGCACGATGAACCCGTTCCAGCACGGCGAGGTCTTCGTGACCGACGACGGGGCCGAGACCGATCTGGACATCGGTCACTACGAGCGGTTCCTCGACACCGAGCTTCACGGGTCGGCCAACGTCACCACCGGGCAGGTGTACTCCAACGTGATCGCCAAGGAGCGGCGCGGGGAGTACCTCGGCGACACCGTGCAGGTCATCCCGCACATCACGAACGAGATCAAGGACCGGATCCGCGGGATGGCCGACAGCGATGTCGACATCGTCATCACCGAGGTCGGGGGGACGGTCGGGGACATCGAGTCGCTGCCGTTCCTGGAGTCGGTGCGGCAGATCCGGCACGAGATCGGGCGGGACAACTGCTTCTTCCTGCACGTGTCGCTGCTGCCCTACATCGGCCCGTCCGGGGAGCTGAAGACCAAGCCGACGCAGCATTCGGTCGCCGCGCTGCGCTCCATCGGCATCCAGCCCGACGCGATCGTGTGCCGCTCCGACCGGCCGATCACCGACGGGCTCAAGCACAAGATCAGCCTGATGTGCGACGTGGACCGCGAGGCCGTCGTGTCCGCCGTCGACGCCGCCAGCATCTACGACATTCCGAAGGTGCTGCATTCGGAGGGGTTGGACGCCTACGTCGTGCGCCGCCTCGGCCTGCCGTTCCGCGACGTCGACTGGGGCGCGTGGGACGAGCTGCTGCGGCGCGTCCACAAGCCCGCGCGCGAGGTCACGATCGCGCTGGTCGGCAAGTACATCGACCTGCCCGACGCCTACCTGTCGGTCACCGAGGCGCTGCGCCACGGGGGGTTCGGCAACGACGCCAAGGTCCATATCCGGTGGGTCAAGAGCGACGACTGCGAGACTCCCGAGGGCGCCAAGCGCGAGCTGGACGGCGTGGACGGCGTGCTGATCCCCGGCGGGTTCGGTGTTCGCGGGATCGAGGGCAAGCTCGGCGCGGTCCGGCACGCCCGCGAGAACCGTGTCCCGCTGCTCGGCATCTGCCTCGGCCTCCAGTGCATGGTCATCGAGTCCGCCCGGACGCTCGGGGGCCTCGCCGACGCCGGCAGCGCCGAGTTCGACGCCGTCACCGCGCACCCCGTCGTGGCGACCATGGCCGACCAGGTCGACGTCGTCGCCGGTGAGCGCGACATGGGCGGGACGATGCGGCTCGGGCTCTACCCCGCCGACCTCGCCGAGGACTCCGTCGTCCGCGCCCTGTACGGGGAGGCGAAGGTCTCCGAGCGGCACCGGCACCGCTACGAGGTCAACAACGCCTACCGCGAACGGCTGGAGCAGGCCGGGCTGCGGTTCTCCGGCCTGTCGCCCGACGGGCGCCTCGTGGAGTACATCGAGCTGCCCCGCGAGCAGCACCCGTTCTTCGTGGGCACCCAGGCGCACCCGGAG
>NZ_SMKU01000669.1 GCF_004349215.1 Actinomadura rubrisoli | reverse complement strand
CCCCCTCCCGGCGCCGCGCTCAGCTCCCGCCGAGCCCTGCCCCTGCCCGGCGCGCCCTGACACCGGGCCTTCGTGCGCGGTGGCGCGCTGGGCTCCCGCCGCGCCGCCAGCGCCGCCACGCCCTGACGCCGTCCGGTGCGCCCTGGTGTTGGGCCGGGTAAAGGGGCGTTGACCTGCTGTTTGGTTTCGGTGGGACGGACGGCGAGCATCAATCGCGCAATACCGACGCATCGGGGGGACGTCGTGGCGCAGGAAGATGGGCGTGGTGGGGGAACGATGACGGCCGGGGCGGCGTCCAGCGAACTCGTGACCCCGGGAGGCAAGACCAGGATCGCCGACGGGGTGGTCGCGAAGATCGCGAGTATGGCGGCGGGCCAGGTGGGCGGCGTCCACGCGATGGGCACGCCGGGCACGCTCGGCGCCGTCAAGGACCGGCTGCCCGGAGTCGGCGGCGCGGGCGGCAACCGCGGCGTGTCCGTGCAGGTCGGCGAGCGCCAGACCGCCGTCGACATCGACCTCGTCGTCGACTACGGGGTATCGATCCCCGAACTGGCCGGCGCCGTCCGCACCAACGTCATCGGCGAGGTCGAGCACATGTGCGGGCTGGAGGTCGTCGAGGTGAACATCACCGTCGACGACATCCACGTCCCCGGCGAGGACGACGGGGACCGCGGGGACCGCGGGTCCAACGGGGAGTCCCGCGTCCAATGACAAGCGCCGTAGCGGTGCCTGCGAGAAGGACGGTGCCCCAGTGACCACGCCGGCAGCCGACCTCGCGGAGCGGATCGCCACCGCCGTCCTCGCCTGCCCGCACGTGACGTCCCTGACCGCGGGCCCGCACGCCCGCGTCGTGACCTACCGCGCCGGCCGCCCGTTCACCGGCGTCGCCATCCGCGACGACGACATCGAGGTGGGCGTGGTCGCCCGCGGCGGCCGTCCCTTCCCCGACACCGCCGAGGACGTCCGGCGCCTGGTCCGCCCGCTGGCCGGAGACCGTCCGGTGGACGTCCTGATCGGCGACGTGGACTGGAGGACCTCATGAGAATGCTCTGGCCCATGGTGGGCCTCACCTTCGGCACCGCCCTCGGCTTCGCCGGCGCGTTCGGAGGCTTCGGCGCCTTCTTCATCGTCCTGCTCCTCGGCGCCCTCGGCTTCCTGGTCGGCCGCGCCATCGAGGGCGACCTCGACATCGGCCAGCTCCTCTCGTCCTTCAACCCAGGCAAACGATCCCGATGACCCCCGCCAACGCCTCCGACCCCGCCGACCAGCCAGGTGACAACAAGCCCCCGTCCCCAACTCCCTCTCACCACGAACACGACAACGACCCACAAACCACCACCACGAGCACCCCGACAAGGAATGGCCACACCTCCCCAGCGCACGAGGACACGGAACCCGAGAACACCGCGCGGGACGCCGCCGAGCGGGACAGCACCGCACGTGAGGGCGCCGCACGGGACGCCGTCGGGCGTGATGGCGCCGGACGGGACAGCACCGCGCGTGAGGGCGCTGAACGTCAGGGCGCCGCACGGAACAGTGTCGCGCGGGACGCCGTCGGGCGTGAGGGCGCCGAACGCGAGGGTGCCGGACGGGACGCCGCCGCACGGGACAGCGCCGCACGGGACGCCGCGGCACGGGCCCGCACTGCGCATGAGGGCGCTGAACGTGAAGGCGCCGCGCGGGACGGCGCCGGGCGTGAGGGCGGCGGCTCGGGGGATGGG
>NZ_SMKU01000668.1 GCF_004349215.1 Actinomadura rubrisoli | reverse complement strand
CATTTCATGTGCCGGTGCGAGCGCGGCGGGGTGGCTACCGTTCAGGCAATTAACAGGAAAGTTTCCTATAGATTTGGAGTGGAACGTGCCGCGCTCGCCACCCCGCCGCGCTCGCACCGGCACATGAAATGACTCGGGGTTCGGGGGATCACCGCGTGTCCACCTCTCCTACCCGGGAGCGAAATTGCGAAGACTACTCCCTGGCCTGCTCCTCACGGCCCTGAGCGCGCTCGTTCTCGCGCTGCTGGTCCCGGTCCCGGCGAACGCCGCGGCCGCGACCGCGACCTTCACCAAGACCTCCGACTGGGGGTCGGGCTACGAGGCCAGGTACACGATCAGCAACAGCACCGGCGACGCGATCTCCGGTTGGAAAGTGGAGTTCGACGTCCCCTCGGGCTCCACGATCGGCTCCTACTGGGACGCGCTGCTCACCAAGGACGGGCAGCACGCCACCTTCACCCACCGCGAGTACAACTCCACCCTCGCCGCCGGCGCGAAGGTGACGTTCGGCTTCCTCGTCAACGGCCCGGGCGCCCCGCAGAACTGCAAGCTCAACGGCGGGTCCTGTACCGATGACGGCACGCCGGGAGTACCCGGCGCGCCCGGCTCCCCCGGTGTCACGGCCCGCACCGACACCTCGCTGACGCTGTCGTGGTCGCCCGCCAACGGGACCGTCACCGGTTACCGCGTCTACGAGGGCTCCGCGGTGCGCGCCACCGCGACGCAGACCACCGCCACCATCTCCGGGCTGACGGCGTGCTCGGACCACACGTACACGATCAAGGCGTACAACGACGCCGGCGAGTCCGCGGGGAGCTCGGTCTCGGGCACGACCACCGGCTGCACGACGCCCGCCGGCCCGCGGGCCGCGCCGTACCTCTACATGGGATGGGGCAACCCGCCCAGCGCGACCACGGTCATGAACGCGACCGGGAACAAGTGGTTCACGATGGCGTTCATCCTGTCGGCCGGCGGCTGCAACCCCAACTGGGACGGCCAGCGCCCGCTCACGGGCGGCGTGGACGCCCAGACGATCGCGCAGATCCGCGCGGCGGGCGGCGACGTGCTGCCCTCCATCGGCGGCTGGTCGGGCAACAAGCTCGGCCCGAACTGCTCGTCTCCTGAGCTGCTCGCGGGCGCCTACCAGAAGGTCATCGACGCCTTCCAGCTCAAGTCCATCGACATCGACATCGAGAACACCGACGAGTTCGAGAACGCGGTCGTTCAGGACCGCGTCATCAACGCCCTCAAGATCGTCAAGCAGAAGAACCCCGGCATCCAGACGATCCTGACGTTCGGCACGACGACCTCCGGCCCGAACACCTGGGGCAAGCGGCTCATCGACCAGTCCGCCAAGCTCCAGGCGAACGTGGACGTGTTCACGATCATGCCGTTCGACTTCAACGGCGGGGCCGACATGTACGGCAACACCGTCAACGCCAGCGAGGGCCTGAAGAACGCGCTGAAGTCGGCGTTCGGCTGGTCGGACGAGACCGCCTACAGCCACATGGGCATCTCGGGCATGAACGGCTACTCCGACCAGAAGGAGATCACCACCATCCCGATCTGGACGAAGATCCGTGACTGGTCCAAGTCCAAGGGCCCGCCAAGCTCCAGGCGAACGTGGACGTGTTCACGATCATGCCGTTCGACTTCAACGGCGGGGCCGACATGTACGGCAACACCGTCAACGCCAGCGAGGGCCTGAAGAACGCGCTGAAGTCGGCGTT
>NZ_SMKU01000667.1 GCF_004349215.1 Actinomadura rubrisoli | reverse complement strand
CCCCGCCCTGGCGCGCCTTCGACGGCGGCCCCGCCCTGCCGCCCCCGGCGGGCGGCTCCGGCAACCTCCACCAGGCGACCACGTACCGGCCGTCCGACGACGCCGTCCAGCAGGTGAACGCCGCGCTGTACCTGCGCCGCCCGCTGCTCGTCACCGGCCCGCCCGGCACCGGGAAGTCGACGCTCGCCTACGCGGTCGCCCACGAACTCGGCCTCGGACCCGTCCTGCACTGGCCCATCACCAGCCGGACGACGCTCCGCGACGGCCTCTACCAGTACGACCCGCTGACCCGCCTGTACGCGGCGGGACGCGAGGGCGCCCCCGCCGACGAGGACGTCGGCCGCTACATCCGCCTCGGTCCCCTGGGCACCGCGCTGCTCCCGTACGCCCGTCCCCGCGCCCTGCTCGTGGACGAGATCGACAAGAGCGACATCGACCTCCCCAACGACCTGCTCACGATCTTCGAGAAGGGCGAGTACGAGATCCCCGAGCTGTCGCGCCGCGCGGACCCGTCCGCCGAGGTGATGACCGCCGACGGGCCGGGCGAGCGCGTCACCGTCACCGCCGGGACCGTCCGCTGCGGCGCGTTCCCGCTGGTGGTGATGACCAGCAACGGCGAGCGCGAGTTCCCCCCGGCGTTCCTGCGCCGCTGCGTCAACCTCGAACTGCGGCAGCCGTCCGGCGAGGCGGAGCTGTCGGCCATCGTCCGCGAGCACCTCGGCCCCCTCGCCGACCAGAGCGACGACCTCATCCGCCGCTTCTTCGAGCGCTCGACGTCCGGCACGCTGGCCACCGACCAGCTCCTCAACGCCGTCTACCTGTGCGGCCACACCGGCGCCGAGGACCGCCGCGCCCTGGCCGACCGCATCATGCCCTACCTGACCGGGCCGATCGATGACTGAACCGAGGGTCGGGCCGCCATGAGCGGATTCGATCGCCTGCGCGGCGTCCTGGCCTCGCTCGCCCCTCCGGAGGCGCCTCCGGACGCGCAGGAGCTGAGCGAACTGCTGTGGCTGGCCTGCCACATGTCCGCGCCCGCCCAGCGGGCGCCCGAACCGGCGGCGCCCGGCCTCCCGCCCGTTCCGGAGGAGCCCGCCGCGCGGCAGCCGCCTTTCGTGCCCCCGGCCGCCCCCGATACGCCTCCGGCTTCCGATCCGCGTACGGCCCTCCATCCCCGTCCCACCGCCGGGTCGGAACCGGTGGGCGAGGCCACGGAGGTCCTGGTCCCGACGGCGCCGATGCTGGCCGACCCGCGCGGCGTGCAGCGCGCGCTCCGGCCGCTGAAACGGCGCGTCCCGTCCCGGCACCGCCTCGAACTGGACGAGGAGGCCACCGCGGCCCGCATCGCGGACACCCGCCTGTGGACGCCCGTCCTCGTCCCCGCACCCGAACGCTGGCTCACGCTCACCCTCGTCGTGGACTCGGGCCCGACGATGCGGCTATGGCATCCCCTGGCCCGCGAGCTGGCCGAGGTCCTCCTTCGCCAAGGCGCGTTCCAGGACGTGCACGTCAGCCACCTGGACGCCACCGGCCAGGTCTCCTCGTCCCCTGATTCCCCGCCCAAGGATCCCGGCACGCTGCTCGACGCGTCCGGCCGTCACGCCGTCCTCGTCCTCAGTGACTGCTCCGGCCCCCACTGGTGGGACGGACGGGCCGCCCGTACCCTGCGGCGCTGGGCCCAGGCCGGCCCGACCGCGATCCTCCAACCCCTCGCCGAACGCCTCTGGAGACGC
>NZ_SMKU01000666.1 GCF_004349215.1 Actinomadura rubrisoli | reverse complement strand
GGAGGGTGACACGGGCGATGCGGCCCGGCACACGGCGGCACAAGGCGTTCGGGTGGGCGCGGCGCACCATGGACGAGCGGGGCGGCCTGATCCTGGTCGTCGCACGGTACGTGCCGGGCGGCCGCACCGCCGTCACCATGACGATGGGCGTGGTCGGGTACCCGCTGCGGTCGTTCTCGCTGTTCGCGGGCATCGCGGCGGCGTCGTGGGCCCTGTACGGGGCGCTGCTGGGCTACGTGGGCGGGGTCGCGTTCGAGGACGACCCGATCAAGGGCCTGGCCGTGGGCCTGGGCCTGGCGCTGACCGCGACGGCGCTGGTGGAGACGGTGCGGTTCCTGCGCCACCGCCGCGGCCGGTCCACCCCGCACGACACCGGCGACGGCGCGGACGGCCGGGACGGCGGCCGGGAGGACGGCCGCAGGGACGCCCAGGCGGTCGAGCCGATCCGCCGCCCCTGATCCGGTTCGCATGCCACCCTTGAACCATCCGTGAACAACGGATGAACTTTGGCGGTCCGTCCGGGGATCTCACTTCCTGGACGGACCGCCTCGATCGTGAGGGAGAGCATGCGAGCGCCAGACTTCAGCGCCGACCTGTACCGGGACATCACCGAGTTCGCGCACCGCACCCCGCCGTGGACGCACCCGGTGGCCGAGGTCGGCACCGACGCCGGGCTGCTGCTGTTCGCCGCGCTGTTCGCGGCGGGCTGGTGGCGGGCGCGCCGCGCGGACGCGCGGGCCATGGGACGCGCGCTGTCGGCGCCGGCGGCGATGGTCGCGGCGTATCTGGTGAGCGAGATCTCCAAGACCGCCGTCCAGGAGGAGCGGCCCTGCCGCGCGGTCGCGGGCGCGATGAACATCGCGGCGTGCCCGCCGCCGGGCGACTGGTCGTTCCCCAGCAACCACGCCGCCATCGCGGCCGGGTCGGCGGCGGCGATCGTGGTGGCGTGGCGGGCGATGGCCCCGCTGGTGCTGCCGCTCGCCGCGCTCATGGCGTTCTCGCGGGTGTTCGTCGGGGTGCACTACCCCCACGACGTGGCCGCCGGGTTCCTGGTCGGGATCGCCGTGGCGGCGGCCGCGGCGCTGCTGCTGGCACGGGCCGCCGAGCCGCTGGTGACCGCGCTGCGGGCCGTCCCGGCGGGCACCGCCCTGCTCGGCCCTCCGCCCGCCGCCGCGGCACCGGACGCCGCGACGCCACGGCCCGTCCCGCGGCACCCCCGGCCCCGTCCGCGCCCATATCCGCGCCCATGGCGTCGGCGGCGGCTCCCGCCGCGGCATCGGCCGCGACGTCGGTGGTGGTGTTCGGCTGCGGTTCCATGATCCCCTCCCCCGGGATGCGTGCTGTGCCCCCAGCCTCGCGCGGGCAGGACCGCGGTCTCGTCCTACGGGGTGAGGAACCGGCGGTACATCGTTCGCAGGACCCGGTCCCCGTACTGCCGGAAGTAGGGGACGGGTCTGGCCTTCCGCCCGATGCCCCCACCGGTGATCGTTCCCTAGCGTCGATGCCATGGACGGAGTAGTGGACCTGCTGCACACCGCGGTGACCTCGCCCTGGTTCTACCTGGCGCTGTTCGCGGTCGCCGCGATCGACGGGTTCTTCCCCGTGGTGCCCAGCGAGAGCATGGTGATCACCGGCGGGGTGTACGCGGCGTCGGGACGGCCGAACCTGGCGCTGGTGGTGGTCCTTGCGGCGCTCGGCGCGTTCATCGGCGACCACGTGGCGTACTTCATCGGCCGCGGGTCGGGCGGGAG
>NZ_SMKU01000665.1 GCF_004349215.1 Actinomadura rubrisoli | reverse complement strand
GGACGAGCCCGGAGGCCGCCTCTGCCAGCTCGGCGGCGGACGGGCGGGCCGCCGGGTCGGGATGCGCGGCCGCCTCCACCAGGGGCCGCAGCTCGGCGGGCAGCGCGCCGGACGGCGCGTCCGACCGTCCCGTGGCCGCGAACGTCACGGTGGCGGCCCACGCGCGGACGTCGCCGGGGACGTGGGCCCCGGCGGTCAGGCCGAAGTCGACGACGACGGGCGCGCCGTCCACCACCAGGACGGTGCCGGGCCCCAGATCGCCGTGGGCGAGCCCGGCCCCGTGGAGGGCCGCGAGGGCCTTGGCCAGGCCGAGGGCCATGCGGCGCAGTACGTCCCCGCCCACGGGCCCCTGCTCGGCGACGTGCTCGGCCAGCGGCCGCCCGGGGACGAACCGGGACACGATGTACGGACGGCGCGTGCCGGGTTCCCCGTCCAGCACGTCCACCACGTAGGGGCTGAGGACCTCGCGCATCCGCGCCAGGTCGGGCTCGGCGCCCGGCGGCAGCAGCCGGATCGCCACATCGCGGCCGTCGGGACCGGTGGCGCGATGGACGGGACAGGCGCCGGCGTCGCCGCCGCCCAGCCGGGACAGCAGCCGGTACGGACCGATGTGCTCCGGGTGGCTCGTCTCACCGCTCATATGTGTCGCCACCCTACCGAGCCACCGAGGAGTTGTCGGCGGGGACGACCGGAACCAGACCCCTCGGAAACGGCCGGGCGGCCGGCGCCCGGGGCGTCAGATGCCGGGGATCTCGGCCAGCCGGTCGTGGACGTCGGCGCGCAGGCTCTCCAGATCCTGGCTCATCCCGTCCAGCGGGGTGGTGTCGGGCGGCTGCTTCTGGGAGAGGCCGACGAGCACCGCCGCGAAGATGCCCAGGATCAGGACGCCGGCGAGGGCGGCCCCGGTGCGCGGGAGCACGGCCCCCCACATCCGGGCCATCTGGCGGCGCGGCGCGCCGCTGCCCGGCGCCAGGCAGAGCAGGCCGATCACGGCCATGGCGGAGATCGCGATGGCCCGCGAGGCGGCCATGTCGGGCTGGGCGAAGATCAGCACGCCGAGCAGGATCCCGCCCGCGCAGAGGCTGAGCCCCGACAGCAGGACGGTGACCAGCACGGCGCCCGGCAGGTGCAGCGGCGTCTTGAAGGCGGCCGCGACCGCGTCGCCCGAGCGGGGGCCGCGGCGGGTCCGCTTGTCCTCCATGCCCTTGGCGGCCTTGTCGGCCATCCGCAGGACGAGGACGCCGGCGATGGCGACGGCCATCGCGGGCAGCGGCGCGATGTTGGCGAACCCGAGCAGCGCCACCAGCACGAGGAAGCTGAGCACCCGGTACCAGCCGTAGGGCTTGCCGGCGTTCTTGTCGCGGTCGTCGCGCGGACGCTCGGCCCGCCGCTGGGCCTCCTGGGCGCGCGGGTCGCGCGGGTCGTAGGGGCCGCCCTGCTCCGGACGCCGCTGGAGGGCGCTCGGGTCGGGCTGCGTCGCCGGAGGCAGGCCATAGGGCGGCGGGTAGCCGGCGGCCTGGTCGTACGAGGGCTGGCCGCTGTACGGGGCGTAGCCGCGCCGCCCGTACGACGGCGTCTCGTACGGGCCGGGGGCCGGAGGCGGGACGGGCGGCGGCGCGGCCGGGGGCAGTTGGCCCACGAAGTCCTTGGGCTGCGCCGCCACAGGAGCGGGCACCGGGTGCGGCGGCGGCGTGCTGCCGGGTCCCGGCACGGTGGCCGGTGGCTCCGTGGTCGGCGGCACGGTGGACTGGGGGGTCGTGGCC
>NZ_SMKU01000664.1 GCF_004349215.1 Actinomadura rubrisoli | reverse complement strand
GAGGGAGGGCGGGCGCGGCGATCGCCCGAGAGGGCGAGGCGGGCGCGCTGATCGCCCGGGAAGGGGAGGCGCGCACGGCCCATCACGTCCTGGCACACGGCGGGCTCCAGGGGGCTCGCGGCGATCCGCCAGTTGAGCAGCGGCAGGAAGCGCGCCCAGATCGTGGTCCTCTCGACAATGGTCGACGAGATCAGCAGGTGGATTCCGAGGGACTCGCCCTGCTGCGCCAGCGCGAGGAGCGCCTCGGCCGCCTCGGGCCTGCTCGCCGGGAACGTCAGCGACACGTCGGCCACCATGAGCAGGAGCCAGGGCGGCGGCGCAGGAAGGCGCCGGGCGCCGGCCCGGACGTCGATCTCGTGCCGCACGAATGCGAGGAAGCGCTGAAGCTCCTCCGGCCGTCCGAGGAGTTCCTCGTAGGCGTGCCGGCGATGGGGGAGTTCCACGGCGTCGCCAAGCGGGTGCTCGCCCATGCCGGCGAAGACGATGCCGAGTTCCGCCGGGGGGTAGGCCGCGGCGAGCGCTCGGACGATGCCGCGCACCACGTCCTGGCGTGCGCCGGTCTCACCCACGACGAGTCCGTGCGGTCCCCCGGCGGCAGAGGCGAGCGGGTCCAGCCTGACGGCCCTGCCCTCGGCGTCGTACCCGATGATGACGCCCGCCGATGTGGGCTGGGGAGGTTCATCTGGAGGCTGGGGAGGTTCATCTGGAGGCTCGGGAAGTGCGGCCGGTCCACTGGGCCATGGCAGTCTGCGCGCGCGCAGACCGCGCTCACGCATCCTCTCCACGAGCGGGTCGCTCTCTTCGAGGGGTATGTGCGCGCAGACCAGACGCTTCGGCATCTGGTGCACGTGCTCAAGGTGGGCGTAACGCTGCGCCGGGTGGCCGAAGTCGACCCGCCACCTCGCGAAGGAGAGGAGCGGCGCGGGCAGGTCCGCCTCCGACGATGAGCAGAAGACGAACCGGATGCCGGTGTCCGGTGCCGTTCCGCAGAGCTGGACGACGGCCTCCAGCATGTCCGGCCTGGAATGCAGGAGCGGCCCCGCGCTGTCGAGCACCACGATCAGCGCGGGAAGCGGACCGAACGACAGATCCCCCCCGGCTTGGTACTCGTCCCAGGTCCGTGCGCCGACCCGGGCAATGATCGCCGCTCGGCGCCGTCGCTCGTCGTCGAGCGCCTGCAGAAGCCCGCCGATGAGCGACATGTGCAGCGACATGTTGTGGGCGGCGGCGACGTGGGGCAGGTTGCCCAGGCCGACGAACGATGCTCCACCGGAGCCGACGAACGCGAAGGCGACGTCATTGGGCGAATGGTTGAGGGCCAGGCTCAACGCGATCGTCCGCACCAGCTGATTGCGGGCGGCGCGGGGGCCGATAATGGTTCCGAGCGTCTTGTTCACGGCGCCGCGCACGTCGCCGTGTCCGACCCGTCCCTGCCGGTGATGCGCCTCATCCAGCACCGCATCCTCGGCGGCTCCGGCCCGGGACAGCTCGCCGAGGTCCTGCTGAGCGGCCTGCTGCGCCCGTCCGGCGGCGTCCGCTACGCGTTCGTCCCCGGCGCCCGCGAGGCCCTGCTCGACACGCTCCCGCGTCCCGAGGCCCAGCACACCCGCCACGTCCTCGAAGCGGTCTCCGCCGAGATCGAACGCCGCGCCGGCACGACCGCCGACACCTTCCGCGCCCTCCTGCCCGCCCAGGACGGCCCCGTCCGCCTCATCGCCGACACCGACCACTTCGCCCTGGTCACCCCCGAAACCCGCACCACCCTCACCC
>NZ_SMKU01000663.1 GCF_004349215.1 Actinomadura rubrisoli | reverse complement strand
ACCCCGCACACCGAAGGCACACCACCGCGCACGGACGCCGGGTCGCGCACTGAAAGCACCACGCCCCGCCCCGAGGGGACGCCACCCGCCGCTGGCGTCCCACACACCGAAAACGGCACCCCGCGCACGGATGCCGGGCCGCGCACCGAGAGCGCCGCGCCTCGGCCCGAGGGGGCGCGCCCCACCGTCACTACGCCGCATGCCGAAGGCACAATGCCTCGCACGGACGCCGGGCCGCGCAACGAAAGCACCACACCCCGCCCCGAGGAGACACCACCCACCGCTGGCACACCGCACGCTGAAGGGACGCCGTCGCGGGCTGATGTTGGTCCGCGGAGTCTCGAAGGGGCCACGCCGCGTACGGACGGAGATGGATCGGCCCGACTCGAGACTGCGGGTGGGTCTCGGACGGCGGACGGCCCGCCGGCGGACGCGCAGCCCAGGGCGAGGACGGGTGAGCCGGAGGGGCAGCCTTCGCGGCTGGCCGATCCGGAGCTCATGCGGCGCGTCCACGAGAACGAGCAGATCCGGCAGCTCGTGGACCGGGCCCGGGAGACCGTGGTCAACGACCGGGGCGACCGGCTCGGCGATCTGCTAGACAACGATCTGCGCCACCGGCTGCCGAACCACCCCGAGCTGGCGCGGATCATCGAGGGCAACGGCCCGCCGCCGCTGTCGCCGGTGGAAGGGGCCCTCCGGGACTCGCTGATGGCCCGGCCGAGGACCTTGCACAGCCTGCTGTCGCAACCCGAGGCCGTCCACATCCTGGAGGACTCCGTCCGGGAGGTGAACGAGCGGGGCGCGGACGCGATTCTCGGCGAGGGCCGCCAGAGGCCGCTGCCGACGCCGTTCGAGGGCCGGCAACTGGAGATCAGCAACCGGGTGGCGGACGAGGTGGGCGGCTCGAAGTCGCCGGACCAGCCGGGCTTCGACGAGAAGGCGCTGGAAGAGCAGAAGCGCCGGCTCCAGGAGGGCGAGCAGCTCTCCAGGGACAACCCGCTCATCAACGACTACCTGGACGACCTCTACAACGCGGCCGACGCGCACAAGGACACGCTCAACAACGTCCTGAAGGACCTGGCCAACGATCCCGACGACGCGAAGATGCGTCCCGGACGCAAGGACAGGGTCCGCGCCCTCGACAAGATCATCATCGAGAGCGGCGGCAACCCCTCCAAGCTCAACGACCTGCTGGGCGGGAAGGTCCAGTTCGACAGCGTCGCCGACCTCTACCAGGCGCTCGACCGGGTGCAGGAGGTCGTCGCGCGGCACGGCGTCGAGATCGTGTCGATCAAGGACCGGCTGCAGAATCCGCAGCCCAGCGGGTACCGCGACATCCGCATGACCGTGCGGATGCCGAACGGCCACATCGGCGAGCTGCGCCTGCACCTGAGGTCTGTGGACGAGGTCGCCGCGTACGAGCACTCGCTGTACGAGGTGTCGCGCGACCTGCCGAACGTCGCGGCGGAGGCGGCGCAGCGCGGCGAGCGCAGCGCGGACCTCTCCCCCGAGGAGAGGGCGCTCAGGGAGGCGGTCAACCGCAGGCTGATCACAAGGTTCCAGGCCGCGCTGGACGACGCGCTGCCCCCGCACCTCAGGTCAACGCACGGAGAAGGCGGGGACGCACCGGAACCGCACCGCCGCACAGCAGAACCCGCCCGCGCCGAGCAGCCACAGCCCGCCCGCCCCGAAGGCGCCGGACGGGACGAAGCCGACCCCACCCGGACGACCGGCCACGATCCCGCGAAGGGTGAACACGAGCAGCCGCCCGCC
>NZ_SMKU01000662.1 GCF_004349215.1 Actinomadura rubrisoli | reverse complement strand
GGGCGCCGCCACCCTCAAGAGCTGGTGCATCCTGCGGAAGGCTCGCTGCTCACCAAGCCGCCTGACCGCGATCGTCCAGGCGATCCTCGCCCTGCACCATCACGCCAACTGAGGTTGGAAAGACCTCACTGGACGTTGTCCGCCACAGGCCACACGGGACGACCTGGAGTGGTGTGGCTGATCAAGGTGTGCTTACGGGCCGACTCTCGCTCGTATGAGTCGGGATTAATCGGCGATCTTTGGCATATCGGGCACTACCATACGTGCATGGATCTATCGGTGATTACACGTGAGGCCGTCCTCGACGCGGTCGCTGAGTGTGATCGGCTCGGACGTGACCGTTTCCTGGAGCAGTACGGCTTCGACCCGGCTCGTCGATACTTCCTCCATCACGGCGGCATCTACTACGACTCCAAGGCCATCGTCGGAGTGGCTCACCGCTACGTGACAGGTCGACCGCTCACTGCCGGCGAGTTCTCTGGCGGTCGGCAAACGGTGGGTCAGCTTCTCGCGCGCTTGGGTTTCGAGGTGATCGTGGATGAGCCGCTCTCACCTCAGCGACGTCTCCTTGAGCTCATTGGAAAGCTGCGCGCCGCCAGCACCCCGGAGGGGCCCGCCCGGCATCAACCCATAACCCTGCTCTGGGCGCTGGGAAGGGCAGCAAACCGCCGTCCACGTCTGGTTTCCTGGCGAGACGCACACTCCGAGCTACGCGGCCTCATGCGCGAGTATGGCCAGCCCAGCTCAAGGCCGACTCCCGAGTTCCCCATCCTCGCACTGGCCCGTACGGACCTATGGGAACTACGCGGCCATGTGGGAGCCATTCCACCAGCTCACGGTAAACCGATCACCTGGCTCGAAGCACAGAATCCATCTTGCGGCCTCACCGCCTGGGCATATGAGCTCGTCACGTTGACTGAATCAGTAAGGATAGAGGTTATCAAGACACTCGGGCACCAGTTCTTCGACAATGATCTTCCCGAAGGATTGCTGGAGGAAGTCGGTCTGCGCCAGGCGGAACGCACGGTTGCAACGCCGCCTCGGGGGTCAGCCCCGCTGGACACGTACCTGCGTCTCTGCCGGATGATAGAGGTGGCTGAGGTACGTGGTGACCACGATCGCATCACGCGCAGTGCTCGTGAGCAGCCCGTACGGTCCTCAGCCGCGGTCAAGGCCGTACTGATCCGAAGCGCTGGACGCTGCGAGAACCCGGTGTGCACCGGTCAGCCTAATGACGTCATGAGGAATGGCGATCCCATTCTTGAGGTCGATCACGTCCACGATCGAGCGACGTGGGGCCGCGACCATCCGATCCAGATGATCGCTCTCTGTCCCAACTGCCATGCCATTAAGACGAGAGGGCGAACGGCTGAGCAGCTCAGAGAGCTCCTTCTGTCTGAGGCCCGGGCCAGGCATAATGCCTGGACGTCCCGAGTTTGAGTTTCTGCTATCGGCTATGGATGTGGAAGGCGCCACCTTCGTGCGCGGTGCGTTCACGTGTTGAGAGGCTCGTGTCGCGTACATGCAAGGCCGCCCGTCCCGCTCAGGCAAGTCCATTTCTCGGGGGGCGTGCTGGCCAGCTTTTGACAGCGCTCCTCCGCCCTGTGCTGGAATTCTGCCCTTCGCGTGCCGCCGATCCTGAGCGGTGGAAGGTCTGGTACGAGATCTTCCAAGTCCTGTTGGCGATGTTCATCCTTCGGGGGCCCAGGTGAGTGCCTCCAGGTCCCGGGGGGCTGCCACGGCCTGTTCGGCAGAGGGCTCTGCCGCCGCGTGGTGGGGCTGGGTGGTGG
>NZ_SMKU01000661.1 GCF_004349215.1 Actinomadura rubrisoli | reverse complement strand
CCGTTCTGTGTCTGGTGGGCTGGGAGATGTGAATAAGAGAGAGGGGGGGGGGTGGGGCCGTGGTGGACCGGACGATCAGCTCCGCGGGAAGCCGCACGTGTTCCCTGCGCGCGGCCGGGGCGGCGATCAGGTCGAGGAGCAGCCGCGCCGCCACCTCGCCCTTGCGCACCAGCGGCTGCCGGACGGTCGTCAGCGGCGGGGCCGCCGACGCGGCCGACGGCAGGTCGTCGAAGCCCACCACCGACAGGGCGCCCGGCACCGCGACGCCGAGGTCGCGGGCCGCCGCGAGGACGCCCTCGGCGAGCCGGTCGGTCATCGCGAGGATCGCGGTCGGCCGCCGCTCCGCCGGGCCCTCCAGCAGCCCCCGCGCCGCCGCCCGGCCCAGCTCGGCGGTGTTGCCGCCGCACTCCACCACCGGCGGGCGTTCCCCGGCCGGCAGCGCGTCGAAGTATCCGGCGATGCGGTGCCGCGCGACGGCGTAGGTCGCGCCGCGCACCCGCGCGCCGCCTGCCGGGCCCGAGCGGGCGTCGCCGGCGAGCCGGTCGGCGAGCACCGCGACCCGGCGGTGCCCGAGGACTGCCACATGGGCGGCGGCCTGCCGCGCCCCGTCGCGGTCGTCGACGCACACGAACGGCTCGGCGTCGCCGGGACGCGGCTCCGGCTCGTCCACCACCACCATCGGGAGGCCCCGAGCGCGCGCGGCCACCAGCCCCGGATGCTCGTCCGGCAGCGAATACGCCAGGAACCCGTCGACCACCGCGCGGTGCACCGCGTCCGACGCCCACGTCCCGGACGACGGGGACTCCGGCGGCGCCGGGATCAGCGTCAGGCCCACGTCGGCCAGTTCGCTCGTGCCCGCCACCCCTTGCAGGAACATCACCGCCGCCGGGTCGGTGAACGCGTAGGACAGGGCCTCGGTGAACAGCACTCCGAACGCCCCGGCGTGGCGTGTCGCCAGGCCCGCCGCGAGCGGGTCGGGCCCGGGATAGCCGAGCTCGCGGGCGGCCTCCAGGATCCGCTCGCGCAGCGCCGCCGACAGCCGGTCCGGGCGGTGGTAGGCGTTGGAGACCGTCGTGTGCGACACGCCCACGGCGGCCGCCACGTCCCGCAGCGTCGCCATCGCGGTCCCTTCACCGGAGGATAGGCAGTTGACCGGTCAACAGAGTAGCTCGTACCCTCCTTGTGTTTACCGGTCAACACGTGAAGGAGGTGCGGTGGTGGCGGTTCCGGAGCGGCGGGTCCGCGCGGCGCGCCGGGCCGTGACGGCGGTGTTCTTCCTCAACGGGGCGGTCTTCGCGTCCTGGCTGCCGCGCATCCCCGAGGTCAAGACCGACCTCGGGCTCGGCTCCGCCGCCCTCGGCGCCGCGCTCACCGGGCCCGCGCTCGGCTCGGTCGTGGCGATGACCGCGGCCGGGGCGCTGGTCGCGCGGCTCGGCAGCCGCCCCGTGACGCGGGTGGCGTTCGCCGCGTTCTGCGTCCTGCCCGGCCTGATCGGCCTCGCGGGATCCTGGGGCGCGCTGTTCGCCGCGCTCACCGCGTGGGGCGCCGCGCTCGGCTGCCTGGACGTCTCCATGAACAGCGCCGGGATGACCGTCCAGGACCGCTACGGGCGGCCGATCATGTCGGGTCTGCACGCCAGCTTCAGCGGCGGCGCCCTGGCCGGCGCGGTGGCCGGGTCGGCCGCCGCCCACCACGGCGTGCCCGTCCCCCTCCACCTGGGCGGGACGGGCGCCGCCGCCCTGGTGATCGGCCTCGTGGCCACCCGGGCGCTGCTGCCCGCCGGGGCCGACGCGCAGGCGGGCGGCCCCGCGTTCGCCCGCCCC
>NZ_SMKU01000660.1 GCF_004349215.1 Actinomadura rubrisoli | reverse complement strand
GTCCCTCCCGGACCCCGCCAGGCTCGCCCACGCGCCCTGGTCCCTCTGCGTCCGCGGCGGCACCGTCTCCCTCATAGGCGGACGCACCGTAGGCGGACGCCCCCTCACCGACGACCAGGGCGTCGTAGTCCAAGGCGGCGCCCAAGCCTGGCTGGTCTGGCACAACACCCGGATGCGCGTCACCCCCAAAGCCGCCCGCATCCTCAGCGCCGACCAACCCGTCCCCGTGGACGAACGCTGGCTGAACGGTCTTCCCCAAGGCCCGGACTTCGCGGCCCCAGCCATCCCCCAGCAAGGCCAACAGTTCGCCGGCCCGAACAACACCTTGGCCCCCGCCGGCCAGATCTTCCACGTAGCCGCCATAGCGGGCACTCAAGAGCGCTACTACGTCCAACTCCCCGACGGCCTCTCAAGCATCTCCGAGACCCAAGCCCGCCTCCTCCTGGACACCCCAGGCGCCAACACACCACGCGAAATCACCCCGAGCGCGGCCGCGTCCAAACCGTCCCGGACGAACCTCCACAGCCGAGCGCTCCCCGAATCCCCACCCGACACGGCCCGCTATGAACCCCAACAGCCCCTCTGCGCCGTCTACCAGCAAACAGGCAAACTCTCCACGGACGCCCGCTTCACCATCGGCGGCACCGTCCCCAGCACTTCCGCCACGTCCCAGGGCCTCGACCAAGTCCTCCTCCCAGGCGGCGGCACCTTCGCGGGCACTCTCTCCGGCCCGGGCCAACCCCTGCAAACGTTCGCCCTCATCACCGACCAGGGCCTCCGCTACCCCGTCCCCACCACCGACGACATGGCGAAACTCGGTTATGCCTCCGACTCCGCAGTTCCAATTCCGGCAAATCTCCTACAACTCTTCAAAGAGGGCCCCGCGCTCACCACGACGGCCGCCCTGCGGCCGGTTCCGGCCAAATAACGGTGAGTGATCTTCTGATTGCGCAGATCAGCACCCGTCGGCACATAGACCACTTCGGTAGTCCCAGTCAAAAGCGTGGACAGCGCAACCGAAGGCTCTCTACGCTTGATCTTGCTCGCAGTCACGGGGTGAGTCGTCGTACCGATCGAGGGGCCGTCAACCGGTACGCGCGAGTGCCACGTCGTGATGCCCGAAGGTAACCGACGTGCAAGGAGAGCAAAAGATGGCAAACCAGTCATCTGTCAACCGGCAGCACATGCAGCAGGCCGCCGGAAAAGTGCAGGACGCCCACGGACAGATCGGGCAGGTCAAAGGTCAGCTGAACGCCCACCACGGTGAACTCCAGGGCGCGTGGAAGGGCGAGTCGTCAGCCGCGTTCGGCCAGGTCTACACCCTGTTCGAGACCGAGTTCAGCAAGGTTCTCAAGGACCTCAACCTCATCCACGAGAAGCTCGTGGACACGAAGGTCAAGTACGAGCGGGCCGAGCAGGAGAAGACCGGCCGCGTCAACGGCCTCAAGGGCCTCGTCAACGGCTGACCGCTCCCAACTGGAGGACACCATGAGCACCGACTACACCTATGTGAACTTCGGCGGCATGCAGAACGCGCAGTCGAACTTCCTGAACGCCCTCAAGAGCTACCAGGCCGTCCTGGACACCCTCGACGCCCAGGTCCGCACCCACCTCGCCGAGTGGGACGGCGACGCCCGCCTCGCCTACGAGCAGAAGTCCCGCGAGTGGAAGCAGGCGGCACAGCGCATGGCCACCGCCGTCTCCGGCATGAGCAAGGCCATCGGCGACTCCCACGACATCCACCTCGGCGCGGAGCGCACCAACACCGCCATGTGGAACGGCTAACCGCCACACGGGAAGAGGAAGCACGATGGCCCCCCACAACCCACCGACCC
>NZ_SMKU01000065.1 GCF_004349215.1 Actinomadura rubrisoli | reverse complement strand
GCCCCGCCCCTCACGCGCCGGAACCCGCACACCCCAAGACGCCACATGACGCGCAAACGCACCACCCAGGAGGGGACCCGTTGACCGAGACGCTGTGCCACTGCGGGAAGCCCGTCGGCGACGCCGTCCTGTGCGTCCCCTGCGCCATGCGCCTCGACGAAGCCGTCGCCCAGATCTCCGGCCACCACGGCCTCGGCTGGGACCTCGATATCGCCATCACCCGCCAGGCCCGCATCGACCGGCCCATCGGACGCCCCGACATCGAGGACCGCGACGAGGTCCGCCAATGGCCCGGCACCCTGCGGCCGACGCCCGTCCTGTACGACGAGAGCGCGAGCAAGGCCGCCGCCGACCTCCTCGCCATCCTGGCCGCATGGGCCGGTGTCGTCGCCGTCGAGACCGGCCTCACCACCTGGCAGCCCACCATCCTCGGCCCCTGGTGCCGCCGCTGCCAGCACCCGTCATGCTCCATCGGCCGCCCGCCCGTACTCCCGCCCGCCACCATCGCGGGCCTGGCCGCGTGGCTCCGCCCGCGCGTCGGCTGGCTCCGCCACCACCACGACGCCCAGCGCGCCCTGGAGGAGATCGGCGACGCGGTCCGCGACGCCCGCCGCGCCATCGACCGGCCCGCCGAGAAGCTCTACGCCGGCCCCTGCGACGAGTGCGGCGAGGACATGTACGGCCGCGTCGGCGCCCGCATCGTCGAGTGCCCACCGTGCGAGCTGGTGTACGAGGTCGAGGCCCGCCGCCAGTGGCTCCTGCGGTCCGCTGAGGACGTCCTGGCGACCGCCACAGAGATCGCGCGGGCCATCACCCGCCTCGGGCAGCCCGTCACGCCAGAGGCCATCAGGGGCCTCGTCCATCGCGGGCAGCTCGCCCCGCACGGCGCCCGGACCGTCGGGAAGCGCGAGCTGCCGGTGTACCGGCTCGGCGACGTCCTGGACGTCCTCGCCCAGCGCGCCGCTCGGGATGGGACCATGGCGGGATGAGATGGCTCATCGACTTCTGGAAGCGGATCTTCGCTCTGCACGGTGCCATGACCCGAGCGGTCATTCGTTTCGTGGATGGCCCGTACGCGGACGAGATCGTCAACATGCGGGGATATGGCTCTGCGTGACAGCGACCTGCGCGAACGCTACTCTGTGCTCAGATACGAGAACCAGGCCCGGACAGCACACCGCTGCCGGGCCTTTCGCATGCCCGGAGGTGCCCCCGCAGTGGCGAACATCGTCTTTAACATCGCGCTCGGCCGCGTCGCCTCCCTCGCCGCGCTGCCCGCCGCAAACGACGCCCTGATCCTCGTCCCCATCGAGACGACCGGCATCGTCAACGACGCCACCATGCGGGACTACGACACCCTGTCCGACCTCCTCGCCGGCGCCTCCAACGAACAGACCACCATGGGCCGCAAGACCCTCGCCTCCGTCACCGTCACGGTCAACGACACCAACGACCGCGTCGACATCGACGCCGCCGACGTCACCTGGACCGGCGCCACCGGCAACGCCATCAGCGCCCTGGTCATCTGCTACGACCCCGACACCACCGGTGGCACCGACGCCGACCTGATCCCGCTCACCAAGCACGACTTCGCGATCACCCCCGACGGCTCGGACGTCGTGGCGACGATCGCCGACTTCTTCCGCGCCTCCTCGGCCGCCTGAGGTCCTGACCCATGGCGCCCGTCGCCCAGACCGGCGCAGGCAACGTCACCTCCGCGACCAACGGCTCGTCGGAGTCGCTCACCGCCACCAAGCCCGCCAACATCGCCACCGGCGACCTGCTGTGGGCCGCGTGCTACTTCCGCAACGGCGGTGCCGTCACCCTCGGCGCCCCCGCCGGCTGGACGAAGGTCAAGGAAGACACCGGGAACGGCGCCGTCGTCGCGTGGGTCAAGCCGATCACCAACGCGGCCGGCGAGCCCGCCAACTACGCGTTCACCACCAACGGCGGCGCCAACCGGTGCACGATGCTCCTCGGCCGGCTCACCGGCGCGAACCTGACCAACCCGGTCGACGCCGTCGGCGCCATCAGCGTCTACACCGGGTCGTCCAGCCTCGTCCACCCGGCCGCCACCGCCGTCGCTGCCGGATGCCTGCTGCTGTCGGTGTCCACGGCCAACCTGTCCACCACCACGGCGCCGGTGTTCACCGCAGCGACCGGCATGACGCAGGTCGGGCAGCAGGCAGTGACCTCAGGGACCTCCAGTAGCCTCCAGGTCGCCCAGCAGGCCCTGGCCTCCTCCGGATCCACCGGCACCCGCACCGCGACCATGAGCCCCTCGGGGAACAACTCCGCAGGCTTCCTGGTCACCATCGCCCCCGGCACCATCAGCGCCGCCGCGGGCACGGCGAGCGAGACCGACGCGGCGCAGCCACTCGCGAGGCTCAAGACCCGGGCCGCTGCGCCGGCCAGCTCCACCGACACCGCTCAGGCCCTCGCCCGCCGGAAGACCCGGGCGTCCGCCACCGCGTCCGTCGCCGATGCCGCACAGCCCATCGGACGGTCCAAGGCACGTGCGCTCGGCGCCACCATGGAGCCCGAGAGCGCCCAGGCGATCCGCCCAGCGCACTCCGCGCCGCTCGGCGCGGCCTCTCAGACCGACAGCGCCGTCGCCCTGGGCCGCCGCAAGACCCGCGCCGTGCAACCCGCCACCGAGACGGCCAGTGCGGGCGCCCTGGGCAGCGCTCAAGGGCTCACCGGGGCCGCCGAGACCGACGAGGCACAGGCCCTCGCACGGACCAAACGAGGCGCTCTCAGCGCTGCTGCGGAAACCAGCGCGGCACAGCCCATCGGCCAGCGGAAGGCACGCACGGTCACCGCCGCGCTCGTGGCGGCCACCGCTCAGGCGCTCGCCAGGACGAAGCGCCGCGCCCTGGGCACCGCTACCGAGAGCGACGCCGCCGGAGCGATCACCCCGCCCGGCGCCGTCGTCCAACCGATCGACCCGGCCGAGGCCGTCGAGACCGCCCAGCCCATCGGCCGCGCCAAGCGGTTCACGCTGGGTAGCGCGACAGAGAATGACGCCGCACCGAGCCTCGGCCGAGCGCGCCGCCTCCCCCTCGGGACCCCAGCCGAGACAGGCACTGCCCGCGTGCTCGGCCGAGCCAAGTCCAAGGCCCTCGGGGCGGCTCTGGAGACCAATCACGCGGGCATCGTCGCGGGTGGTGAACAGCCGGAGGCCCTGCCGGACCTCACCGGCACCTTGAACCCCTCAGGACGCGTCCATGGGGCCCTGGCCGCCGTCCAGATGTACGCCGGAGCCCTACGCGCCACCGGCGGGCACACCGGGGCGCTGGAAGCCGTGGACGGGCGCTCAGGAACGCTCACGGGTAAGGGAAGGCTGACCGGAACGATCGCGTAATGAGGATGGTCGTCTCCATCGAACTCGGAGAGACTTCCTGGCGTGGACAACACCGGATGGACTTACGAACGCGGCACGAACGAGAAGGCGGAGACGACCGACACTGCTCGGTTCGCCTGCCATGACCACGACCTCGACAGCGGGGTCCTGCCGGTCGCGGATGCATGGGAGTTCGCCTGCGCCCACCTTGCCGAGTCGCATCCGGACGAACTTGAGGTGCTGACCACCTCGTGAGGAGGTCGCCATGGGTGACGACACCGTCCGATCGCTGGGCATCGAGCTGGACCTCGACGAAGGCGACCTCATTAGCGACGCCGTCCTCATCGCCAAGGTTCACAAGCCGGACGGCACCGTCGTCATCGCAAGCAAGCCCACCGTGGGCACCGACTGGGTCACCCGCCGGGGCCTCATCGCAGCAGCGGCGGACGTCGAGAGCGGCGGCTACAGGGAACGCGAGGACTGATGCCCACCCGCCGCGCCCTCACCGTCTCCCAGCGCAACGACGAGACCCTCAACGGCACCGCCACCGACAACGACACCGGCCTCCCGCACAACCTCACCGGCGTCACCCTGGAGATGGTGCTGAAGCCGTCCGAGGCCGCCGAAGACGACGACCCCGACGCGGTCACCCTGTCCACCGGCACCGGCGAGATCACCATCACCAGCGCCGCACAGGGCGCCTACAGCGTCGCGATCCCCGACACCGCCCTCACCGATGCCGGGAACCGCTGGTACCGCGTGGACGCCGTAGCGGGCTCCTCACGCAAGACCATCATCTACGGCCCGCTGAAGGTGAGGGATCTGTGAGCCCTCACAGCGCGGCCTTGTTCAGCGCCCGCTGGTAGACCGCGGCCTGCCGGGGCGTCAGGTGGCCCGTGACACGCAGCAGGACCCCACCGCGGAGGTAGTCGTACTCCGAACCGGCCATCCCCTGCAGCGACTTCTGCGCCTGCTGGATGAACTCCGACCGGGCGCGCGCCGACGCCTCGTCGGGGAACACCTCCACACCGCATCCGAAGTCCACCGCGCCCGGCTCGGCACCGACGACCTTGGACGCCGGAACCCGCCGGTCCACGCTCGCCGCCTTGCTGGTGTACTGGCCCGGCCTGCCCAGCTTGCCGTTCGGGTCGTTCTCGGCGGTGTACACCGTGACCTTCCCGATCGGCGCACCGGCCGCCTTCAACGCCGCCATCACCTGACGCGCCGTCAACGGCCGGGACGCCTTCGACACGCTCGCCGACGGCGGAGCCGCCCCGCTCGCCGCAGCCTCACCGTCGCCTGATCCGCACCCGGCCAGAGCTACCACGCCGGCCAGCAGCGCCCCGCACATCACGAACTTCACCATGACCCCCTGTCGCCTGGATGTGCGCCGACCGTACTGACCCCGGGCCCCGCAGACCCGGGATGGCCACATGCGGCTCGCGCCGAAGTCCGCGACCTATGACCCCGGATCGGCCACGTCTCGGAGGATGGCGCGGCCGATCCGGTCGATCCTCCGCCGGAAGGACCACCCCATGCCCGAGATCCGCACAGCACGCCTCAGCCTCGGCGCCGTCGGCAACGGCCAGGTCGAGGTGGACGGCCGAGAAGTCCGCGGTGTCCGGTCCCTGATCGTCAAGAGCGCCGTCGGAGAGTCCCCGACCCTCGTGCTGAACCTTCTGCTGCACGAGCTGGAGGTCGACGGGCGTCTCCAGGTCGAGGTGCCCAAGGAGGTCCAGGAGACGCTGATCGCGCTCGGCTGGACCCCGCCGGGCGACTGATGGCCAAGGGCCTGAAGGTCTGCTCCACCCCAGGCTGCCCCACCCTCGTCGCCCAGGGCCGCTGCGAGCCCTGCAAGGCCAAGGCAGAGAAGCGCAGAGGAACCAGCGCACAGCGCGGCTACGGCAGGCGCCACAGGGACCGCTTCCGCAAGGGCGTCCTGGACAAGAACCCCGTGTGCGTGATCTGCCGAAACGCGCCCTCCACCGTGGCCGACCACTACCCCCTGGACCGGCGTCAGCTCGTCGCCAAGAGCCTGGACCCAGACGACCCCATCTACGGGCGCGGCCTCTGCGCGCCGTGCGACTCAGCGCAGACCGCGCTCAGGCAGCCCGGAGGGTGGAACGCGTGAGCGACGCGCAGGCCGAGCCCACCGACGAGCAGATCAGGGCCTACCTCGACGCGCACCCCGAGGTGTTCGGTGTCCTGCTGCGGCGCGAGATCAGGCTCAACACCCCATGGTGGTTGAGGGTGCTGCGCAGGCAGGCGCGCATCGATCCCACCGCGCTGCGCCCTCCGCCCGGCCGCGGATCCTGCTGATCACAGCCCTGTGTCACACAGGGTGACGTCGCTCAGGGTGACTGAACCCGGGGGGCGACCCTTGATCGCTTAGGGGGCGCCGACCGTGCGGGAGGGGGCTGGCCGGTCGGGCGGGTCAGAGCCCTCCAAGATCATCGGTCGTAGTCACGTTTCGTGACATCTATCGCGAGTCCAAGATCCACTCGGTGTCACGCAATGTGACGCCACTGCGGTTGCGCAACGCAGCCAAAGGGAGATGATCCAGATGACCAAGGGCGGACATGCCAGGTCAGGGCCGCCGCCGGACCCGAACGCGCTGCGTCGTGAGCGGGACCGGGGCGAGTGGTCGCTGCTGCCCGCCGCCGGCCGTCCGGGCGATGCGCCGGTGTGGCCGCTGCTGGGCCTTTCCGAGCGTGAGACGGATCTGTGGGCGGACCTGTGGCGCAAGCCGCAGGCGCTGATGTGGGAGCGCTACGGCCAGGAGTTGGAGGTCGCGCTGTATGTGCGGCGCCTGGTCGAGGCCGAGGAGCCTCGCGCGCCGGTGACGCTGGGGACGCTCATCCGGCAGCAGGCTGATTCGCTGGGGCTGACCACGCCGGGGCTGCGGTCGAACCGGTGGCGGATCGTCGCGGCGGTCCCGGCCGAGGCGGTGCCCGCGCCGAGCAAGGCCGCGCCGAAGCGCACTGCGTCGCGCGATCGGTTCAAGGTCGTCCGCGATGACGCAGACGAGGAATGACTGGGTCGTCCGCTGGCCGACGCTGGGGTTCCTCGCTGCCGACTGGATCGCGGCGCACTGCATCGTTCCGGACGGGGACCGCAAGGGCGATCCGTTCGAGATGTACGACTGGCAGTGCTGGATCACGCTCAACCACTACCGGGTGCGGCCCGGGGCGGTGTTTGGGCAGAAGGCACCGGCGTTCCACAACCGCCGGTCGCAGGTGGTCGCGCCGCAGAAGACGGGCAAGGGGCCGTGGTCTGCGGGGATCACGTGCCTGGAGGCGCGGGGGCCGGCGCTGTTCGACGGGTGGGCGCAGGGCGGCGAGGCGTACGTGTGCGCCGAGCACGGCTGTGACTGCGGCTGGTTCTTCGAGTACGAGCCGGGCGACCCGATGGGCAGGCCCTGGCCGTCGCCGCTGATCCAGTTGCTGGCCACCTCGGAGGACCAGGTGGCCAACATCTACCGGCCGTTGCAGGCGATGGTGCGGGGCGGGCCGCTGGCCGAGCAGATGAAGGTCGGGGAGAACTTCATCCGGATCGGCGACGAGGGCCGCATCGACGTGGTGACGTCCTCGGCGATGTCGAGGCTGGGGAACCCGATCACGTTCGCGGTGCAGGACGAGACGGGCCTGTACTCGAAGACGAACAAGCTGCTGCACGTCGCGCAGACGATGCGGCGGGGCCTGGCCGGGATGGGCGGCCGGGCGCTCGGCACCACCAACGCCTGGGACCCATCCGAGCACAGCGACGCGCAGCAGACGGCCGAGTCGAATGTGCGGGACATCTTCCGGTTCCATGAGCAGGCGCCCAAGGGGCTGTCCTACCGCGACAAGCGCGAGCGTCGGCGGATCCACCGTCACGTCTACGCCGGCAGCACGCACATCGACCTGGACGGGATCGAGGCCGAGGCGGCCGAACTGCTGGAGACCGACCCCGCGCAGGCGGAGCGGTTCTTCGGGAACCGCATCGTCAGCGGCACCGAGTCGTGGCTGAGGGAAGGCGCGTGGGAGGCCCGCGAGCAGCGGCGCCCGGTGCCGGGTTGGACGCAGGTGGTCGCCGGGTTCGACGGCAGCGATGTGGACGACTGGACGGCGCTGCGGCTGGAGACCCTGGACGGCTACCAGTTCACCCCGACCTACGGGCCGGACGCGTTGCCGACGATCTGGAACCCGGCCGACTACGGCGGGCAGGTGCCGCGGCTGGAGGTCGACGCCGCTCTCGATGAGGTGATGGGCCGCTACGACGTGCTGCGCCTGTACGCCGACCCTCCCTATTGGGAAACCGAGGTCGACGGGTGGGTCGACAAGTACGGCGACAAGAAGGTGATTCGCTGGTACACCCGGCGGATCGTGCAGATGCACGCCGCCGCCGAGCGGCTGTTGACCGATGTGACCAAGGCCGACAGCACCTTCACCCACGACGGGTGCGCGACCACCGCGACCCACATGGCCAACGCCCGCAAGGCCGCCCGGCCCGCGAGCCGGTACGTGCTGGTGAAGGCCAGCGACGCGCAGAAGATCGACGCCTGCGTGACCAGCATCCTGGCGCACGAGGCGGCCGGGGACGCGGTGGCCGCCGGCCTGGTCCGCAAGCGCAAGCGCCGTTACGTCTACACGATGTCGTGACCAGAGAGGGGGTGGCTGATGGTGCTCGAAGAGGCGCGGGCCCGTGATCTGGCCGACCGGCTGACCGAGGAGCTGAATCGCCGCACCCCGGGGATCGAGCAGCTCACCAGTTACTACAAGGGCGACCACCCGCTGAAGTTCGCCTCGCCGGAGTTCCGCAAGTTCTTCGCCGACCGGTACGCCGGGTTCGCCGACAACTGGACGGCGCCGGTCGCCGATGTGGCGGTGGAGCGGCTGACCACGATCGGCGTCAAGCCCTACGGGACCGACCAGCCCGACGCCGACCTGTGGCGGGTGTGGATGGCCAACGGGCTGGAGGCCGACTCCCAGCTCGGGTTCCTGGGCGCGGGGATCGGCGCCCGCGCCTACGCCCTGGTGTGGGGGAACCCCGAGGACGACGAGACCCCGACGGTCACGTTCGAGGACGCCTCCCAGGCGATCGTCGCCTACCGGGCGGGGTCGCGGCGGGACCGGGTCGCGGCGCTCAAGCGGTGGCAGGACGGCAATCAGGAGTACTGCACGCTGTACCTCCCCGACGAGGTGTGGAAGTTCCAGCGCGCCACCTACCAGGCCAGCCAGAAGGCGCGGAAGTCGCTGCCGCTGGCGGCAGTGGACGAGTTCGTCCGCGAGTGGATCCCGCGCGAGATCGACGGGGAACCCAACCCGCAGCCCAACCCGATGAAGACCGTGCCGATGGTGGAGCTGCAGAACCGTCCGCTGCTGGCCGACGACCCGATCTCCGACATCACTGGCGCTGCGGCGATGCAGGACGCGATCAACTACCTGTGGGCGCTGCTGTTCAACGCCGCCGATTTCGCCTCACTGCCGCAGCGCGTGGTGCTCGGCGCCGAGATGCCCATGACGCCGATCCTCAACGAGGTCGGCGAGGTGATCGGGGAGAAGCCGATCCCGCTGGAGAAGTTCGCGCTGGACCGGGTGCTGTGGATCCCCGACGAGGGCGCGACGGTCGCCAACTGGCCCGCCGCCAACCTCAAGACCTACACCGACGTGATCGAGGTCGAGGTCGGGCACGTGGCCGCGCAGACCCGCACGCCCGCGCACTACCTGATCGGCAAGATGGCCAACCTCAGCGGTGATGCGCTGATCGCGGCCGAGGCCGGGCTGGTGAAGCGGGTCGAGGAGAAGCAGCTCTGGTACGGCCAGGGGCTGCGCGAGATGTTCCGGCTGATCGCCCTCGCGCAGGGCAACCAGGGCAAGGCGCGGGCGCTGGCGGCGGGCACGATCATGTGGGCCGACGCCGAGACCCGCTCGCGCGCGCAGCTCTCGGATGCGCTGCTGAAGCTCAAGCAGATCGGGTTCCCGTTCGAGTGGCTGGCGCTCCAGTACGGGCTGACGCCGCCGGAGATCGTCGACCTGATCGCGATGCGCGAGCGCGAGGCCAGCATCGACCCGGTCGCGCAGATGATGAACGGGCGTCCCGACCTGGACGGTCTGCGGGACGAGCCCGTGGAAGAGCCTGAGCCGGGCGCCGAGCCGGGCGAGGCGTAGCCGGTGGCCACCACCGAGGAGGTGGTGCGGGGTCATCGGGCGGGCCAGCAGACGCTGGTGCAGCGGGCGCTGGCGCCGGTGGTGCGGCTGCTGAGCCTGCTGTCACGGAGCGCCCCCGGTCCGTCGTGGACGGGCGGAGTGGACGAGCAGGTGCTGGCCGTGGTGATCGCGGCCCAGCAGGAGTCGGCCGACAACGGCGCCTCCTACGTCGGGCAGGTACTCAAGGCCGCAGGCGTGCAGTCCCGGCTGGCGGGCCGGGTCGCCTCCCGGGCTCTAGCCGGCACCGCATCGGACGGGCGGCCGCTGAACTCGCTGCTGGGCTATCCGATCGCGGTGGCAGTGCGCAACATCGAGAACGGCATGCCGCCGGATGAGGCGTTCGAGCGGCTGATCCGGCGGATGGCGATGATCGTGGCCACGCAGGTCGCTGACGCCGGGCGGGTCGGCGCGGGGGTGGCGATGGCCGCCGACCGGGTGGTGCTCGGCTACGAGCGGATGGTGAACCCGTCGGCATGCTCGCGGTGCATCGTTCTGGCCGGCCGGATGTACTCCTGGTCGGAGGGGTTCCTGCGGCATCCTGGCTGCCAGTGCGTGCACCGTCCGGTGTTCTCGATCGAGGACTGGCGCAACGCCCGCCCCGAGAACAGTCCGTCCCGCATCTTCGGCCGGATGAGCCGGGAGGAGCAGGACCGCACCTTCGGGCGGGCGGGCGCGCAGGCGATCCGGGATGGCGCCGACATCAACCAGGTCGTCAACGCCCGGCGCGGCATCAGCGCCGCCGCGGGGCCGGGCGGACGCCCGCTCCTGGCCACCACCGAGGGGACCACCAGGCGCGGCCTGGCTGGGCGACGCCTGGGCTCCCAGGCCCGCCCGCGCGGCGAGCGGGTCGACCGGTCTCAGGTGGCCCGGCTCATGCCCGAAGAGATCTACCGGGCCGCCGATGGTGATCGCGATGAGGCGATCCGGCTGCTGCGCCGATTCGGGTACCTGACCGGGCCGGTCGCCTCTAAGCCGTCCCGCAAGGGTCGCGCGGATGGCGACCAGGGCACCGGCCGCAAGAGGGCCGCTGAGCAGCAGGACGGCGGCGGCCAGGCGCAGGGCGGAGCGGGTGGCAGCGGGCAGCCGCCTGGTGGGCCACCGCCACCCCCCGCGCTGCCGGGGGGCGACGGCGACCGTCCCCGCCTGGACGATCTGATCCCGCGGGACGACCAAGACGCCGAGGCCCGCCGCGGTGAGATCGAGGACGCCATCGCCGAGCGGATCGGCGGGGAGTACACCGCCCGGGATGGGACGGTGTTCACCGTGCACGTCGACGAGGTGGACAGCGAGGCCGACGAGATCAGGGCCAAGGCCAGCATCCGCGTGGACGGCCGATTGGTTGGCTCGGTGATCAGGGAGTTCTACCGCGAGGCCGATGGCACCCTGTGGGTTGACCATGCGTGGCTGGAGCTGGATCCCAGTGTGCAGGGCCGCGGCTTCGCGCCGGTGTTCAACCGGCGCATGGAACGCTGGTACGGGGCGTCCGGGGTGGATCGGATCGAGATCGTTGCCGGGCTCGACAAGGGCGGGTACGTCTGGGCCACCCAGGGATTCGACTTCGCTGACGTTTCCGAGGCCAGCGATATGCTGGAGCGGCTGGAGTTGAGAGCGGAGCCGCTGCGGCAGTGGCTGGAAGAGCACGAAGACGACGAGGATGTCTCCGACGCCGAGTACGAACGCGTCGAGGATCTCGTCGAAGCAGCGGAAGAGCTGATGAATCGCGCTGAATCGGTGGACTTCCACAGTCCGGACTACCCGACCGCGCAGGAGATCAGCCAGCTCGGTCGTTTGCCGGGGCAGGGTAAGGATGATCGCTGGCTCGGCAAGGATGTGATGATGGGGTCGCAGTGGAGGGGGATCCGGTACCTATGACCGAGCGTCGTCCATCCGAGCGCGTCTCTGACGACAAGGCCGCCCGGCAGCGCGCCCTGGCCGCCTGGTTCACCGAGTGGTCTCAACAGCACGATGTCGACGAGGTCGAGGACGCCCCCGCGGCGGCGCAGGACCAGTACTGGCGCCGGGCCCGTGAACTGATGGGCCTCGACCCTGAGAGCGGCCTGCGGCCAGGAATCACCGGACGCCGTCGCCGCCGTACCTGACCTGCCCCTGCCCTGTGACGACCCAGCCGCCGTGCTGGGTTTTTTCATGCCCGGCCCCGCGCAACGCGCGGCCGACAACCCCGCAATGGGAGAAATCATGCTCGACACCGACCTGCCCATTCACCCGTTCACCGGCGTGACCGCACTGGCCGTGCTGGACTCCGGCCGCATCGTCTGGCCCGTCGCCGGCGGGGCGGACGAGGGCAGCAGGGCCGGGGGCGACGGCACTGACGGCGACGGCGACGACGGCAACGCCGAGGATGGCCAAGCCAGCGAATCCGGCCAGTCGGAGGGCGCCGACAAGGCCGACGAGGACAAGCTCCTCGGTCCTAAGGGCGAAAAGGCCCTGGCCGCCGAGAAGGAGAAGCGCAAGGAGGAGGCCCGCAAGCGGCGGGAGGCCGAGGCCGAGCTGGAGCGTCTCCGCAACGGGGACGACAAGGCGGCAGCCGCGGCGGCCGAGGCGGAGAAGGCAGCGATCCAGCGGGCCAACGCGCGGATCCTGCGCAGCGAGGTGAAGGCGGCGGCGGCCGGCAAGCTCGCCGATCCGACCGACGCGCTGCGCCTGCTCGACCTCGACCAATTCGAGGTGGGTGAGGACGGCGAGGTCGACGAGGGCGAGATCGCCGACGCGATCTCCGGACTACTCAAGAGCAAGCCGTACCTGGCCGCAGGCGGCAAGCCCAGATTCCAGGGCGACGCCGACCAGGGCGCCCGCAAGAAGACCAAGCCGCCGACGCTCGACGAGCAGATCGCGACGGCGGAGAAGGCCGGGAACTGGGCCGAGGCGCGCCGCCTGAAGTCGGCCAAGCTCACCCAACCCGCAAGCAGTTAACGATCACGGCAGGCCGCACGGCCCTGCCTGTCACTCAAGACGAAGGAGAGGCCCATGGCGGGCATCACCGGGCAGGGCACCACGTTCAACCTGCCGAACTACGTCGGCGAGCTGTTCGCCGCGTCCCCGACCGACACCCCCTTCCTGTCCTCGATCGGCGGGCTGACCGGCGGCGAGCAGGCCGAGTCGACGCTGTTCCAGTGGCAGGGCTACGACCTGCGCGACGCCGACGAGGGCCGGCAGCGGCTGGAAGGCGGCAACGCCCCGACCGCCGAGGCGCGGGTCCGGTTCAACGTCAACAATGTGGTGGAGATCCACCAGGAGTCCCTGGAGGTCACCTACACCAAGCTGGCGGCGACCGGCCAGTTCAACTCCACCGGCTCCAGCCACCCCGGCTCGGTCGGGATCTCCGGGACCAACCCGGTCACCGGCGAGCTGGACTGGCAGACCCAGCGGCATCTGGAGCAGATCGCCCGCGACATCGAGCGGTCCTTCATCGTCGGCGCTTTCAACAACCCCTCCACCAACGCCACCGCGCGCCGCACCCGCGGCATCCTGGAGGCCACCGCCACCAACGTCACCGCCGGAGGCGGCGCCGCGGTCGGCACCGCGGTGATCGAGGCCGACGACGAGACGTTCACCATCGCCGCGCACGGCATGGCCAACGGGCAGGCCGTCTCCCTGTCCACGCTGACCGGCGGCGCGGTCGGTGTGGTCAAGGAGAACCAGACCTACTACGTCCGCGACCAGGCCACCAACACCTTCAAGCTGGCGATCAAGCCGGGCGGCACCGTGATCGCGTTCGCCGCCGACGGCGGTGCCGTGGTCACCAAGAACGTCGCCCTCACCGAGGCGGCGGTCCTGGACCTGCTCCAGACGGTCTGGGAGAACGGCGGAATCCAGATGTCCGACACCGCCACCGTCATGGTGAACGGGTCGCTCAAGCGGGCCCTGACGAAGATCTTCATCACCGACAAGGGGTTCCAGGAGTCCTCCCGCGACGTCGGTGGCGTCCACGTCATGACGATCGAGACCGACTTCGGTCGCCTGAACATCATGCTCAACCGCTGGATGCCCTCCAGCGTGCTGAGCGTGGTGTCCCTGGAGGAGTGCGCGCCGGTGTTCCTGCCCATCCCGGGCAAGGGGTTCCTGTTCACCGAGCCGCTGGGCAAGGCCGGCGCCGCTGAGAAGTTCCAGATCTACGGCGAGGTCGGCCTGAAGTACGGCAACGAGAAGGCGCACGGCAAGCTCACCGGCGTCACCTTCGACGACAACCCGCTCGTCTGATGGCGGCCTTCACGATCCCCGCCGAGCGGTTCCCCTGGTCGCCGGTGCAGATCCGTACTCGGCTCGGACTGGTGGACTTCGTCGACCACCGGGCCGAGGTCGACGACGAGGACCTCGCCGCCGCGCTCCGCGAGGTGCCCGAGGTCTTCGGCATCGTCGAGGAGGGCGCCGAGCCACTCGCCAGCAACGGCGACGGCGAAGGTGAGGATGACGACGAGAAGCGTGACGAGCCCGCCGAGGAGTCCGCCACCAAGCCGCCGTCCGTGCGGGCGTCCAAGGCCGAGTGGGTCGCCTACGCGGTGAACTGCCCGCAGGAGTCCAAGCGGCTGTCTGAGGCCGACGCCGAGGCGATGACCAAGGCGGACCTCGTCGAGCTGTACGGCGGCTGAGATGACGCTGGCGCCGCTGGCCACCACCGATGACCTGGACGCCCGGACCATCGCCTGGGACGACCAGGACCTCGCCGAAACCTACCTGGGCGTCGCCAGCGCGTCGGTGCGGGACGCGGCCGGGGTCCCGATCTCCCGGGTCACCTCGACCGTCAGCCTGTTCGGCGACGACGGCCAGTGGCTGCGGCTGCCGGGGCCGCCGGTCATCTCGGTCGCGACCGTGACCCTGGACGGCGGCGCCTTGGTGCAGGGGACCGATTGGGCGCTGGTGGACGGCGCGCTGTTCCGGGTGTGCGGGTGGCGGGTGTGCGGGCCACTGCCGGTCCCGGCGGTGGTCACCTACACCCACGGGCTGGCCGAGGTCCCCGCCGACGTGGTGGATCTGGTGTGCCGGCTGACCGCGTCGGCGCTGGTGGCCGCTGCGGCCGAGGACGACGGGTCGGGGCTGGCGGTCGACCGGATCGTGTCCGAGCGGCTCGGCGACTACGCCGTCACCTACGACAAGGCGTCCGGCGCCACCGAGATGGAGCTGGCCGACCGCACCCGCGACCGGCTGCGTAGCAGGTTCGGCGGGACGGGCGCGGCGATGGTCGGCACCCGGTGATCGGCTGGATGTTCACCCAGTCCTGCCAGGTGGAGCCGTTCACCGGCGAGGGCGCCCACGGCGCGCTGTACGGTCCGCCGGTCATGGTGCGCTGCCGCGTCCAGGAGGCCGACACCTACCAGCGCGGCCGCGACGGGTCGGCGGACCGTCACGAGGTCGACCCGGCCACCACCGTGTACCTGCCGTTCAACACGGACTGCCCGGCCCGTTCACGGGTGACGCTGCCCTCGGGTGCGGCCGGCACGGCGATGGAGGTGCACCGGCACGCGGTACCGGCGCGGCTGCGGCATCTGAGAGTGAGGGTGCAATGACACGGTTCCGCCTGGACTGGGACGGCGAGCGGGTAGCCGCCCAGGTGCGTCGGGGCGCCGGCCTGGGCAGCAAGGCCGCGGCCGAGCTGCTGCTGGAGGAGGCCAACCGGCGGGTCCCGCTGGAGAAAGGGCGGCTACGGGAGTCGGGGCAGGTCACCACCGACGCCGCGGGGAAAGCGGCGGTGTCCTACTCCGACCCCAACGCCGTCCGCCAGCACGAGGACCCCTACTACAAGCACGACCCCGGACGCAGCCGCAAGTATCTGGAGATCCCGATGCTGACGCAGCGGCCCGCCATGCTGCGGGTGATGTCGCGGACCGTCCGCAACTTCCTGCGCCGCTGATGGCCTGGACCGAGGATCTGCTGACCGGGCTCGCCGAGCACCTCGCCGCGCACAACATCGCGTCCTGGTATCCGACCGGCGCGTTCCCCGCCTCGCCGCCGCATCCGCCGGTGGCACTGCGGTCGCTGCCCAACACCCCGGACCGGGCCTACAGCCTGGACGCCTACGTCGAGGTCGACACCGAGGACGCGGGCCTGGCGGATGTGACGGTGGCGGTGCAGCTGCAGTCGCGCGGCACCCGTGACCCCAGCGATGTGGACGACGTCGCGGACGCGGCGTGGGAGGTGCTGCACGGCGCCCGGATGCTCACCCTCGGATCCGGCCCGTCGGCGGTGCACACCTCGCTGATCTACCGCCGGTCGACCGCCCGGCTCGGCGTCGACGGCCATGGCCGCTACGAGCGGTCCTGCAACTACTACGTCCTCGCGTCCCGGCCGAACGTGTACCGGCCCGACTGAACAGGAGAAACACCATGGCCATCGCGATCAACGGCATCACGCCGCCGGCCGGGCCCATCACGGGCGGCACGACGCATCTGATCTCGGGAACCGACCTGACCACCGTCACCGGCGTGACCGTCGGCGGTACCACCGCGACGTCGTTCGTGGCGCTGTCGCCGACGCTGATGCGGGTGGTGACGCCCGCGCACGCGGCGGGCGCCGTCAACGTCGTCCTCAACCCGGGTGCGGTCACCGGGACGGGGATCTTCACCTATGAGGCGCTGACCGGCGACGAGACGCTGGTGTCGACGCTGGCCCGCAAGTGGCGCCTGGACGTCAACACCGGCACGGTCGGCGTGCCGGTGTGGACGCAGGTCCGGGCGATGGGTGAGCTGAAGCCGCAGGTCGAGCCGAACATGGAGGACGACAGCGACTACGACAGCGACGGGTGGGAGTCGGAGACCAAGACCGCGCTGAAGTGGACGCTGGAGGCCAAGCTGCTGCGCAAGGTGGGCGTCACCTCCGGCAACTACGACCCCGGCCAGGAGAAGATCCGGCTGGCCAGCGACCAGTTCGGCAGTGCGGGGACGGTGCAGGTCCGCTGGTACGACCGCGACGGCGGCCCCGAGGCGTACATCGGGTTCGCGTCGGTGAGCTGGGAGCCCGAGGGCGGCGAGACCAAGGACCTGGACACCGTCACGGCCAAGCTGTCGGGCCAGGGGCAGCGCACCACGATCGCGAACCCGGCGGTCTGAGGTGACGTTCAAGGATCTCCGCGAGTTCTCCGAGGGCGCGCACATCGACCTGCCGATCGGCGGTATCACCTACCGGATCAACGGTGTGGACGCCGAGACCGGCCTGCTGATCCAGCGGCTCATGGACGCAGGCATCAAGGCCGGCCAATCCGGGCAGCCGATGGACCTGGACGAGGACCTCCTCGACGACGCTCAGGAGCTCAGCACCTACGAGTCGGTGCTCGGTGACGCCTACCAGCAGATGCTCGACGACGGCGTCGACTGGGAGGAACTCAAGCGCGCCTCGATGACCACGATGATCTGGATCTACTTCGACGAGGAGACCGCCGAGCGGTTCTGGGAGACCGGTGCGGCGGGGGAAGCGGTGGCCCCGGCAACGGGGCAGCCGCCGGCGGGAGCGAACCGGAACACCCGCCGGGCCTCATCGGCCGCGGTGAGAAAGACCCGGTCACGGGCCTCTACGAGTGGTACGAGGGCCTCACGCTCAACGACCCGGACCAAGGCGCCCGGATCGCGTGGCAAGACGTCTGGGAGCAGTGGGGCCTGATCGAGGCCGACCTGCACAGCGAGTACGGCATCGACGTCGAGGAGCCGGGCCTGCTGAAGGCCCGCACGTTCCGGTGGCTGGTCGCCCGCATCCGCGGCCTGCTGTCGGCTGACACGCGCCTGGCCCGCCATTTCGCACCCGATGACGACAAGCAGGGGGTGAGCGGTGGCGCTGAGACTGGGTGAGCTGGTCGCGGTCATCTCCGCCGACGACTCGCCGTTCCGCCGCGTGCTCGGCCGCGTGCACAGCGGGCTGCAGGCGGTCGGGAAGGTGGGGTCGCTGGCCGCGCTGGCCGGGTCGGCGGCGCACCTGGGCGTCGCGCTGGCGCCCGCCGCGGGGATCGTGGCGGTGCTGCCGGGCGCGTTCATCGCCGCCAAGGTCGCCGGAGCCGCGCTCGGCCTGGCGCTGGACGGGGTGTCGGAGGCCGTCGGCTCGGCGATCTCCGGTGATCTGAAGGAGTTCAACAAGCAGCTCAAGGACATGCCGCCCGCCATGCGCGGGGTGGTGCGCGAGCTCGGCGGCGCGTTCTTCGGGCTGAAGGCCACAGCGCAGTCGGCGTTCTTCGCGCCGATGCGCAAGGAGGCGCGCGGGTTCGGCAAGGAGATGCGCGTCCCGATCGGCCGGGGCATCGCGACCATGACCGCGTCGATGGGCCGGTTCGGCGCCCAGGTGCTGGGGGTCGCCCGCGAGGGCCGGTCGCTGGCGTTCATGAAGAACCTGTCGCTGGCCATCGCGCGCGCCATCGACGGCGCCGCCAAGGGCGTCAAGCCGCTGGTGCGCGGGATCCGCGACTTCGCCGGCGCGAGCCTGGGCGGCTTCGGCCGGGCGGGCAACGCGATGGGCCGGCTGATGGCGGCGACGGGGCGGTGGCTGGGCCGGATGGGCCGCGGCGGGCAGGCCACCCGGTGGATCTCGGGCGGTGTCACCGCGCTGAAGACCCTCGGCCGGATCGGCCGCAACGTCGCTCTGACGATCGGCAGCATCTTCAAGAACGCCGGGGCCGGTCAGTCGGGTGGGCTGCTGGCCTCCATCGAGCAGATCACCGCTGGCCTGCTGGCCTGGTCGCAGTCGGCCGAGGGGCAGCAGCAGGCGGCCACGTTCTTCCGGCTGATCAACGACACCGCGTCCGATCTGGTGCAGATCCTGCCGCTGCTGGTCGGCCCGCTGGGGCTGATCCTTCAGCTGATCCAGGCGTTGCCGGGCCCCACGCAGGGCACCGCGTCGCAGATGCTGGCCTGGGCGATCGCGATCGGGTTCGTGTCCTCGCGGCTCGGGCCGCTGGTCAAGGCCCTGGGCCCGGTGGGCAAGGCCGCCGGCGCCATGGGCAGGGGCGTAGGCAGGGGCGTGAAGGGCGTGGCCGGTCACCTGCGCAACGCCGACTCGGTGACGCGGCGGGCGGCGTCGCGGATGGGCTCGGCGTTCGCCACGGCGGCGCGTGGCGCCGGGCGGCTGGCACTGGCCGTGGGGCGGGCCGCGGGTTCGGTGGCGCTGTCGGGCCTGAAGATGGCGGGCTCGGCCGCGCTGGCCGCTACGCGGACGATCGGCTCGTGGGTGCTGATGGGGACGCAGGCGCTGATCCAGGGCGCCAAGGCGGCGATGTTCTGGATCCTGGCGAACTGGCCGATCGTGCTGCTGGTCGCCGCGATCATCGGCGCCGTCTATCTGATCATCAAGCACTGGGACAAGATCGTCGTCTTCTTCACCAAGACCCTCCCCGGCTGGATCCGCAAGGGCTTCGACTTGCTGATCGGGATCGTGAAGAAGGGCGCGAGCCTGGGCTTCTTCGGTCCGGTCGGATTGATCATCGCCCACTGGGACAAGATCGTGAAGTTCTTCACCAAGACCCTCCCAGGCTGGATCGGCAAGGGGTTCGACTTCATCGTCGGGCTGATCAAGAAGGCCGCGTCGGTGGGGTTCCTCGGGCCGATCGGCCTGATCATCACGCACTGGGGCAGGATCTCCCGGTTCTTCACCCAGACGCTGCCGCGCGCGGTGTCGGGCGGCATCAACAACGTGGTCGGCTGGATCCGCCGCCTGCCCGGCTGGGTGGTCAGCTCGGTCGGCAACATGGGCAAGCTGCTGGTCAACGCGGGCAAGTCCCTCCTGATCGGCTTGTGGAACGGGATGGTCTCCATGGCGAGATGGCTGGCCCGCTCGATCGGGAACCTGATCCGCAACATCGTGCCGGGCCCGGTGCTGCGCGTCCTGGGCATCCACTCCCCGAGCAAGCTGTTCGCTGGGTACGGCAAGAACGTGGTCGAGGGCATGGCGCTGGGCATGAACGACAACCAGGGCCTGGTCGCCAAGGCGTCCACCGCGCTGGCGGGCGCGGCGGCCGGTGGCTCGGCAGGGCTCAAGCGGCCCGGCGCGGGGCGCGCGGCAGGAGGTGGCGGCACCGGCGGGGGCACGCTCCGCTCCCGGGTCGACATCAACTTCACCGGCGCCGAGAGCGCGTTCCTGAAGTTCATGCGGGGCATCGTCCGCACCAAGGGGCAGGGCAGCGTGCAGGTCGCGTTCGGGACGGGCCGCTGATGCCGTTCCCCGACGAGGCCCTCGATGTGTGGGTGGAGCTGAAGCTCGGCGACCAGTGGGTCAACATCAAGACCGACGGGCACGTCTACACCCGCGACCCGATCACCATCACCCGCGGCCGCGGCGACGAAGGGTCGCGCACCGACCCCTCGACCTGCACGCTGACGATCAACAACCGGGACGGCCGGTACTCGCCCCGCAACCCGCTCGGCCCCTACTACGGGCGCATCGGGCGCAACACCCCGATCCGGGTGTCGGTCCCGACCGGCGGCGCGCCGGCGTTGACCGTCCCCGACGGCGCCATCGGGTCGTACGCTTCCACCCCCGACGCCGCGGCGCTGGACATCACCGGCGACCTGGACGTGCGCGTCGAGGCCGAGGTGCGGTGGGTCGGCGGCGCCAGCGGCGGCGGCCTGGTCGGCAAGTACATCGAGACGGGCGCGCAGCGCTCGTGGGTCCTGTGGCTGGACTCCACCGGCGAACTGATCCTCTACTGGTCCAGCACCGGCGCGAACCTGCTGCTGGCGACCTCGACCGTGCCCGTCCCGGCACTGGGCAGGCAGGCGGTCCGCGCGACGCTCGACGTCAACAACGGCGCGTCCGGTAACACCGTGACCTTCTACACCGCGCCGTCGATCGCCGGGCCCTGGACCCAGCTCGGCGCCCCCATCGTCCAGGCGGACACCACGTCCATCTTCGACTCGGCCTCCCCGGTACAGGTCGGGGAGATCATCGCCGACCCCGTCGCCGGCCGGTACTACGCGATGGAGTTGCGCAACGGCATCGGCGGCATGGTGGTCGCCGACCCCGACTTCACCGCCCAGGCCGTGGGCACGACCGCGTTCGCCGACGCGGCTGGCCGGTCGTGGACGGTGGCCGGGGACGCGGCCATCACCGACCGGGACGTGCGGTTCTCCGGCGAGGTCCCGTCCTGGCCGATCAAGTGGAACACCTCCGGCACCGATGTGTGGGTGACGATCGAGGCGGCCGGGATCCTGCGGCGCCTCGGGCAGGGCGCCAAGCCGCTCGGCTCCGCCCTGCGGCGGGCGATCGGCACCTTCCAGGCCGACGACGCCCGCATCGTGGCGTACTGGCCGCTGGAGGACTCTGCCGGGTCGACCCAGGCCGCGTCCGCGATCGGCGGCGTTCCGCCGCTGCGCGCCCTGGGACCGGTGGAGTTCTCCGCCGAGCCGTCCGGCGGGACCGGCGGCGGCGTGTCGGTCGGCGACGTCGGCCGCCTCACCGGCGCCACACCCTCCCCGGGCACCGAGTGGACGATCATGTTCTGGTTCGACCTGGCCGCCGACATGGGCACCGACGCCGCGTCCCCGGTGGTGCAGTGGCGCACGCCCGGCTCGAACGCCTCCTACTGGTCGCTGTTCACCGGGCAGGTCCTCAGCGGGACGCTGATCCTGGAGGGCGCCAACGCCGCCGGCAGCGTCGTCGTCAGCGCCAACGGCACGGCCGACGTCCGCGGCCGCGGCCCGGTCCAGATCGTGGTCACCGGGGATCAGGACGGCGCCAACTACCAGGTCGCGGTGGCGGTCGACGGCGAGCTCGACACCGCCAGCATCTCGCCGGGCGATGTGTGCAGCCCTCCGACGTCGATCGGGATCAACCTCGACGTCGCCCCGGGCGAGTACTCCGGCTCCGTGTCGCACCTGCTGGTGGCGACCCATACCTTCGAGTCGCGCGGCTACGCCGCCGCTCTGGTCCCGGTCGGGTCGGGGCATCGCGGCGAAACCGCCGGCGCCCGGTTCCTGCGCCTGACCGGTGAGGAGGGCGTCCCGGCCGACCTGGTCGGCGTGGCGGCCGACTCCGAGCCGATGGGCGCCCAGCAGCCCAAGGAGCTACTGGAGCTGCTGGGCGAGTGCGCCGACGCCGACGGCGGCACCCTGTACGAGCGCCGCGACGGGTTGGGCCTGCGGTACCGGACCCGTGCCGCCGACTACAACACCGACCCCGCCCTGACCCTGGACTACCACGACCAGCTCGCCGCGCCACTGGAACCCGTAGACGACGACCAGGCGACCCGCAACGACGTGACCGTGGAACGCGAAGGCGGGTCCTCCGCGCGCGTCACCGTCGACCAGGGCCCGCTGTCCACGCAGCCGCCCCCGGACGGCGTCGGCGTCTACAACGAGTCGGTCACCCTCAACCTGGCCGACGACGACCAGCTCCTCGCCCAAGCCGGATGGCGCGCCCATCTGGGCACCGTCGACGAAGCCCGCTACCCGGTGGTGCGGCTCAAGCTGCACAAGCACTACGACCTCGCCCCGGCCGTGGTCGCCGCCGACATCCGCGCCCGGATCCACCTGTCCGGCCTGCCCGCATGGGAACCGCCCGGCACCGTCGACCTGCTCGCCGACGGCTACACCGAGACCATCGAACCGCGCCGCTGGACCATCGAGTACAACACCGTCCCCGGCTCGCCGTGGCGGGTCGCGGTCGCCGACAACACCACCCTCGGCCGCGTCGACACCGACGGCACCGTGCTCCTGGACCCGGTCACCGCCACCGACACCACCCTCCCCGTTCTGGTGACCGGCGCCGCCTGGACCACCGACCCCGCCGACTACCCCTTCGACCTGACCCTCGGCGGCGAAGTCGTCACCGCCACCGCCGCCAGCGACAAGGTCCTGGACAACTTCGCCGACACCGCCGCCGGCGGCTGGGGCAGCGCTGACACCGGGCAGGCGTGGACGGTCGCGGCCGGATCGGCCGCCGACTTCTCCGCCGCGGGCGGCACCGGCGGAGTCATCGCCTCCCCGACGGCCGGCGTCGAACGCGCCATCGTCATCCCCACCGGCTCGCCGCAGCAGAGCACCCTGGTGTACTCCAACACCCCCCTCACCCCGACCGGCGCGCCGATCACCTGGGGTGTGCTGCTGCGCTACACCGACGCCAGCAACTACTACTGGCTCGGCGTCCAGATCAACACCGCCGGGACCCTCACCCTCATCGCCCGCAAACGCGTCGCCGGGGCCTTCACCACCATCACCTCCGTCGCGTCCGCGACCGGCCACTCCACCAGCGTCTGGCGGATCCTGCGCGCCGAGGCCCTGGGCACCACACTGCGCGCCAAGGTCTGGGCCGCCGACGCCGCCGAACCCGCCGCGTGGGAGCTGACCACCACCGACGCCGCACTGTCGTCGGGCGGTTCGGCGGGCTGCATCGCACGGCGCGAGACCGGCAACACCAACTCGACCTCGACCGGCTTCGACATCTTCACCGCCTACCAGTCCCTGACCGTGACCCGCGCGGTGAACGGGATCAGCAAGGCGCAAGCGGCGGGCATCGACATCCGGCTCGCGCAGCCCTCGACCATCGCCCTCTAGGGAGCAGCCGTGTCGACCTATCCGCAGATCGCCGCCGGGCAGCGCATCACCGCCGCGCTCCTGACCAGCATGCTGCCGACCGAGATCGTCAAGGCCGCCAACACCGACCGCGTCAACAACACCTTCTCCGCCGACCCCGAACTCACCATCGCCCTGGACGCCTCCGCCGTCTACCGGGTGGAGTTCGACCTGCTGGCCGGCGGCACCACCACCGCCGACATCCAGACCCGCTGGGCGGTCCCGGCGGCGGCGTCCGGCCTGAAATCGGTGATCGGCCCCGGCTCGACCGCGGCCGAAGGCAACGCCGACAACGTCGCCATGCGCACCGGCGTACACGGCTTCACCACCACCGTCGTGTACTCCGGCGTCCGCAACGCCACCGGCAACCTGTTCCGGATCTGGGAGACCGCGGTCCTCACCACGGCGGGCGCCGGGACCCTCTCGCTGGAATGGGCGCAGGCCACCACCAACGCCACCGCATCCCGCATCAGCGCCGGGTCGCTGCTGCGCGTCAAGCGGATCGGCTGAGGGCGGGTGTAGATGGCCGATGACAATTCCACGATCGCCTGGCGCCTGGACCGCATCGAGGAAGCCCTGCGAGACCTCGGCCTGCGGGTCGTCTCCGCCGACCTGTACACCAGGGACCGGACCGAGATCGAGCGGCGCCTCGCCGAGATCGAACGCGACATCGCCGAGGAACGGCTGGCCCGCAAGGAAGCCGACAAGGACCTCGCCGACCGGATGGACAAGGGCGGCGCGAACTGGCGGCAGGCCCTGTTCTCCGGCGTTGTCCCTGGCGTGTTCTTCGTCATCACGCTCGCGGTCACGATCCTGCTGGCGCTGCGGGGCGGCAAATGACCAATAGAGCCAACCTCGCCTCCCGGTGGCGCATGGTCGTGAACGTCGCCGTGTGGGCGCTGGCGGTGATCCTAGCGATCGTGCTGGTCACCAAGGTCAACGACATGAGTGCGCGGCTGGAGTCGGCCGAGAACCGCGGTGATGCCTACGAGCAGCAACTCCGCCAGCACAACATCACCCCAAGCCCTGTCCCCGGGTCCACCCCGGGCCCGTCCGGGGCCCCCGGACAGCCAGGGCCTCCCGGGTCTGCGGGTTCTCCCGGCGCGCCTGGTTCCGGCGGTGGCTCTGGCCGTCCTGGGGCGCCTGGAAGTCCGGGGGTGAGTGGAGCGCCCGGGGCGTCCGGTCAGCCGGGCAAGGACGGCTCTAGCGGAGCGCCGGGACCGCAGGGAGAGCAAGGGCCGCAGGGAGAACGCGGCGAGCAAGGCCCACGCGGTGAACAGGGTCCGGCTGGGCCGGCGTGCCCGGACGGCTACCAGCTGGTCACCGGGACGGTGATGACGACCGACGGCCCTGTACAGGCCGCCTATTGCAAGGAGGCACCTTGACCGAGCAGACCGAACCGATCCCGCCGGAACCGCCGGCGGACGCGGGGCCCACCGAGATGGACGAGGAGGATGTCCTGCGCGGCCTGTATGGCCCGTCGGACGGCGCCGGGATCTTCCGGGAGGTGAGCGCCTGATGGGCACCGCGGCGGGGATGCTGGCCGAAGCGCGCCGGTCCCTGGGAATCGCCGGGCGTCCCAACGTCATGACCCGCGAGTACGCGAACAGGCACGGCGCCGACTTCCTGCGCGCCTCCTGGTGCGACATGGCCATCACCTACTGGGCGCGGCACAGCGGCAACGCGGGTGCTGTGCTGCTCGGCGGGGACCGCGCGTACACCGTCTGGCACGCCGAGGACTTCCGCAAGGCCGGACGCTGGCACGTCGGTACGACGGCCGAAGTCAACGCGGCCAAGCCGGGCGACATCGTGTTCTTCGACTGGGGCGCCTCCAACTCGATCGGGGCCATCGACCACGTGGGCGTGGTCGAGAAGGCGCTGGGCGGCGGGCGCGTGCAGACGATCGAGGGCAACACCTCCGACGCCTGCATGCGCCGCGTACGGGACGCGTCGGTGATCGCCGGATACGGGCGCCCGGCTTACGCCGGCTCGTCCAGCTCGCCGCCCGCGTCCGGCTCGAAGGCGCCGAAGTGGCCAGGCCGGTACCTGAGGCAGCCGCCCGTCATGCACGGCGACGACGTCACCCTGTGGCAGCGGCAGATGCACGCACGCGGCTGGCGCATCGGCGTGGACGGCGCGTACGGCCCGACGTCGGAGTCGGTGTGCCGGGCCTTCCAGCGGGAGAAGGGGCTCGGCGTGGACGGCGTCGTGGGCCCCAAGACGTGGGCGGCCGCCTGGACCGCCCCGATGACCTGAGGAGTGACCGCCATGTACGCCTACCTGATCCGCACCCTCGTCCCCCTGCTCGTGGGCGTCATCGTCGGCCAGGCGGCCCGGGTCGGGCTGGACCTGGACCCGACCGCCGTCTACGCGATCGTCACCCCGGCCGCCACGCTCGTCTACGGGCTGGTGTCCCGGTGGATCGAGCTCCACGTCCCGGCCGCGGGGCGAGTGCTACTCGCGGCGGGCCTGACGCGGCAGTCGCCGGAATACACGCCCTGGCCAGCGCGCCGGTAGCCTCGAAGACACCGGGCGGGTGGGGAAGCCCGCCCAGCCGGGCGGTCCCCGTCCTCCTCGCGGGAGGGCGGGGCCGTTTCGTCATCCCGCGGGTGCCCGTCCGACCCGCGCTGTATCCTGACGAAGCCAGGCAGAGCGCACCTGTGGCCGCGCGGCGCGGAGCAAGGGGACAACGGTTGTCGTCCCCCCGGCCGAGCCCTTCGGGGCGGGATCAGCGAGACGACGGGGGTTTGCCGAACGGGGCTGGGGTCCGTCCAGCGAGCGGCGGGTAGCTCTACAGCCCCGGGACGAAGCGCAAACGCCCCGCCTCTTCGGAGGCGGGGCGTTTCATCGCGTTCTAGCTCCCTATTCCGGGGATGGGCGCTTCCATACTTCTCCCGGCCCGCCGCCCGGCTCTAGGTGGTCCGCCGCCGCTCGCGCTCCCGGGCGGCGTGGCGCTCGATGATGCCGCCGAGGTAGCGGATCCTCTCGGGGTTCTCGCGCTTGCCCTGGTAGTACTGCGATTCGGGGACGATCTCGTCCATCAGCAGCTGGTAGGCGGCGATGGCCTTCTGCAGGCCGCCGTCCTCCGGGGGGTCGGGTGGGCCGGTGGTCATGTCCTCTCCTGGTGGGGCGCGGCGGCACGTGCGTCGGGGGTCGCTGCGTGCCGTCGCGCCGTAGTGGGGCCGCCCGGCCGGCTGTGCTGGTACCGGCCGGGCGGCGGGCACGGGTCCCGGCTCCCCACCAGGAGCCCGTGCCGGTCGCGCAGCCTCGCCTCACGGCCCCCGTCCGAGGACCGGGCGTCGGCTACGCGACGTCGGGGTGGGCGCGGCGGGCGCTCCCGCGCGTGCCAGCTTCCGCCGCGTCCACGTTCATCGGACCGCCTATCCCTCCGCGGTCGGGTCGGCGGAGATCGGCGCGCCGAGCGCCCACGCGATCCGCTCGGCCGCCTGCTCCACATCCACCGACAACCGGCCGCCGGTGTCGGGTCCGGTCGACCACACGTAGCTCTCGGCGTCGTCGTCCCAGGAGATCCTGCGTTTCTCGCCCTGGTAGGAGACGTGCAGGTGGTTGCCCGTCGCCTTGGCCCCCTCCAGCCATGAGGTCTGGGGGACGGACTCGCAGCGCGCGTTGATCTGCGGGATCCGCCGCCGCACCGCGGCGTACAGGGCGTCCATCGGCCCGTACGGCGTGACGGCCGGCTTGCCCGGGTCCCCGGCGATGATCACGGCGGCTTCGATGATGTGCTCGGCCTCGGCGATCGGCTCTCCGGTGGCGTCGTCGAAGAACCACATCCTTTCGGCGTCGGTGACCCGCGGCTTGCACGTGACCGTCCGAACCGCTTCCGCGGGACCGTCTGGACGGGTCACGATCACCGCCAGCGGACTGGCTCGCAGTTCCACACTGAGACGCCGTCGCCGCAAAGCGTTCATCAGCTCATAGAGCTTGGGGTAGGCGTGCGGGTGCTCGGTGCCGTCGAAGCGTTCACTCGTGCCCGCCTCGCCTGCTCCGCTGCTGCCCATGGCGGGGCCTCCGATCCGGTCAGGCCCTGGATCTCCCGGTGTTCACGCACCGCTCCCTGGGCCGCTCTGTGTCGATGACACAGAGCGTCCATCCCGCCGGATCTGCGAGGCCAGAGGTTTGCCGCCGTTTGCCGCAACGCCGCTCGGCGGCTAGTCCAGCTTGTACTCCTCGTGCGGAATCGCCCGCTCCCAGGCCATCTCGAACGAGGCGATGACCTGCCGCACGACACGCGGATCACTGCTGAACTCGTACGTTCCCCGGGACCCGTCGCCCCTCTGGATACCGAATCGTGCGCGCCGCCGGTCGAACAGCCACAGGTCCGCTCCCGGCAGTGTCAGGTCGTACGCCCTCGACCGGGGTAGCCAGCGCAGGTCCTCTCCTGCATCGACGTTGCCGTAGCTGATGGCGTGCTCCCAGCGGATGTAGTCGCTGACGGGCTCCGAGACGATCCGCAGCCGCCGGAACGTCACGCCGCGTTCCCGGGCGGCGCCGACGAGGCCGATCCAGCGTGACCAGTCGTAGCCGGTGGCGTCGCCGGTCTGCTGCCATTGCAGGAAGTGGGGTTCCTCGTCGTACCCGTCCCGCATTTCCAGGTGCACCGCCGACCGCTCGGTGTGGTCGAGGAGGAACTCGAAAGACGGACTCCCCGGTCCTTGTCGGCCCGCCTCGTATGTGCCGTCCAGCGCCTCACGGATGACGCCCTCCATGCGCGCGGGCAGCCATACGTCTACCTCGTCGGTCGATTGGGTGACGTCGTTGCTGAGCCGCGACGTGACCGCCGGGTCCGTCAGACGGCCCCGGAAGCGGAAGTCTCCGGTTACGGGGTCGCGCCACACGGCCGCGCAGTCGTCCTGCGGCGAGTCTCCGTCTGAGCCGACGAAGTCGATGGGCCCCTCCGCGGGCATGGATGCCTCCTGTTTCCTGGGCGATGTCTGTCCGACCCTCACCCGCTCCCAGTGAGGTCGTCAAGGGCCTGGTCGATCAACGCAGCCGCGCCTGGTCCGCGAGTTGCGAGGGACTGAAGTCCCTTCCACGCCTTCACATAGACCGCGACCTCGTCGGAAGTGGTGATGCGCAGATATCCCGAGACCAGCTCGATCGTCACCAGGGCCTCATCATTGATGATGAATGCCTCCCGTGGCCGGTTCCCGCGCCGATCGACCGTGCGGGGAATCACCCCGAATACCACCGAAGGCAGGCTTCCTGTCGCCACCGCCCGCAGGTGGCGGAGCTGGTCGGCATGGACGGTGCGGGGATACGGCCGGTACCAGAGGACGTCCTCCTCGACGACGTAGACGAACCGCTTGCCCGGCCGGCGCAATACGGCCTGCCGGTCCATCCGTTCGACGACGGCGGCGTCAAGATCTGCATCGCCGGACGCCAGGTTCTCCTCACGGCGGACGGTGTCCAGAGCTGCCCGCGTGTAGTCCTCAGTCTGGAGCAGGCCGGGGATGCTGCGGGACTGGTAAGAGCGGAGCAGGGTCACCTCCTCGAAGTCGGAGCGCACCGACTCTTGGGCCCGCCGCAGTCCCGCTCGGTGCAGCCGCTTGTAGGTGGTCCACATGGTGGCCACCGCGCGGAGTTCAGCGAGCAGTTCGGCCGTGCGCTGCTCGGATATCCCGCACGCCTCACACCATCTGCGAAGGTCCTCGATGGAGATCGGCCGATGCCCATGTTCGATCCTCGACACTTTCGCGACCCCGGCTGACCAGCCAGCGCGCCGCGCGAGCTCACGGCCGGACAGCCCGGCGTCCTCCCGCAGCTCTTTCAGCTGATCGGCGAGACGCTGCCGGGCCGCCTGTACCGATGACGAGATTGGGGCGGGCATGCCTCCAGGTTCTACCCAGGTGGCCCCGCTGGCGTGGGGGGTTTGCCGCAGATTGCCGCTTCACAAACGGGGCGCTTGTTGGAAACACCATCCGGCCACTACAAGTCCCCAAGGTTGAGGCGCCGGGACTCGTCGGCCGCGCGCTTCTCCGACGTGGCCCGCGTGTACCGGTCGATCATCTCCCGGCGCGCCCATCCGCCGACCGCCATCAATCCGCCCTCAGACCCGCCAGCGCCGAGCCAGCGGCCGGCACCGGTGTGCCGAAGCCAGTGCGGGGTGAAGTCGTCAGGAAGGCCAGCGCGGGCGGCGCGGCGGGTGAGCGTGGCGTAGGCGCCCTCGTAGCCGAGAGTCTTGCCCCGGTCCCCCAGCCACAGATTCGGGGCGTCAGCGAGCCGGTGAGCCCTGCGGAGCCGCAGATACCGGTCCAGGGCCCGGCTGGTCTGGGGCCCGAACGGCACCCGGCGTCCCTTGCCGCCCTTCCCGCGACGCACGACGGCGGTACCGGTAGACAGATCGACCTCGTCTTTGTCCATGCTGACGACCTCGCCGATCCGGACCATGGTCTCCACCATGAACCGGATGATCGCCTCGTCGCGGCGATCGTGGAAGTTCTTGTGGGTGCAGGTGGCCAGCAGCGCGCGGATCTGCTCGTCGGTCAGCTCCGGAACGACCTTCACGTCGACCGTCGGGCGCTTGAGGCCGAGGAGCTGGTCGGTGGCAAGCTCGCCCTCGGCGGCCAGCCAGGCGGAGAACCGGCGGACGGCACCCTGCCATCCGGCGATCGTCTCCCCCTCGGCACCGCCGTCGATCAACGAGGCGATCCATGCGTTAACCACGGACCTGGTCAGCGCGGGCTCGATCCCTTCACCCTCAGCCCACAAGAGAAAGCGGCGGACGCCCTGACCGTAGGCTTTCAGGGTGTTGGGGGACTTGCGCTCCGCGCGCAGGTGCAGCAGCCAGGAGTCCAGCAGGGAGTGCAGTTCGTCGGAGGTCATCGCGGCCCCAGTGAGCATCGGGCGGTATCTGGACTGAGTACGGCATGCTAACAGCCAAATCGCCCCCGACCCGGCTTATCAGCAGGTCGGGGGCGATTTCCGCGAATGCGGTCAGTCCAGGTACTCGCGCAACATCTGCGCCCGTGACGGGTGGCGCAGCTTCGCGAGCGTCTTGGACTCGATCTGGCGGATCCTCTCCCTCGTCACGCCGAACTCCCTGCCGACCTCTTCGAGGGTGCGCGGATGGCCGTCGGTCAGCCCGAAGCGCAGCTGGATGATGCGCTGCTCGCGGTCCGACAGCGTGCCCAGGATGTCCTCAAGCTGGTCCTGCAAGAGGATGAACGCCGCCGCCTCGATGGGCACGACGGCGTCCGCGTCCTCGATGAAGTCGCCGAGGTCGGAGTCTTCCTCTCCGATCGGCGACTGCAGCGACACCGGCTCCTGGGCGATCCGCTGGATCTCCACGACCCGGACGGGCGTCAGGCCCATCTCCAGGCCGATCTCCTCCGGGGTGGGTTCGCGGCCGAAGTCCTGGTGCATCTGACGCTGCACCCGGACCAGTTTGTTGATGGTCTCCACCATGTGCACCGGGATCCTGATGGTCCTCGCCTGGTCGGCGATCGCGCGGGTGATCGCCTGCCGGATCCACCAGGTGGCGTACGTGGAGAACTTGAACCCCTTCGTGTAGTCGAACTTCTCGACCGCACGGATGAGTCCGAGATTTCCCTCCTGGATCAGGTCGAGGAAGAGCATTCCCCGGCCCACATAGCGTTTCGCGATCGAGACCACCAGCCGCAGGTTGGCCTCGATCAGGCGTTGCTTCGCCCGCACACCTTCGCGGGCGAGCAGTTCGAGGTCGATGCGCTCGCCGCGGCCGAGGATGGCGACGTGCGCCATCTTCTCCTCCGCGAAGAGCCCCGCCTCGATCGATTTCGCGAGTTCTACCTCATCTTCTGCCGTGAGTAGCGGTACGCGACCGATCTCTCTCAGGTAGATCCGAACCAAGTCGCTCGTCGGCGCCCGCTTGCCGAGGTCTCCCTCATCCGCTCGCGTGACGTCCTCGGTCTCCTGCTGAGATTCGAGGACCTCTACCCCCTGCTCTGCGAGCATCCGGACGACCCGCTCAAGAGAGTCGTCCGGCAAGTCCGAGCGATCGAGCGCGGCAGCAACGTCGTCGACGGTCACACCGCCGCGCTCTCTACCGCGTGCGACGAGGTCCGCCACCTGATCAACCGATGGCGCCTCGCTAGGCAGCACCGAAGGGCCCACGCAGACAGTTTGCGTCAAATGGGGGCTAGATCACAGGACCTATTTTAAGGACTCTTGACTTACTGGGCCCCAAGCCCTCGCTCCCGCAACACCCGTCTCTGCTGCTCAAGCGCGACAAGATCGCCGAAGAGCCGGCTGTACTCGTCGGGCCGCTCGACCGGATTCAGCCGACCGAGTTTAGATTTCGCGTCGGCGATCATGCGGGTGAGCTGGCGTTCCTGTATTCGGGCGAGCAGTTCCACGGCATAACGGTCGTCCGATTCCTGGGCGGAGCGCACCGGCTCGACCCCTAGCCTGGTGATCAGATCCCTGACCTGCTCGTTCGGCGCGTCCTCCAGCAGCAGCGCGACCCACTCCGCGACACCGCCCGCCGCCGCCACGCCGCCCGCCGCCGCGATCACGGCCCGCACCGCCGCGTGCGGCGGCGCGATGAACGCCTCCGCCGGGACCTCGTCGAAACCCGGCCCGAGCAGCGCCGGGCGCTGGACGGCCAGCTTGAGCAGCTCGCGCTCGCGTTGGACGTCCGGGTCGTTCGGGTCGAAGGAGGGCCGCTCGGCGGGCGCCTGGGCGCCGCCGCCCGGGGACCCGTCCCCGGGCCCGCTCCCCTGCCGGCCGTTCCCCTGGCGCCCGTCCCCGGGACGTCCCGGCCCGCTCACCTGCCCGTGCCCGCCGCGCCCGCGCTCGTGCCGGCGGGCCGCCAGGTCGCGGACGCGGCGCAGGACGAACTGCTCGTCCATGATGCCGAGCCAGCGGTCGAGGTTGACGGCGTACATCTGGCGGAGCGCCCGGTCCTTGATGGCGGCGACCACGGGGGCCGCCGCGTCCAGCGCGCCGAGCCGTCCCTCGGCGGTGTCGAGGTCGTGCTGCTGGATCGCGTTGCGCACCTTGAACTCGAACAGCGGCAGCCGAGAGGCCACCAGATCGCGCACCGCCGCGTCGCCGTGCCGGACCCGCAGGTCGCACGGGTCGAGCCCGTCGGGCTGGACGGCCACGAACGTCTGCGTGACGAACTTCTGCTCGTCGGCGAACGCCCGCAGCGCCGCCTTCTGCCCGGCCGAGTCGCCGTCGAAGGTGAAGATCACCTCGCCGCGGAACTCGTCCTGGTCCATGAGCAGCCGGCGCAGGATCTTGATGTGGTCGTCGCCGAACGCCGTGCCGCTCGTCGCGATGGCCGTCTGGACGCCCGACAGGTGGCAGGCCATCACGTCGGTGTAGCCCTCGACCACCACGGCCTGCCGGCGCCTGGCGATCTCCTTCTTGGCCAGGTCGGCCCCGTACAGCACCGAGCCCTTGTGGAACAGCGGCGTCTCGGGGGTGTTCAGGTACTTGGGGCCCTCGTCGTCCTCGTAGAGGCGGCGGGCGCCGAAGCCGATGACGTCGCCGCCCAGGTCGCGGATCGGCCACATCAGCCGGCCGCGGAACCGGTCCATCGGGCCGCGCCGGCCCTCCTTGGCCAGCCCGGCGGCGACCAGGTCGCGGTCGGCGAAGCCGCGGCCGCGCAGGTGCCGGACGAGGCCCTCCCACTCGCGGGGCGCGAACCCCACGCCGAAGTGGGCGGCATCGGCGGCCTCGAACCCGCGCTCGGACAGGAACTTGCGCCCGATCGCGCCCTCCTGCGAGCCGAGTTGCCCGGTGTAGAACTCGGCGGCGGCGCGGTGCGCCTCGATCAGGCGCGCGCGCTGGCCGCCGTCCGCCCGGGTGGCGCGGCCGCCGCCGTCCTCGTAGCGCAGCTGGACGCCGACCTGCACCGCCAGCCGCTCCACCGCGTCCGAGAAGGTCAGGTGCTCGATCTCCTGGACGAACTTGATGACGTCGCCGCCCGCCTCGCAGCCGAAGCAGAAGTACAGCCCGCGCGAGGGGGTCACGTTGAACGAGGGCGACTTCTCGTCGTGGAAGGGGCAGAGGCCCTTCAGGTTGCCGCCACCGGCGCTGCGCAGCTGGAGGTACTCGCCGATGACGTCGGCGATGGACGACCGCTCCCGTACGAGCGCGATGTCCTCATTGCGAATCCGTCCTGCCACGACGAAGGAGTCTACGGCCGCGCCACGACATCCGGCGCATCACACCGGAACCGGTATCGCCGCCCCGCCACGGCCCTGTCTCTTGTACACATCTGACGCTTCCGACGATAA
>NZ_SMKU01000659.1 GCF_004349215.1 Actinomadura rubrisoli | reverse complement strand
GGGCGGCGGGCTCGTCGCCGGGACGCTCGGGGCGGTGCTCCTCGGCGGGCGCAACGCCCTGTACGGGCTGCGGCTCGCACGGACGCTGGACGCGCGGGGATGGCGGCGGCTGCTCACCGCGCAGGTCGTCATCGACGAGACCACGGCCGTGGCGGCGGCCCAGCCCGGACGGGCGGCGGCCCGCGCCGGGTTCTACACCACCGCGATCACCCTGTACGCGGTGTGGAACGCGACGACGCTGCTGGGGGCGGCCGGCGCGGCGCGGCTGGGCGATCCCGAGGCCATCGGGCTGGACGTGCTCGGGCCCGCGGTGTTCCTGGCGCTGCTGTGGCCGCGGCTGACCGCCGGACGCGCCGAGGCCGGTGTCGCGGTGGGCGCCGCGGCCATCGCGGTCGCCGCGACGCCCCTGCTGCCGCCCGGCGTGCCCGTCATGCTCGCGGCCGTCGCGGTGCTGCCCGCCCTCGTCAAGCGCAGGCACTATCAGAAAGGCAGGGCCGCGTGAACGTCTGGATCGCCGTCATCGCCACCGGGCTGGGGTGCTACGCGCTGAAGCTCGGCGGCCTGGTCACACCGCAGCGGGTCTTGGACGATCCCCGGGTGCGCCGGTTCACCGACCTGGTACCGGTCGCGCTGCTGACCGCGCTGATCGCGGTCCAGGCGCTGGCCGACGGCAGAACCCTGGAGTTCGACGGCGCCCGCATGGCGGGCCTTGGCGCGGCCGTGGTCGCGCTTCTGCTACGGGCGCCGTTCCTGGTCGTCCTCGTGGTGGCGGCGGGGGTGGCCGCCGGGCTACGCCTGGCCGGGCTCTAGGGGGCTGGCCTGGCGCTGGGGTTCAGGACTCTTCGGTGATGATCTGCAGGGCGTTGGCCAGGTCGTCCGGGTACGGGCTCTGGAATTCCACCCAATCGCCCCGGGTCGGGTGCTCGAAGCCCAGCCGGGCGGCGTGCAGCCATTGGCGCTTGAGGCCGAGCCTGGCCGCCAGCGTCGGATCGGCGCCGTACGCCATGTCGCCTATGCAGGGATGCCGGATCGCGGACATGTGCACCCGGATCTGGTGGGTGCGGCCCGTCTCCAGGTCGATGTCGAGCAAGGTGGCCGCGCGGAACGCCTCCACCGTGTCGTAGTGCGTCACGGACGGTTTGCCGCCCGCCACCACCGCGAACCGCCCGTCCCCGGACGGGTGCCGGTCGATCGGCGCGTCGACCGTCCCCCGGAACGGGTCGGGGTGGCCCTGGACGAGCGCCTGGTACCGCTTGTCGATGCGGCGCTCCTTGAAGGCCCGCTTGAGACGCGAGTAGGCGACCTCGCTCTTGGCCACGACCATGGCGCCGGTGGTGTTGGCGTCGAGCCGGTGCACGATGCCCTGCCGTTCGGACGCGCCGCTGGTTGCGATCGTGTGCCCGGCGCCGAGCAGCCCGCCGAGGACGGTCGGGCCCGTCCAGCCGGTGGTGGGGTGGGCGGCGACGCCGATCGGCTTGTCGACCACGACGATGTCGTCGTCCTCGTACAGCAGGCCCATCCCGGGGACGGGCTCGGCGACCGGCGCGGGCGCCGACGCGGGCGGCGGCAGGGTGACCTCCAGCCAGGCACCGGCGTGCAGCCGCTCGGACTTGGTCGACACCGCGTGCCCGTCCAGCAGGACGTCGCCCGCGGCGATGATGTCGGCGGCGCTGCCCCGGGAGAGCCCGAACAGCCGGGCCAGGGCCGCGTCGATCCGCTCGCCCTCCAGCCCGTCCGGGACCGGGAGGGCGCGAAGGTCCCCCATTACGGCTTCTCCTCTGAGGCCGGGCCCTCGGGCGTCGTCTCCTTGGGGCCCTCGGGGGCCGTCTCCTTGGGAGCGGGCTCTTCGGGGGCG
>NZ_SMKU01000658.1 GCF_004349215.1 Actinomadura rubrisoli | reverse complement strand
CACCCCCACCGGGGAGACCCCGCCGCTGAGGACGGTGCGCCCTCCCCTGCGCCCGTCCGTCCAGCCGTCCGAGACGAGGACACCGCCGTCCAAGGGCAGGCCGCCGCATGGCCGCGCCCCGGGCTCCACCCGGTCCGGCCCCGAGGCGGCCGTCACCGAGCTCACCAACGCCGAACGGGCCAAGGCGGGCTGCAAGGCCCTGCGCGCCGACGCGCGGCTCGCCACCGCCGCCCGCAGGCACTCCGAGGACATGGCCGCCAACGGCTACTTCGACCACACCTCCCGCAACGGCGACAGCCCCTGGAAGCGGATGGAGGACGCCGGGTACCCGAACCCCGGCGCGGAGAACATCGCCAAGGGCTACGCGACCGCCGCCGCCGTCGTGGCGGGCTGGATGAAAAGCCCTGGCCACCGCGCCAACATCCTGAACTGCGACCTGCGCGCCATCGGCGTCGGCACGGCCGACGGGCCCGGCGGCCCCCTGTGGACCCAGGACTTCGGCTGGACGTGACCCGGCCCTCACCTCGGCGTTCGGCAAACCACCGGCGCCCGGTTCGCCCCCATGTCATGGTGGGTGTTCCGAAGGTCCAGAGCCCTGAACGAGGAACGGTAAGGTCCAAGCCATGGGTTATCCGGGCGATCAAGGCAAGCCCGGCGGCTGGCCCACCCCGCAGCCGCCGCAAGCTCCGTACGGTCCCGGAGCCGGAAGGCCAGAGGCGGCACCGTACGGCAACGACAACGACGAGACCCCCTTCGCCGCGCGCGACGAGGGCCACGGCGGGCAGCCCCCCGGCGGACCGTCCCCCTCGGGCACCGACCCGTTCGGCGCCCTCGGCGGGCCGCCGGGCCCGACCGGCTGGGGCGACGAGCCCGTCGCCGGGCAGGCGCCGGACGAGGACCCCTTCGCGGCGCCGATGGACGGCGGCTTCGGCGGCACGCCGCCCGGCCCGCCGGGCCCCGCCGGCCCGCCCGGCCCGTCCGACGGACTGGTCGCGCCCGAGCGGCGCCGCAACCTCCCTCTGATCATCGGCGGCGCGGTCGCCGCCGGCCTGGTCCTCATCGGCGGCGGCGTCGGCCTGTCGTCGGTGCTCAAGGACGACTCCAAGCCCAAGGCCGCCGAACCGTCCCCGACCGTGTCGACGCCGCAGCCCAAGCCCAGCCCCGCCGTCGCGCCCCTGGACCCGGTGAAGCTCAAGAGCCGCTCGACCGATCCCAAGGCGCTGACGCTCAGCGAGGTCTTCGGCAAGGCGACGTTCAAGGGCGGCAAGCAGAAGTACGTGCGGACGGCCGTGAACGCCAAGCGCGGCTGCACCGGCGTCGTCGGCGGCGTCACGCTGACCAAGGCGCTCAAGAAGGGCGGCTGCGCGCAGGCGCTCCGCGCCACCTACGCCCTCGGCACCGGCAAGCTCATCGGCACCGTCGGCGTCCTCAACCTCAGGACCGAGGCCGCCGCCAAGCAGGCGGTGAAGGCCGCCGGCGCCAAGGACGCGTTCCTTCAGGCGCTGCCCGGCAAGGGCGTCTCCAAGAACAACGGCAAGGGCGAGGCCCTCGGCACGTCCGAGGCCTTCGGCCACTACGTCATCATGACGTGGGTCCAGCGGCCGGACGGCAAGAAGATCGAGGCGAAGTACCACGCCACCGTCCGCGCGTTCGGGACGCAGATCGTCAAGGGCAGCGGCCTGTCGCTGGCCCTGCACTACAGGGAAACCGAAGGCAAGCCTCTCCAAAAGTGACCGGTTTGAATACGCTGTCTGCTTATGTCTGGACCTAGAGACACCCGGGAGCCCGCAGAGGAGGCGGGGACGCAGGCCGTTCCCGCCTCCCCGGCACCGCCCAGCTTCGGCGGCGCGGACTCCCCGGCCGAGGCGCCCCC
>NZ_SMKU01000657.1 GCF_004349215.1 Actinomadura rubrisoli | reverse complement strand
GGAGAAGAACGCCAGCGGGCGGGACCCTCCGTCGCCGGGGGCGCCCACGGAGACCTGGAGTTCGACGGCGCCCGCGTCCGGCAGCACCAGCGGCGCCTCCAGCACCAGGTCGTCGAGCCGGTCGCAGCCGACGTGGTCGCCCGCGTGCAGGGCCAGGTCCACGAACGCGGTGCCCGGCAGCAGCACGGCGCCGCCGACCCGGTGGTCGGCCAGCCACGGCGTGGTGGCGGCCGACAGCCGTCCGGTGAGGACGAGCCCGTCGCCCTCGGCGAGCGGGACGGCGGCGCCGAGCAGCGGGTGGCCGGAACCGCCCGGCTGCCCCGCCGCGCCCATCGGCAGCCAGTACGACCGGCGCTGGAAGGGGTAGGTCGGCAGTTGGGCGTGCGGGCCGGTCGCGCCGCCGAAGAACGCGGACCAGTCCACGGCGCTGCCCGCGCAGTGCGCCCGGGCCAGCGCGGCGACGGCCCCGGCGGGCTCGGGACGGTCCCGGCGGACCGTCCCGATCAGCGCGGCGTCCGCGTCGGCGAGCGTCTGCGCCACCAGCGGCAGCAGCACCGGATCCGGGCCGAGCTCCACGAACGCGGTGGCGCCGCGGGCGGCGAGGGCGGCGGTGCCGTCGGCGAACATGACGGCCTCGCGCAGGTGCCTGACCCAGTAGTCGGCGGTGAACTCCTCGACCGGCCGTCCGTCCAGGTTGGAGATGACGGGCAGCTTCGGCGGCGCCGGGACGAGCGTCTCGGCGACGGCACGGAACTCGGCGAGGACCGGGTCCATGAGGGCGGAGTGGAAGGCGTGGCTGACCCGCAGCGGCCGGGTCTTGCGGCCCCGGTCCGACCACGTCCTGGCGAGGTCGAGCACGGCTCCGGCGGCGCCGGAGACGACGACGGAGCCGGGGGCGTTCACGGCGGCGACGGTCACGCCGTCGGGGAGGTCGAGTTCCTCGGCCGTGGCCTGGACGGCGGCCATGGCCCCGTCGCCGGGCGCCTCCTGCATGAGGCGGGCCCGCGCGGTGACGAGGGTGCAGGCGTCCTCCAGGGAGAGCGAACCGGCGGCGTGCGCGGCGGTCAGCTCCCCGATGGAGTGGCCGATCAGCAGGTCGGGGCGCAGGCCCCAGGAGGCGTAGAGCCGGTGGAGCGCGACCTGGAAGGCGAACAGCGCGGGCTGGGCGTGCCGGGTCTGGTCCAGCAACGCCGCGTCCTGTCCCCACATGACGTCCCGCAGGCCGGGTTCGAGCAGGTCGAGGGCTTCGTCGAAGGCTTGGGCGAAGACGGGGAACGCGGCGTGCAGCTCGCGTCCCATTCCGAGCCGCTGCGAGCCCTGACCCGAGAACAGGAACGCGGTCTTCCCGCCCTTCGCGGCCCTGCCCTGGACGACGTTGTCCGCGCTCCCGCCCGCGGCGAGCATCGTCAGGCCCGCCAGCAGCTCCTCGCGGTCGGCGCCGACCACCGCGGCCCGGTGGCCGAGCCGCGCCCGGCCGCCCGCCAGCGCCGCCCCGATCTCGGCGTCGGCGGGCCCGCCGGTGCCGGAGACGAAGTCGGCGAGCCGCGCGGCCTGCTCGGCGAGCGCCTCGCCGGATCGGGCCGACAGCAGCCACGGGGTGACCGGCTGCGGTTCCACCGGCTCGCGCGGCTCCTCCTCGGGTGCCTGCTCAATGATGATGTGGGAGTTGGTGCCGCTGATGCCGAAGGAGGACACCGCGGCGCGGCGTGGGTGTCCGGTTTCCGGCCAGTTCTCTGGTTCGGTGAGCAGGCGGACGGCGCCGGAGTCCCAGTCGATGTGGGGGGAGGGTTGGTCGGCGTGCAGGGTTTTGGGGAGGGTGCCGTGCCGCATCGCCATGATCATTTTGATGATTCCGGCGACTCCGGCGGCGGCTTGGGTG
>NZ_SMKU01000656.1 GCF_004349215.1 Actinomadura rubrisoli | reverse complement strand
TTCCGACGGCGAACAACATCGGTAATTGGCTCATTGCACCACCATCCAGATAACCATGTCCCCCGGTAAACGACGGCGGCGAAAGGTCGCATGAGCAGAAAGCGTCAGGCAGTGTTGTATCCACTCGGTGGGAAGGTGTTTTTTTTTTAGATTTGTATAAGAGACAGGCCCCGCTCGCGCAGCCATGTCAAGTCGTTGACCGTTGCCCTGGTTCCAGGCAACACCACGAGATCCGCCTCGGCCAGATCCCCCGCGCTCGCCGCGTACCGGACGACGACACCGGGCTCGCACGCCAGCGCGTCCAGATCGGTGAAATTCGAGATGCGCGGAAAACGCACCACCACGACCCTGAGAGTGTCCTTCCCCAAAGCGGCCCTCGCGTCGGGACGCGGCGCGTCCAAGGCCAGGGTGTCCTCGGAGTCGAGATACAGCCCCAGTTTCCAGGGCAGCACCCCGAGCGTGGGACGTCCTGTAAGGGCCTTCAACTGCTCAAGCCCGGGTTCCAGCAACTCCCTCGCGCCACGGAACTTGTTGATGACGAATCCCGCGATGAGCGCCTGATCCTCCGGCTCCAGAAGAGCGACGGTCCCGTACAGCGACGCGAACACCCCGCCGCGATCGATGTCCCCGACGACGATGACCGGCAGATCGGCGGCCCGCGCGAGTCCCATGTTCACAATGTCCCCGGCACGCAGATTGATCTCCGCGGGGCTCCCCGCCCCTTCGCAGACCACCACGTCGAACTCGGCCCGCAACTGGCTCAAGCTCTCCTGCACGACGCCCCGAAGCCGCTCCTTATGGGAACCGTACTGAAGGGCATCGACCTCGGCGACAGGGCGCCCGAGTACCACGACCTGACTACGCCGATCGCTCCCCGGCTTGAGCAGTACGGGATTCATGATGGCCCGCGGCTCCACCCTTGCCGCCTGCGCCTGCATGTACTGCGCCCGTCCGATCTCGGCACCATCGCTCGTCACCATCGAGTTCAGCGACATGTTCTGGGCCTTGAACGGCGCGACCTTCACCCCGTTCCGCGCAAGCCAGCGGCACAGCCCGGCGGTCACGACGCTCTTGCCCGCGTCAGACGTCGTCCCCGCGACCAGCAGCGCCCCGCTCACCGCCGTCCCCACGCCGCGGCCGCCGCCAGCCCTGCGGCCACCAGTGCGACCCTTCCCGAAAGCCTGACCGCCCGCCGGATGTCGGCGACCTCGGGAGCCCGCCCGTCCCCCATTTCCGGACGCCGCTCGATATCGCCGCCGTAGGAATTCGTCCCGCCCAATCTGACCAGCGCCCCGGCGAACGCGGCCTCGCACCGTCCGGCATTGGGACTCGGATGGTTCTTCCCGTCCCTCCGCAGCACCCGCCACGCTTCGCGTCCGGAACAAAGTACCGTCAATAGCCCCGTCACCCTGGCCGGAACCCAGTTGGCCGCATCGTCCAACCGGGCCGCCGCCCACCCGAACCGCTCGTACCGCGCATTGCGGTACCCGACCATCGCGTCAAGCGTGTTGATCGCCCGATAGACGACCAATCCCGGAACTCCCGCGACGGCCCCCCACAGCAAAGGAGCGATGGCGGCATCCGAGGTGTTCTCGGCCAACGACTCCACGGTCGCCCGAGCCAGCTCCGCGGCTCCCAGCCCCTTCGGGTCCCTGGCGCACAAGTGGGACAACCGTCCGCGCGCCGCCTCCAGATCTCCGTCCTCAAGAGCCCGGGCCATGAAAACACCTTCGCGGCCCAGAGACGTCCCCCCAAGAACAGCCCAGGTGGCGGCACCGGTGATCAGAGCCCGAGAGACACGCCCCCGCCCCTGTCTGTTATATACATCTCCGAGCCC